>JBBQHN010000007.1:0-30555 GCA_038324015.1 Candidatus Limnocylindria bacterium | reverse complement strand
GCCGGGGAGCTCGAAGCATCGTCGCTAGACTCGGACTGCAGACCGCCGGAGTGTCGTAACGGTAGCCGATGCGGACTCAAAATCCGTTGGGTCGCAAGACCCGTGAGGGTTCGAATCCCTCCTCCGGCACTCGCTAGGTCTGCGTCGCTCCATCGCGCGGCAGCTCCATCGTGACCGTCGTTCCCTTGTCCTCGCCCTCGCTCCGCAGCGCGATGGATCCGCCGTGCCGCTCCGCGACGAGACGCGCGAGGTAGAGCCCGATGCCCACGCCGCTGAACGTGCGCGCGCGGCTGGACCCGCGCGCGAAGGGCTTCCCCAACCCGGCGATGTCGCCCGGCTCGATGCCGATGCCCTGATCGGTCACGGTGACCAAGGCAGCTCCGTTCCGCTGCGCGACCGCGATACGCACATCGCCGCCCGACGGCGAATATTTCACCGCGTTGCCGACGAGGTTCGTGAGCGCCTGCTCGATGCGCATCGCGTCCCCGTTGATGACCACCGTGTCGGGCGCATCGACGGTGAAGCGGTGCCGACCATCCTCGGCAGCGAGCTCGTCGTGGCGATGCACGACGTCGCGCACGAGCGGCACGAGATCGAATTCCAGCGGCTGCAGCTCGAAGCGTCCCTGGCCCGCGCGCGACACCTCGAGCAGGTCGTTCACGAGCCCGCTCATCCGGTCGACCTGCCGCTCGATGGTCCTGAGGTTCGCGTCCAGCGAGTCGAGGTCGAGCGCGCGCCCTTCCTCACGGTGGCGGCGCAGGCGCAGCCGCAGCAGCTGCGCGAGCGCTTTGAGCGGCGTGAGCGGGGTCTTGAGCTCGTGCGACACGATCGACAGGAACTCGTCCTTCTGCCGCTCGGTCTCGCGTTCCGCCGTGAGGTCGTGCATCGAGACGACGCCTGCGATCACGATCCCGTTGGCACCGTGCACCGGCTGCCCGTGGACGCGCAGGACGTGGTCGATGCCGCGGCGCGTGTCGCGTGAGGTGAAGACGCCCGCCGTCGCGATGCCGCGGAGCGCGCGATCCAGAGGCGTCTCACCCTCGGGGAGCTCGTCACCCTCCTCCGACAGCACCTCGAACGCCTTGCGGCACTCGTGCCGGTCGAATGTGGCTTGTTCAGCGACACCGAACAGCTCGCGCGCGGCGCGGTTCATCCGCATCGCGCCGCTCGGGAAGGCGATGACGACGCTGTCGCCGAGCGACTCGAGCAGCGACTCCTGGAGCCGCCGCCCCGTCCGCTCCTCCGCGTAGAGCCGCGCATTCGTGATTGCGACCGATGCCTGCGCCGCGAGGATGTGCAGGATCTCGATATCGATCCGGTCGAACATGCGCGCGACATCCTTGGTGTACACGTTGACCCCGCCGATGAGTGCCCCCTCGTGCACGAGCGGCACGGCGACCACGCGTACGAGACCCTCGCGCGCGATAAGGGCCGCGTCCCCGAGCGGATCTGCGCGGAGGTCGATCTCGAGCGGCGAATCGAAGCCCTGGTACATCGCCTTGGCCGCCTCGAGCGGGATCCGCTGGGTCGCCGCGTACTCGTCGCTCAGGCCGTGGTGCGCGACGATGCGCAGGGCGGCGCCGTCGTCGGAGATGAGCATCACCGACGCGGCGTCGGCGGACTCGAGCGCGGTCGCAGCGCGGACGATCTCCGGCAGGAGGCGGTCGAGCTCAAGGATGCGCAGCATCGCAGCCGTGATGCCGTGGAGGACGACGATGCGCTCGGGCATGTTGCCTAGTATCCCGTCCGGTCAGGCGATGACGGCTCGCAACGCGCCAGGCAAGTCAGCGAGCGCGCGGATCGTCGCCGCCGCACCTGCCTGAAGGTAGCTGTCACTCTCATCCGCATCGCACCGGATGACGCATATCGCGGGTATCGTGCCAACCCGGGCAAAAGCCAGTGTCATCCGCAGATCATTGAGGGTGTCACCAACGACCGCGACACCCGTCGGCGCCAGCTGCCCGACGACGAGCCGGAGTGGGGCCGGATCCGGCTTGCGGCCATCCTCGTCGGTCGCGACAGGGACGCCCGGCGGGAACGGGATGCGGCCCGCCACCTGCTCCCAATCGGCGCGGACCCGGCCGGTGACGACCCCGAGCTTCACGATGCCCATCCCGGCAAGCTGTGCGAGGAGGGCCGGCTCCAGCATCACCGTCTCTTCGCGCGCCAGCGGCCGCTCGTTGTGGACGCGCGCTTCGACGCGGTAGCGGGCGATCGTCGCGGCGGTCCCGTTGTAGTGCTCTTCGAAAATGCCCTGCAGCGCCTCGTACGAGAGCGGGAGCGCGGGCGCCGCCGCCTCGAGGTCGGCGAGGGTCCACCGCGCGGCGGCAGCGGCGTCGGGCCGCGGCGACGTGCTGAGCCAGAAGTAGAGCCCGTAGCAGAGGTCCCAGTCGTTGTTCCAGTCTCCGCTCCGCCGCCAGAGCTTGATGAGCGCACGATCGACCGGCAGGTCTGGACGCAGGAGCCGAAGGGTCCTGATGGTCGCCTCGTTATATGAGGCATCCGTGTCGACGAGCACCCCGTCGACGTCGAACACGACCGCGTCGATGGTCAAGACGGGATCCGCGACTCCGGGAGGACCACATCGACGACGCCGGCACCGATCGCGGCGTCTATCTCATGGGACAGCTCGTCGGCCGCGCGGGCCCGGAACGTCGTCGCGACACGCCGGATCCCGCTGCCCGCCCGCGGAAGCTCGAGGTACACCGGCAGCGGACCGCCGTATTTCGCGAGCACCTGCTGGATCTGCTGGAACACGGCGATGGAGCGCTCGTAATCGAGCGCCTCGCGGAATCGGATCACGACGTCACCGTGGCCATTGCCATTGCCATTGCCAGACCCGTTGCCGTTCCCGCTCGCGGCCGCGTTCTTCTCCATGTACTGCCGCTTCTTCGCCAGCGAGATGCGCCGCTCCTCGGTGATGCGCGCGATCTCGGCGATGCCCTCTTCGGTAAAGGGCACCGCGTGCTCGCACAGGAGCTTCGGCGTCTCGTCGCGCTGCTCGACGCGCGCAAGGAGAAGCAGGATCTCGTCGGTGTTCCAGACGCCCGCCGTCTGCTCGTACGTGCGCGGGAAGACCGTGACCTCGGACGCGCCGGTGAGGTCCTCGACCTGCGCGAACAGCATGAGCGCCTTGTTCTTCATGGTGATGTGCTTCCGCGCGCTCGTGACGACGCAGACGATGGTCACGAGCTCGTCCTTCACCTCTTTGAGCTCCGCGAGGTAGACGATGCCGGGGACGTCGCCGATACGCTGCGCGACGTCGGTAAGGGGGTGGTCGGACACGTAGATCCCGAGCAGCTCCTTCTCCCACCCAAGGAGCTCCTTGCGTGAGGCCTCGGGACCCGTCGTCGGCGCAGCGATCGCGGGCTCTGAGGCGAAGTCGAAGAGGCCGACCTGACCGGACATGCGGTCCTTCTGCTCACGCTGACCCGTGGCGAGCGCGGCGTCCAATCGTCCGAGCTGCGCAAGGCGCGGCCCGAACGCGTCGCAGGCGCCGGACTTGATGAGGGACTCGATGACCCGCTTGTTGTTGCGCTGCAGGTCGATGCGGCCACAGAGGTCCTCGAGCGACCGGAACGGCCCCCCGGCCTCGCGCGCCGCAACGATGTTCTCGATGGCGCCTTCGCCGACATTCTTGATGGCACCGAGACCGAAGCGGATCTCCGGACCGTTCACGACGAAGTCGAACCGCGACACGTTCACGTCCGGCGGCATCACCGGGATCCCCATGCGACGGCATTCGGCGATCGCGATGGCGACGCGCTCGGAATCGCCCATGTCGGACGAGAGCACAGCGGTCATGTACTCGGGCGTGTAGTTGGCCTTCAGGTACGCCGTGTGATACGCGATGATCCCGTAGATCGCGGCGTGCGCCCGGTTGAATCCGTACTGCGCGAATGGCTCGAAATCCCTCCACACGCTTTCGATGATCCCGGCCGAGACGCCCGCCGTGAGCGCGCCGGCGACGAATTTCTCCTTCTGTGCGTCGAGCTTCTCCCGGATCTTCTTGCGGATCGTGTAGCAGAGGACGTCCGCCTGGCCAAGCGTGAATCCGGCGAGCGCCTGCGTCACCGCCATCACGTCCTCCTGGTAGACCATCACGCCGTACGTCGAGCGCAGCACCGGCTCGAGCGCGGGATGCGCATAGGTGACGGCCTCGTACCCGTGTTTGCGCGCGATGTACCGCGGGATGTATTCCATCGGGCCCGGGCGGAAGAGCGCGACCATCGCCATGACGTCCTCGACCCGATCGGGCTTGAGGGCCTGGATGTGACGCCGCATGCCCGCCGACTCCAGCTGGAACAGGCCCGTCGTCTCACCGGACGCCAGGAGGTCGAACGTCTTCTTGTCGTCGAGCGGGATCGCCTCGCGCTTGATCGTGATCCCGCGCTCGCGCTGGATGAGCTTGAGGGCGCGGTCGAGGATCGTGAGGTTCGAGAGACCGAGGAAGTCGAACTTGAGGAGGCCGAGCTTCTCGATCTGTTTGTCCTCGTATTGCGTCTGGAACCCCTCGGCCTTCCCCTTCGGGTGCTCGACGGGCACGAGCGTCGTGAGCGGGTCCCGCGTGATGACGACACCGGCCGCGTGCGTGCCGGTCGAGCGCACGAGGCCCTCGACCTTCTCCGCGAGGTCCAGAAGCCTGCCGACCGCGGGCTCCTCGGCCATCATCTCGAGCTCGGGCACCTGGACGCGCGATTCGGAGAGGCTCCCAGCGCCTGGTCCGGTCGGGATGACCTTCGCGACGCGATCCGCCTCGCCGTAGCTCATGCCGAGCACGCGCGCGACGTCCCGCACGGCCGCGCGGGCGAGCATCGTATTGAAGGTCACGATCTGCGCGACCCGATCGCTCCCGTACTTCGCTGTCACGTACTCGATGACCTCATCGCGCCGGTCGTCCATGAAGTCCACGTCGATGTCCGGCTGGGTGAAGCGCTCGAGGTTGAGGAACCGGTCGAAGATGAGCCCATAGCGCAGCGGATCGATGTCCGTGAGATTGATGCAGTAGTTCACCAGAGAGCCGCCGGCGGACCCGCGGACCGCGGTGAGGATGCCTCGCTCCTGCGCGAAGGCGATGAAGTCCTGGACGATGAGGATGTAGGCGGCGTAGCCGGTCTTCTCGATCACGCCGAGCTCGTGTTCGAGGCGCGCCCGGATCTCAGGCGTGACAGCCGCGTACCTCTCCGTCACGCCCTTGTCGGCAAGCTTGCGCAGCTGCTGATCCGGCGTGAGACCGCCAGGCACCTCGAAGTGCGGCGGGATGAACTTCCCGAGCGGGAGCTCGATGTCGCAGGCCTCGGCGATCTTCACGGTGTTCGCGATCGCCTCGGGATCGCCGGGGAACAGGGCGGCCATCTCGGCCGCGTCCTTCATGTAGAGCTCGGGGTGATCGATCATCTTGAGCCGGTCGGGCTGGTCCACGGTCTTGCCGCTCTGGATGCAGACCATGATGTCCTGGGCCTCGGCGTCCTCGGCGTACACGTAGTGGATGTCGTTCGTCGCGACGAGCGGAACGCCTGTCCGCCGGCTGACCTCGCGGATCCCCTCGTTCACGGCGACCTGCTCAGGGATCCCGTGTGACATCAGCTCGAGGTAGTAGTTGCCCGGCCCGAAGATCTCGAGGTGCTCGCGCGCGACGGCGCAGGCGGCGTCGATGCCCTGGTCCTGGACCGCACGCGCGACCTCGCCCTGGAGGCAGGCTGAGAGCGCGATGAGGCCTTCGTGCTTCTCACGGAGCAGCTCCTTGTCCATACGCGGACGGTAGTAGTAGCCGTCGAGATGCGCGCTCGTGACGAGCGAGACGAGATTCTGGTAGCCAGTGAAGCTCTTCGCCAAGAGGATCAGGTGGAACGGCCGCCCGTGCCCTTCGATCTTCGGGTCCCGGTCGCTCCGCGAGCCACGCGCGATGTAGGTCTCGACCCCGATGATCGGCTTGATGCCCGCGGCCTTGGCGGTCGTGTAAAAGTCGATCGCGCCATACAGCGCGCCGTGATCGGTGATCGCGAGCGCCGGCATGTCCAACGCCTTCGCACGCGCCACGAGGTCGCGCAGCCGCGACAGGCCGTCGAGCAGGCTGTACTCGCTGTGGGTGTGGAGGTGGACGAACTGCTGGGCGATGCCGGTCCCTCTCACGCCGTCGGAGGAAGCCCGCGGCTAGGGCAAGTGTATTCGCCCGTCCATTCGCCCTAGGGAGCGCTCAGCGTGACGCGCACGAGCACGGCCCGGTGGTCGGAGGCGGTCGAGGCGATGACGCGGCCCTGCGACGCCGTGACCCCGATCCCGAAGATGTAGTCGATCCGCTCGACCGGCTGGTCGGCCGGGAACGTCGGTTGGCCACCACCGGACTGGAGCGTGAGATCGCCGAAGCCGGTGTTGGTGATGAGCTGGAGCTCGGGAGCGTCCGGCTTCGCATTGCAATCGCAGGCGATGATCGCCGGGCTCGCCGTGCCCAGCTCGCCCAGGAGCGTCCGGATCTGCTCCATGCGGATCGCGCTCGCGTCGGCGTTCTCGTCCAGGTGTGTGACCGCGACGATCGCCCGCCCGCCGATGCGCACGATGAGCGCGCCGCGCGGCTGATGGGTCAGGCCCGGCTCCTTCGCGTAATGGATCCGGCGAACCTCGGTGATCGGATACTTGGAGAGGATCGCGTTGCCGTAGAGATCACCAATGTTCGGCGCGAACACGTACGGCATCCCCAGGCGGGCACTGACGTACCCGAGCACGTCGTGTTGCTCGTCGATGAGCCAGCCGCGCACGACCTCCTGCAGCACGACGACGTCCGGATCGCCGATCGCGATCGCTTCGGCCGTACGGTCGAGGGCGGCGACGTCAAACGCATCGAAGCCCTGGTGGACGTTGTACGTCTTGATGGTGAACGAGAGCGACGGTTGGGCGAACGCCGGAACCGGGGTGACGAGCAGGGCGAACGCCGGTACCGCCACCGCGACCACAGCGATCGCCGCGGCGAGCGCAGCGCGGAGGCGCGGCAGCGGCGACGGCGGCACGACGAGCACCCCGACGACGACGAGCGCTGTGAGCAGCCACAGCGCTTCGAGGTTCGCGTAGTACGCGTAGTGGACGAAGGCGCCACCCACGAACAGCACCCACCCGACGCCAAAGGACACGACGGTGGCCCACGGCGATCGCGCCTCGCGCAGCGGGGCCGCACTCAGCACGCTCGCGGCGATCACGACGCCGGCGGCGAAGGCCGCGCCCGCGGCGAGCGAGAGCCAGGGCACGTGCAGCCACATGAGGATCGCGCCGACGGTGACCGCCGCGGCGGCGGCCGGCCGCGCGGGAAGCCCGCGCGCGAGGACGAGCGCGCCCGCGGCGATCCCGATGCCCGCGACGAGCAGCCCGATGTGCGTGCTCGGTCCGCCGTCCAGCCCGATGCCGCCCGCCAGCGCGAGCTGCGCCCCGTTCGTCGCGCCGGTCTCGGCCGCGAGGAGCAGCGGGCCGATCGCGACCAGGCCGAGCGCGCCACGTGGGCCGGGCGCCGCCCAGCTCAGCGGCTCACCGAGCACCGCGATGCCCGCGGCGAGGAACAGCAGGACCGCGATGAGCACGACCGGCAGGGCAACGACGAGCGGCGCGGCGACCACGGGGACGGTCGCGAACAGCGCCCGGAGCGCGAGATCGACGGCCAGCGCGCAGGGCAGCGCGATCGCGAGCGGTGACGGACGACCGGCAGAGCGCGCGCTGTGCAGCAGCGAGAGCCACTGCGTTCCAGCGACGATCGCGACAGCCGAAAACGCGAGATCGATCCATTCCTGCCGGATAAGGGTGAAGCCGAGCGTCCCGAGCGCGAGCGCCGTCGCGGTGGCGGCGATCGCCCGCCGCGCGCCAAGCCGGCCTGCAGGGATGACCGCGAGCAGCGACAGGGCGAACACCGCGAATGCGAGCGCGCCGAGCGACGTGTTGGAGAGCTTTCCGAAGAGGCCTTGGTAGAGCGTCGCGGTGAAGACGTGGATCGCGCTCAGGAGGAACAGGAGCCCGACGACCGCGAAGGCTGCCCCACCGATCACGCGGCGAGTCTACGGGTGGTCTAGGCCACGTTGTCGCGGGCCTGCTGGAGCGCCTCGGCCGGCACCTCGACCGCTGCCGCGCCGACCGTCGCGGCGCGCCACGCGGCGCCGAGACGGGCGCTCGCGCTCTCGACCATCGCAGAGATCGAGGAGAGCTCGTCGGCGCTGAACTCGTCGGCGCGCGGTCCCGCGATGAGTGCGCCGACGACGTCGCCATTCACGACGATCGGGGCGATCGCGGAGCGGCCGCCCCCGGCCATGCGCTCGATGAGGGTCGCTTCGTTCCAGTCATGCACCGGCTGCAGGAGCTCGTGCACTGTCGGCGCGCTCACGATGCGGGCCTCGCGACAGGCGCGCGCGATCGCGTTGTAGCGGTCATCGATGCTGACGGTGAAGCGCGCGTCGGAGATGCCGATGAACCGGTCGATGCCGCCGGCCTCGGGCGACGCGCTGACGCGATCGCCGCGGAGCATGCCGGCTTCAGGATCGAGGCCCACGATGAACGAGGTCGGGATCCCCACCGTCGCGCACTGCTCGAGGAGCAGCCGCAGGATGTCGTCCGTCGATAAGACCGGCTCCGGTGTGGCGATCGCCGGCGCCGGCGACGGGGCCACAGCGGCCGCCGCAATGTCGACGGGTGCGGGAGCGGGTGCGGATGCCGCAGTCGAGGGTTGGAACCGGTCGGCCGCACGAGCAGCGGCGAAGCCCGGCGTCGTCGCGCCGACGATGCCCGCGATGAGCGCGAGCTCGCCCTGCGCGAAGCCGCCCGCACGGAACGTCTGGAGCGTGACCACGCCGATGGCGTCCCGATCCGCGATGAGGGGGATCTGCACGACGCCGACGCGCTGTCGCTCGCCGGCGACCGTGATCGCGCGATCGAACGCATGCCAGCGCTCGCCGTTGCGGACGGCAAAGCAGCTCGGTGAGTCGTCCACGGCCTGCTTCCCCAGCTCGCTCGACGCCGCATCCACACCGACGACCTTGTAGCGGTACGCGACCTCGAGGCGGTTCGCGTGATACAGCGCGACGGCGAACGCCGACGCCTCGCTCACTTCGTTCATCGCGTCGCGCAGGATCCGGCCGATCGCGCGCGCGTCCGAGGCGCTCTCGACGGCGACGCGGATCTGCGCGGCGATCCGGTCGATATGCGCTGCGAGCCCAGGCGCGACGGGCGCCGCGTCCGATGCCGTGACCGGTGCGGTCGTCGTCGCGTAGACCGGTGCCGGCGGCGGCGCGGGATCGACCGCCGCGGGCTCAACGGTGGCGAGGTCTGGCCGGTGCGGCGGCGTGTACTCGAACGCAGCCTGCGTGACCGGGGTCGCCGGCAGCGGCGCGGCCTGCGACGCGGCCGAGTACATCGCCATCGCGGACGCGATGAGCTCGCAGGACAGGTCGAGCGCTTCGCGCGTCTGCGCGTTCAATGGCTCGCGGGTGATGAGGGTCCCGAGGAGCACACCGACCGTGCGGTCGGCGAAGACGAGGCGCGAGATCAGGAGCCGGGGCGGAACGCCGACCCACTCGGCCTGGTACGGCACCGGCCAGTCGAGGGCGACCGCACGGTTCGCGGGCAGCGTGTCGTCGGGAAGCTGCAGGGTCGTGAGCCGCCGATCGAACAACCACGGGTTCCGGCCGACCTCCGCCGCGATAGCGTCCGGCCCGGCCGGCTGGCGTACGACGGCGCAGCCGATCAGGAAGGGCACGCTGTTCATCAGGATCCGAAGGGTCGCCTCCACCGGAGGGGTCGCAGGCACGATCTGTAGCGGCTCCACGTGGTCCTTTGTACGGGACCAGGTCTGACGCCGAGTCACCGAAAAGAGCGATGTCGCAGCGGGGGAGTACGAAGGTCGTGGTCGGGGGAGGCGCTACGATGGCCGCCATCCCGAGCCACGGTTATTCGCATCGCGGTGTTGAACTTTCACATCGCGCAAGGGGAGTTTTCCAATGACTGCGCCGATCAGGAACGGCATCGAGATCACCGGCGGAGCGATCGACCGTTCCAGCGAGGTCCTGACAGCGGAGGCCCTCGACTTCGTCGCCGACCTTTCCCGTGCGTTCGAGCCGACGCGCTCCGCGCTGCTCGCGGCACGCGTCACGCGCCAGGCCGAGCTCGCGGCCGGCGCAGAGCTCGGCTTCCTTCCGGACACGAAGCAGGTCCGCGAGAGCGAGTGGCGCGTCAAACCGGTTCCCGCCGATCTCGAGGTCCGTAAGGTCGAGATCACCGGGCCGACCGACCGGAAGATGGTGATCAACGCGCTCAACTCCGGTGCCTCGACGTACATGGCGGACTTCGAGGACGCGAACACCCCGACCTGGGAGAACATGGTCTCGGGGCAGGCCAACCTCATTGACGCGGTCCGCGCGTCGATCGACTTCACGAGCCCCGAGGGCAAGCGCTACACGTTGAACCCGGAGGTCGCGACGATCATCGTGCGGCCCCGCGGGTGGCATCTCCTTGAGAAGCACCTTCTCGTCGACGGGAAGCCGGTGGCCGGGGCGTTCATGGATTTCGGACTGTTCTTCTTTCACAACGCCAAGGCCCAGCTGGAACGGGGCAGCGGTCCGTACTTCTACCTGCCGAAGCTCGAGAGCCACACGGAAGCGCGCCTCTGGAACGACATCTTCGTCTGGGCCGAGCTGCGGCTGGGCCTCCCGAACGGCACGATCAAGGCGACGGTCCTGGTCGAGACGTTCCCCGCGGCGTTCGAGATGGAGGAGATCCTGTATGAGCTCCGTGACCACTCAAGCGGGCTGAACGCGGGTCGTTGGGACTTCATCTTCAGCGCGATCAAGAAGTTCAACCACCGCTCGGACTTCCTGCTCCCCGACCGCATCCAGGTCACGATGACCGTGCCGTTCATGCGGGCGTATACCGAGCTGCTCGTCCGCACGTGCCACAAGCGCGGCGCGTTCGCGCTCGGCGGGATGGCCGCGTTCATCCCGACGCGCAAAGACCCGCAGGTGAACGAGATCGCCCTCGCGAAAGTCCGCGAAGACAAGAAGCGCGAGGCGACCGACGGGTTCGACGGCACCTGGGTCGCTCACCCCGACCTGGTTCCGGTCGCGATGGCGGAGTTCGACACGGTCCTCGGCTCCCGCAAGAACCAGCTCGAGCGCATGCGCGACGAGGTGCGCGTCACCGAGACCCAGATCCGCACCGTGGGCGTGCCGGGTGGCACGATCACCGACGCCGGCGTGAAGGGGAACGTGAGCGTCGGCATCCAGTACATCGAGTCGTGGCTGCGCGGTGTGGGCGCGGCCGCGATCTACAACCTCATGGAAGATGCAGCGACCGCCGAGATCTCGCGCTCCCAGATCTGGCAGTGGGTGCACCACAGCGCGAAGACGGTCGAGGGCACGCCGATCACGAAAGAGCTCATCAAGAAGATCGGCCGCGAGGAGGTCGCGCGCCTCGACGGCCCGGGTCGCCGGTTCGCGGACGCGCTCGCGCTCTTCGAGGACGTCGCGCTCGCCGACACGTTCGTGGAGTTCCTGACCCTTCCCGGATACGACAAGCTGCCCTGACCGAGCGCACCCGCGGCGTCCTTCTCGCTGCGGCGACGGCGATCGCTGTCGGACTGACCTACACGGATCAGGCCGCCCTCGTCCCGCTCATCCGGCGCGACCTCGGCATCAGCGACGTGCAGGCGGGCCTGCTCCCGACCGCGCTGTTCTTCAGCGCGGTCGTCACGATGCTCGCCGCAGCGGGCCTGGCCGACCGGATCGGCGCGAAGCGCATGAACGTCTACGGCGTCGCCTTCTCGCTCGCGTCGAACGTGCTGTTCGCGGCAGGCCCGACCTATGAGACGCTCCTGCTCGCGAAGGCGGTCGGCGGCATCGGCAGCGGCCTGGCGTTCGTCGGCGGGGTCCGGTACATCGCCGGGCTCTATGGCGGCGCGCGGTCGCATTTCGGGCAGGGTGTGTACGGCGCCGGCTATCCGCTCGGCAGCGCTCTCGGCCTCCAGCTCATGCCGCCGCTCGCACTCGCGTTCGGCGGGTGGCGCGGGGCCTTCGTCGCGTCAAGCGTTCTGCTGCTCGTGGTCCTCATCGGGTACGCGCGGTGGGCGCCGACCGTGCCACGGATGGTGCTCCCGGGCGACATCCGCGACGCGCTGCGCGACGGCAACGCCTGGTGGTGCTTCATCGAGCACTCGGCCGGCTTCGGCCTGTCGCTCGCGACCGGATCGTGGATCAGCGTGTACATCCTCCGCGAGTTCGACACGTCGCTTGTGGTGGCCGGCACGCTTGGGGCGTTCGTGCTCATCGCCGGCCTGTTCATGCGGCCGCTCGGCGGCTGGCTGATCGCGCGCGAGCGCGCCACGACCATCGCGATCATGCGCGGATCGCAGGTCCTGAACCTCATCGGGCTCGCGCTCCTCGCGATCCCGGGACGGCCGCTCACGGTCGCACTGCTCGGGGGGATCGGGGTCGGCGTGGGCGTCGCACTCCCCTACGCGGCCGTCTTCAACACCGCGGCGGCATCGCTGAAGCGGGCACCCGGCGCAGCTCAGGCGTTGACCGCGACCGGCGGCACCTTCGGCGCGGTCATCGGCGCACCGGTCATGGGTGCGGCGATCGAGCGGTTCGGATTCAGCGCCGCGTGGATCGCGATCGCGGTGCTGCCAGTCGCCGCCCTCGTGGGGACATTCTTCATGCGCGGCGAGGAGGCCTTCGCGGCGCGGAGCTAGCGGATGTCGTCCTGCTCCGCGATGAACACCCATGACAGGCCGAAGCGCTCCTCGAGCTGCGACGCCAGGGCCTTCACGCCGAGCGTCTCGGTCGCCCAGTGCGAGCCGAAGATGAGGTTGATGCCCCGCTCGCGCGCGTAGAGCTTCGTGTACATGCTCCCCTCGCCGGTCACGTACGTGTCCGCGCCGTGCTGACGCGCCTCCTCGAGCAGCGACGTGTTCCCAGCGCCCCCGGTCGCGATCGCGATCCGCTTGCACGTCGGCGTGTTCTCCCACGCCTCGATCGGCTCGCCCAGCACGTCGCGCATCCGCTCGGAGAGCTGCGCGAACGTCCGGCCGTGCCGGCCGACCACGCCGGCAAGCCCACCGTGATACGGCAGGAAGCGCTCGTCGACGATGACCCCGAGCGCCGCGGCCAGCAGGTCCGGGTTCCCGAAGCCGGAGGCACCGTCGAGCGCGGAGTGCGCTCCGTAGAGCGAGATGCCGTTGTCCTTCAAGCGGTCTAGCTTCTGCGGGGCGAGCTCGAGGTCGATCGCGGGCCACGAGCGGTGATGCACGAGCAGCAGGTCGGCGTCGGCGAACTTCGCGCGCGAGATGGCGTGGAACGACGTGTTCACGGCCGCCGCGACTCTGCTCACGGTGTCGGAGGCGCCCAGCACAAGACCATTGGAGGCGATCTCGTCGAACAGGTGGACCTCGAGCTTGACGTCCAGGAACGCGACGACGTCGTCAAGCGGAACGCTCACGTGATCCGCTCGGCGATGAGCCGGTTCACGACGGCCGGGTCGGCGCGGCCGCCGAGCTGCTTCATCACCGGACCGAACAATGCGCCGAGCGCGCGCTGGTTGCCGGCCCGGTAGTCGGCGACCGCCTTCGGGTTGGCTGCGATGGCCGCATCGACGGCAGCCGCGAGCGCGGACTCGTCCGACACCTGCGCGAGGCCCTTTGCCTTCATGATCTCCTCGGCCGTGCCGCCCGACGTGAGGAGCTCCGCGAACACGGTCTTGGCCGCGGTCGTACCGATGGTCCCCGCCGCGATGAGGCCGACCAGCGCACCGAGCTGTACTGGGGTGAGCTTGCTGTCGGCGAGAGGCACGGTCGAGGTCTTCAGGTGGCCGAGGAGCTCGCTGGTGATCCAGTTGGCCACGCGTTTCGCTTCCGCGGGCGCGGCCGCCGCCGCGGCCTCGAACCAGTCCGCGAGCTCCTTGTCGGAGACGAGGACGCGTGCGTCGTAGTCCGAGAGCCCGTACTGCGTGACGAAGCGCGCGCGGCGGTCACCCGGCATCTCCGGGAGGGCCGCGCGGATCCGCTCCACCATCGCGCGATCGGGAGCGAGGGAGACAAGGTCCGGCTCCGGAAAGTACCGGTAGTCGTCGACCTCTTCCTTCGTGCGCTGCACGTAGGTGCGGCGCTTGTCGGGGCTCCAGCCGACCGTGATCTTGCCCGCGCGCGTACGCAGCTCCCCGCCGCTCTCCCACTCGTCCCAGAGGCGCGCCGACTCGTACGCGACGGCTTCCTCGAGCGCGCGGAAGCTGTTGAGGTTCTTGATCTCGGAGAGCGGTGGCCACACGGTCTTCCCACCCTCAGCGAAGCGGATCGAGACATTCACGTCGAAGCGCGCGCCGCCCTCCTCGAGCTTGAAGCCGGCGACCCCGGCGTACACGAGTCGCTCGCGAAGCGCCTCGAGGTACGCAAGCGACTCGGTCGCGGAGCGCAGGTCCGGCTCGGTCACGATCTCCAGCAATGGGACGCCGGCCCGATTGAAGTCAACGAGCGTCGCGCCGCCGGCGTGCAGGAGGCTGCCGGTGTCCTCCTCGAGGTGCGCGCGGCGGATGCGGACGCGCTTGGGCGTTCCGTCATCACCGGGGATCTCGAGGAACCCGTTCACCGAGAGGGGCAGGTCGTACTGCGAGATCTGGTACCCCTTGGGCAAGTCCGGGTACATGTAGTTCTTGCGGTCGAACTTCGTGTGCTCGGGCGTCTCGCAATGCAGCGCGATGCCCGCGGCGATCGAGAGCTCGATGGCCCGCCGGTTGGGGTATGGCAGCGCGCCCGGAAGCCCGAGGCAGACCTCGCAGGTGAGCGTGTTCGGCGGGGCTCCGAACCACTTCGCGGCGCACCCGCAGAACATCTTCGAGCGCGTGTCGAGCTCGACATGGCACTCGATGCCGATGATCGTCTCGTAGCGCACAGCGACCGTCATCGGGTCGGCGCAGGTACGACCTGCGTGCCGCTGATGAGGCGGCTGGTGTTCACAACGACCTTCGACCCTTCCACCGAGACAAGATAATGGTCGACGTTCGGTGGCGGTCCGCCGGCTGCGTCAGTCACCGATACACCGATGCTGCTGTTCGGCGCCGAGGACGGGAATGCCGACGCCAGGACCGCCAAGAACTCGCCCTTCTTGTACTGGAGCAGATAGAACGCGTGACTGTCGTCGACGAGCGGTGCGCCGTACCGCCGTGGCGGTGCGCCGACCGGTGGCACGTCGCTCGCCGCAAGGACCACCCGACCACCGATGACGCTCGCCGGCGGCGTCGCGAGCTCGACCGCGAGGGCGCTGTAGCCGACGCCCGCGATGAGCAGCAGCGTGACGAGGACGAACAGGGCCACCAGGATGTACTGCTTCCACACCGGCGTCGGGTCAAGCGAGCCGGGACCGGCCCAGTGCTCGACCGGCTGGTCCTCGTAGCGCGTGCCCATCAGACGCCCGCCGTCGCCGTCTCGAGCGCCCGCTGGACGACGGTGCGTTGCCCACCGTCCCACGCGGCGATCGCGTCGCGCAGCTCCGGCCGCCGCTTGAGGATGTTCCGGACCGCGGCGCCGACCGCCCGCGTCACGAACGGCCTCGTATCGGCGGAGAGGAACGCGAGCATGCCGAATGCGCGCTCCGCCACCCGCGCGCCGGACGCGCTCGTGAACGTCGAGGCGACGTTCCAGCGGATGTTCTCGTCGGGCTCCCGGGCCCAGCGCTCGAGCCGCGCGAACGTTTCGTCGGGGAACGAGCGGAGCAGCTGGTCACCGATCGCGAACGGCCCGAGGTTCCGCCGGACGTACTCATCATGATCGGAGAGCGCCGGCTCGATGAGGTCGAGAAGCGGCTCCGCGCGCTCGGGGTGACGCGATCGAGCGGCGTACTTCGCGCCGACGACGACCGCGCGCCGCAGCCGCGCGTCACCGGTCGCGACCCAGGCCTGCGCGGGACGCAGGTACGCAGCGAACTCACGCTCGAGGGCATCGCCGAGCAGGGATGCGGCGGACTCGCGTACCTCCCAGTCATCGTCGCGCGCGAGGCGGTGGATGGCGCGCTCCAGGTCGGCACGATGCGTGGAAATGAGCGGCCGCAGGATCACCGCGGCGAGCTCCTTGTCGACCCGGCGCGGGTGCTGCAGCAGCCGCACCGACCAGTCGCGCCGCACGAACGCCGATGCGCTCTGCGCGCGGACGATGGCGGCCGCGCGCGAATACTCGGTCTTCTTCACCCACCCGCGGGTGCCGGTACGGCGTAGGACATCGGACGCGCCCACGGGATCCCCGGCCGCGAGCGCCTTCTCGAAGGCGCGCTCCCAGTCGATCAGTGCCGCTGCCGCCCGACGAAGCGCTCGATCCGATCGCAGGCTTCGTCGATCTTCTCCATCGACGCCGCGTAGCACGCGCGAATGTGACCGACGCCGCGCTCGCCGAACGCGTTGCCCGGCACGACGACGACCTTTTCCTCCGTGAGCAGCCGCTCGCAGAAGACATCATCGGTGAGGCCGCTGTTCGTCACGTTCGGGAAGCAGTAGAACGCGCCTTTTGGCTCGAAGCAGTGCAGGCCCATCGCGTTGAACCGCCCGAGCATCCGCGTCCGGCGCGCGTCGTACTCGGCGACCATCCGCCGCACGTCGGGTTCGCCGGTGCGGATCGCCTCGAGCGCCGCGTACTGCGCCGCCGTCGGAACGCACATCACGGTGTACTGATGGATCTTCATCATCTGCTCGATGATCTCGGCCGGCGCGCATGCGTAGCCGACGCGCCAGCCGGTCATCGCGTAGGCCTTCGAAAAACCCGCGAGGTAGACCGTCCGCTCCTTCATGTCGTTCTCGTCGAGGATCGAGCGGTGCGGCGAGCCATACACGAGCCGGTCGTAGATCTCGTCCGAATAGACGAGGAGGTCGTGCTCCCTGGCGAGTGCGGCGATGCCGGCGACATCTTCAGGCAGCAACACGGCGCCGGTCGGATTGTTCGGGAAGCCGAGCAGGATCGCGCGCGTGCGTGGGGTGATCGCGCGGCGCACGTCCTCGGCAAGGAGCCGGAAATCCGTTGCTTCGTTCGTGGGGACCGCTACGGGTACGCCGCCGGCAAGGATGATCGCGGGCAGGTAGGCGACATAAGACGGGTCCGCGAGGATCACCTCGTCGCCGTCGTTGAGCGTCGCGCGGAGCGCAAGATCGACCGCCTCCGAGACGCCGACGGTGATGAGGATCTCGCCCTTCGGGTCGTACGAGACCCCGCGCTGCCCCTTCGTGTGCTCAGCGATCGCCTCGCGGAGTGCCAGCAGCCCGTAGTTCGAGGTGTACTGCGTCTTGCCTTCTTTGATCGAACGCACCGCGGCGTCGCGGAACGCGTCCGGCGTCACGAAGTCCGGCTCGCCGACACCGAGCGAGATCACTCCGGGGATCCCTGACGCGAGGTCGAAGAAGCGGCGGATGCCGCTCGCGGGCAGGCGTCCGACCCGCTCGCCGGTCAGGGCGCGCTTCGCAAGCGTCATGCTGCCCGCTCCTTTTCCACCGGATGACGGCGATGATGCTCCGTCGAGGCCTCGAACGCGGCCGCAACGCGGAACAGCGTGCGCTCCTGATAGGAATTCGCGATGATCTGCAGTCCGACAGGCAGGCCCTCGGAGAGGCCGCAGGGCATCGAGAGTCCCGGGAGGCCGGCGATGTTGACCGGCAGCGTGAAGACATCGTTGAGGTACATCTGCAGCGGGTCGTTCATCTTGGCGCCGATCTTGAACGCGACCGTCGGCGACGTCGGTGTCACGAGCGCGTCGACGTTCTCGAACACCGCGTCGAACTCGCGCTTGATGATCGTGCGGACCTTCTGCGCCTTCACGTAGTACGCGTCGTAATAGCCCGCCGACAGCGCATACGTGCCGAGGATCATGCGCCGCTTGACCTCGGGACCGAAACCCGCGCCACGCGTTTTGCGGTACGTGTCGACGAGGTCCTTGCCGGGTACGCGCAACCCGTAGCGAACGCCGTCGTAGCGCGCGAGGTTCGCCGAAGCCTCCGACGGTTGAACGATGTAGTACACGGCGAGGCCTTTGTCGGTCGACGGGAGCGAGACGTCGACGATCTCGGCACCGAGCTTCTCGAAGTGCGCGATCGCGGCGCGTATCGCGGCGGTGACACCGGGCTCGACGCCCTTCGGTGTGAAGTATTCCCGCGGGACGCCGAGGCGCAGGCCCTTCACGCCCGCGTCGAGCTCGCGGCGCACGTCGATCGGGCGGTCGATGGTCGTCGCATCGTGCGGGTCGATGCCGAACAGCGCCTCGCACACGATGGCGGCGTCCTCGACCGAATTCGCGAGCGGCCCGACCTGGTCGAGCGACGACGAGAAAGCCACGACGCCGTAGCGCGGCACGCGGCCGTAGGTCGGCTTCATGCCGACGATCCCGGTGAGCGCACCCGGCTGCCGGATCGAGCCACCCGTGTCGGTGCCGAGCGCGAACACGGCCTGGCCCGCGGCGACCGCCGCCGCAGACCCACCCGACGATCCGCCGGGCACGCGTGTCGGGTCCCACGGGTTACGGACCGCACCGTATGCGGAGTTCTCATTCGAGCTACCCATCGCGAACTCATCGAGGTTCGTCTTCCCCAGCATCACCGCGCCACAGCCGTCGAGACGCTCGACGACCGTCGCGGAGTACGCGGGCTCGTAGCCCTGAAGGATCTTCGATGCCGCGGTCGTCACAATGCCCTTCGTGCCAATGATGTCCTTGCACGCCCATGGCACGCCGGTCAGGACCGGTGCGTCGGCGGCTTTCAGCCGCGTGTCGGCCGCCGCTGCCTGCGCGCGGGCGTGCTCCGGTTCAACGCGCAGCCACGCGTTGTAGGTATCCGCCTGTGCGCGCTCAAGGAACGCGTCCGTCAGCTCGACCGCACTCACCTCCCGAGCGCGCAGTTTCTGGGCGACCTCGGTGATGGTGCGCGGCAGCTCACGCATCGGGGCGCTCCTCGAGGCTCGCCTGGACCCGGAACAGGTCGCCTTCGCGATCCGGGGCCTGCGCGAGCACGACGTCCACCGGAAGGCTTGGGCGCGGCTCGTCTTCGCGCATGACGTTCTCGAGCGGGAGCACGGAGGCGCTGGGCGGGACCGCCGAGGTGTCGACGTCCTTGAGCTGCTCGATCGCCTCCAGGATGACCTGCAGCTGGCCGGTGAACCGGTCGAGCTCGTCGTCAGTCAGCGCGATGCGGGCGAGGCCGGCGACGTGCTCGACGCGGGCCCGATCTATGGCGACCATATCGTCAGTCTATGGACGCCGAGAGCGATCTGTTGCCCCCGGGCTCGGTCGCCCGGCGCGTCGACCGCGAGCTGTTCGTGCTCCTCGGCGGCACCGCCGCGCTCGTGATGCAGGTCGCACACCCGCTCGTCGCGGCAGGCGTCGAGCGCCACTCGGATTTCGCGCGAGACCCGATCGGACGGCTGCGGCGGACGTTGAACACGACGCTTGCAGTCGTCTTCGCCGGCCCCGCCGAGGCCCGCGCGGCTCTGCGGCGCATTGACCGCCGGCACGGAGCGGTCCGCGGGACCGCTGCTGACGGCCGCAGCTACGACGCGCGTGATCCCGATCTCCTGCTCTGGGTGCAGACGACGCTCGTCCTGACGTCGCTCCGGCTATACGAAGCGGTCGCAGGCCCGCTGTCAGCCTCCGACCGCGACGCGTACTGGCAGGAGACGAAGCCGCTGGCCGAGATCCTCGGGATCCCGCTCGACCGCCAGCCCGAGACGCTCGCGGACCTCGGGGCGTACGAGCGCGCGATGCTCCGGTCGAGCGTCGTGCCGGACGCGACGAGCATGCGCGTCGCCCATCGTGTCCTTCGTCCGTTCGCCTGGGTCCCCGAGCCGGTCCACTGGCCGAGCGACGCGCTGGCGGCGGCGCTCGTGCCGGCGGCGCTGCGCGCTCCGCTAGGCCTGCGCTATCGCGTACGCGAGCGTCTGTTCTTCGCCGTGGTGGTCGCCATCGTCCGGCTCATGCGGGTGGTGCTGCCCGACGCGACCACCACCGTTCCGCAGGCTCGGCGCTTCGAAGCGCGCGGGCGGGCGAGCCAGGCTAGGCGGCACCCTTCGGCTGCCGGACCGGGAGTGAGAGCTGGAACGTCGAGCCCTTGCCCGGTCCGACGCTCTCCGCACTGACGTTGCCGCCGTGGGCCTCCGCGAGGAGCCGCGTGACGTAGAGGCCGAGCCCGACGCCCTGCGTCCCGGTCGCGCCCGCCGTGCCGGGCTGGCCATACTTCTGGAAGAGCACCGTCAGGTCCGAGCGACCAAATCCCACGCCCTGGTCCTGCACGACGATCCGCGCCTGCGTCGGACCGCTCGCGATCGTCACCACCACGGGCGCGCTGGGGGGCGAGTACTTGAGGGCGTTCTCGATCAGGTGCGTGACCATGAGCCGCAGCCGGTCGGCGTCAGCTTCGATGACAACAGGCTCGGCCTGCACGACGAGCTGCACCTGGCCGCGGCCGATCTCACGCGTGACATCGGTCACGAGCTCGGTGAGATCCACATCGGAGAGGTCGAGACGGAAGCGCTTGGCCTCGAGCAGGTTCGATTCGAGGACGTCCTCGGCCATCCGCTTGAGCTCACGCGACTGATGATCGAGCGCGATGCGTGCTTCGGTGACGATCCCGTCTGTGTCGCGCGTCGCGATCGCGCCCGTCACCGAGGTGATCCGCTTCGCGGTCTGGCGAAGCTTGTGCGCCACCAGCGCGAACGAATCCTCACGGTGTTGGTCGACCGCCGCCAGGCGAGCGCCCCGCTTGTTGTACAGATCGACGAGGACGACGACACCCACGAGGATGATGGCGCGCGTCCCGCCGTTCCACGCCGTCGCGGCAACAACGAAGTCGTACTCCTGAAGCGTGTCCAGGGTCCAGGCGACGGCACCGATCGCCGAGAGCGCGATCCCCGCGCTGCGGCCGGCGAGCAGCGTACCCGCGAGGACCGGGATCACATAGAAGATCTCGAACGAGTACTCGTTCGGCGTGATCCGGTCGAGCCAGTAGATGAGCGCGATCGCGAGCGCGCCGGCGACGACCGAGGCGAATGCCCGTGTGCGAGGCGTCATCTGACGGAAATAGTGCCGCCAGACGGTCGATCCACGCATCCCCCAGGGGAGCGATTCCACTTACATCAAATTGAGGAGGTGCGGTCCGCGTACGCACGCTGGGGCGAGTCGCTCGGGGCCAGACGTTCAGGAATATCAACTGCACGCAATCTTTCACGCAACCCGGCGAACATCAGGATGAGCGTCAGGTAATCGATCAGGCCACAAAGAAAGAGAACACGGGCGATATCGTCTTCCCTTGCTGTTTTCCGCGAAAACGGATGTGTAGCCGACATCGATCGTTCCCGAGGTCATCCAGCCTGAATGACCAGCTGAACGCAAACACATCTTCCGGCAGAGGGTCTTCAGCAAGAGGCCAGGTCCAGTTCGCCGATGGATCGCGCAGGGAAAGGTAGACGAGCACCTGTGGCGGTTCCAGCTGCATCACTTTGAACAACGGCTTGCCAGGTCCGTATTCGGGCACAACGTCACCGACGTGCAGTTCCTGAAACCGGGGATCGATGTGGCGGATGCCGCTCAACAGCGTGCCGCGCGTGAATCGCTCAAGCCAGAGTGGTACGTACCAGCCGCCGCGATCCTTGCCCAATTGCACGATCCATCGCCACACGTCGCGTGCTGGTTCATCGAACGTCGTGCTGCGGTCCATCACTAATTGAGCGTTCGGTAACAACTCGTCGCCAGGTAGTGGCCGTGACAACTCTTGATCTTTGACGCCCGACCTTCGTGCGACGCGATCGAGCCACATGGAACCGCCTGCCACCGCGATGAGCAAGAGAAGGATCCTCTTCATGGCCTGCTCTTACTGGTGGAGATCGGCGTCTTTCACGCGCCTTGGGGCGAGCCGCTCGGGTCGAGCGACACGAAGTAGGAGTCGCAGGCCATGTCGATCAGGTCCGGCGTCAGTGCCGCTGGACGGCCGAGGAACCGCGCGGTGTCGGTCAACTGTTCAAGGATGTCGCGCGGATGGCACGACCGCAGGCCGAGATTCTTGCGCCGGTAGTGCGCGAGGATCTGGGACATCGCCTCGGACTTGTATTCGATCTGCTTGCGCGCGCACATGCGCTTGAAGATCTCCTCGTACTGCGCGACGGTCGGCGCCTCGATGCCGATCTTGTAGCGGATCCGCCGCAGGAACGCTTCGTCGACGAGGTCGGCCGGGTCAAGGTTGGTCGAGAAGATGATGAGCATGTCGAACGGGATCTCCAGCTTCTTGCCGGTATGCAGCGTCAGGTAGTCGACCCGTTTCTCGAGCGGCACGATCCACCGGTTGAGCAGGTCCTTTGGCGACACGCGCTGCCGCCCGAAGTCGTCGACCATGAAGATGCCGCCGTTCGCCTTCATCTGGAACGGCGCCTCGTAGAACTTCGATGTCTCGTCGTAAATGAGGTCGAGCGTCTCGAGGGTGAGCTCGCCGCCGGTCATGACGATGGGCCGTTTGCTCACGATCCAGCGGTGGTCGAAGCGCAGGCGGTCCGCGACGACGGGATCGAGGGCCGCGCGGTGATAGACCTGGTCGTAGACCTTGATGATCTGCTGATCGACCTCGACCGCGTATGGGAGGACGACCTCGCCGCGCAGCAATGAGACAAGGACCTCGGCGATCGTCGTCTTGCCGTTACCGGGAGGGCCGAACAGGAAGATCGACTTGCCGGAGTTCACTGCCGGACCAAGCTGCCCGAGCGTTTCGCGCGGGATGACCATGTGGGAGAACGCGTGCGCGAGCTCGTCCTGGGTCACCGAGATGTTGCTGATGGTCTGTCGCTTCACCGCGTCGAGGTACGCCTGCAGCGGCACCGGCGCCTTGCCGACGTACTGGCTGCGATTGAGCGCCTCCTGCGCCTTCTCCGAGCCGCGGTCGACGATCACGAACTGGTAGCTGGCGGATGAGAGCCCTGAGCCGCCGCGGATCTCAACGAGTCGCTCGCCCTTCAGGAAGTCCATCACCTTGTCGATCACGTTCGTGATCGGGAGACCGAGAGCGGTGGACAGCTCGGCCATCGTCATCTGACCGCGGAGATACAGCGTCTTGAGCGCAAGGTCGGCGATGAAGCTCAGCGTCAGTCCGGTCTGCTCGATGGACTGCGGCTCGGGCGGAAGCGGGATCTCCGGAGCGGGCGCGGCACCGCTCGGCGGCATGGTCGGGGCCGGGCGGATCTGTGGCTGATACACGGCTATCCCTTCGTCATCCCGCGTGGATTAACGCTCGATCGTGGCGAGCATAGCCTCGAAGCCTTCCTCGTCGACGACCTTGACACCGAGTTGCATCGCTTTCTCGAGCTTGCTGCCGCCACCAGGACCTGCGACGAGCAGATCGGTCTTCGTGCTCACCGAACTCGCCGCCTTCCCACCGAGCGACTTCACCAGCGCCTCCGCGTCCTCGCGGCTGCGCCTTTGGAGCTTCCCGGTGAACACGACCGTCTTCCCACCGAACGGCCCGCTGGCGACCGAGCGTGGCGCCGGAAGTACGGGTATGACGCCGGCATGTACGAGCTTGTCCATTCCGACCATTTCGACTGGATCGGCGAGATAGCTTCGGATCGCGTCGGCGACCTTCACGCCGACGCCGTCGATGGCCTGCAGGTCCTCCGCGCTCGCGGAGCGCAGCGCAGCGAAGACCCGCGCGAGGCTCGCGTCCGCTGGCACCTTGCCCGCGACCCATTCGGCGAGATCCTCCGATGTCGACCACCCGACCTGCGGGATGCCGAGCGCGTTGATGATGCGATTGAGCGGCCGGCGCCTGGCGGCCCGGATGCGCTCATGGATGTTGGTCGCGCTCTTCTCGGCGAACCGGTCAAGGTCGAGGAGCTGCTCCCGTGTCAGCGCGAAGAGATCAGCGGGCTCTCGCACGAGGCCCTTCGCCTGGAGCTGCTCGATGAGCGCGCCGCCGATCCCTTCGATGTCGAAACCGCCGCGGGAGACGAAGTGGCCGATGCGTTGTCCGGTCTTCGCGGAGCAGACCGGGTTGGCGCAGCGGTACGCGACCTCGTCCTCGCGATGCTCGACCTGTCCGTCGCACACCGGGCAGCGCTCCGGCATGACGAACTCCGGCCCGCGCTTCGGCGGCCGGTGCCCCTTCGCGACGGCGGGGGGCTCGACGCGAACGACCTCGGGGATGACGTCGCCGGCGCGCTGGATGATCACGCGGTCGCCGACGCGTACGTCCAGCCGGCGCACCTCGTCGAGGTTGTGCAGCGTCGCGCGCTTCACGGTCGTTCCCCCGACCAACACGGGCGCGAGCCAGGCGACCGGCGTGAGGACGCCGGTTCGCCCGACGTAGACCTTGATGTCCTCGATGGTCGTCGCCGCCTGCTCCGCCGGGAACTTGTAAGCGATCGCCCAGCGCGGGCTCCGTGACACGAAGCCGAGGACCTCCTGGTCCGCAACGCGATCGACCTTGACCACGATCCCATCGGTGCCGTAGTCGAGCTCGTGCCGCTTCGTCCGCCATTCTTCGATGAACGCGAGTACCTCGTCGATGTCCTTCGCCCGGCGCACGCTCGGGTTCGTGCGCAGTCCCAGCGCGCGAAGGCGCTCGAGCAGCGCATGCTGCGAGTCCACCTCGAGACCGGCGGCGCTGTACACCCACATCGCGAGGTTCCGCTTCGCGGTCTGCGCGGGGTCGAGCTGGCGGACAGCGCCGGCCGCAGCGTTGCGCGGGTTCGCGAACGGCGCCTCCTCCCGCTCGATCCGCTCCCGGTTCGTCGCTTCGAACGCGGCGCTCGGCAGATACACCTCGCCGCGCGCGTCGATGCGTCCCGCGAGCCGCTCGCGAAGCGCGAGCGGGATGGACTTCACGGTGCGCAGGTTCGCGGTCACGTCCTCCCCTACCGAACCGTCTCCGCGCGTCGCGCCCTGCACGAAGCGGCCGTCGATGTAGGCGAGGTTGATGGCGAGCCCGTCGATCTTCAGCTCGCAGACGTACCCGACGTCGTCGCGGCCGAGGGCCTTCCGCACGCGCTGGTCGAATGCGCGGACCTCCGCTTCGTCGAAGGCGTTCGACAGGCTGAGCATCGGGTGCGCATGCTCCACGGGCGCGAACCGGGTGGATGGCGGCGCGCCGACGCGCTGCGTCGGCGACTCCGCTGTGACGAGATCGGGATGCTTCGCCTCGAGATCCTGCAACTCGCGGAGGAGCGCGTCGTAGGCCGCGTCGTCCAGCGTTGGCTCGTCGAGAATGTAGTACTCGTAGCTTGCCTTCTCGAGCTTCTCGCGGAGATCGGCGACGCGCTGCGCGGGCTTCGCGGTGGCCATCAGTTCTTCGTCAAGCCGGCGAAGCTCGCCATGAGCTTTTTCACGCCCTTGCCCGCGAAGGCGACGGTCACCTCTTCGTCGTCGGGACGCGGCGCGCTCGAGATGACGATGCCCGCGCCGAACGCGGGATGTACGACGTGGTCGCCGGCACGGAAGCGCGTCTCGCCGGTCGCCGCGACGCGCGCGCCGCGATCGACCTGCGCGGCGCCCGGCTCGCGGCCGCTCCACGTCGGAGGCACTCCCGCCAGCGCAGCGCCGCGCCGCTCGGCGCGCCGCTCTTCGTAGCGCTCCCGACCGCGCTCCCAGTCGAGCTCCTCCCACTGGTCGCGCTCCGCGGTCTCGATCTTCCCGCGCACCTCGATGTCCGACGGAAGCTCGCGTAGGAACCGCGACGGCGGATTTTCGTTCGTACGCCCGAACAGCTGGCGCCGGCGCGCGAACGTCAGGTAGCAGTGGCGCATCGCGCGGGTGATCGCCACGTAGCAAAGCCGGCGTTCCTCCTCGAGCTGGCGCTCGTCCTCGAGAGAACGGGCATGCGGGAAGACGCCCTCCTCCATCCCCGTCACGAAGACGACCGGGAACTCGAGCCCCTTCACCGCATGCATGGTGATGAGCGTCGCAGCGGGCTTCGCCTCCGCGAACTCGTCGACATCCGACACGAGCGCGACCTCCTCCATGAACGAGGGCAGCTGCTCGTCGCGCGGGAGATCGACGTAGTCCTCGGCGATGGTCCGCAGCTCGAGCACGTTCGCGTAGCGCTCCTCCCCCTCAGCCGTCCCGTCCTTGAGATACGCCGCATACCCCGACGCGCGTACGACCTCGTCCACGATGTCCGGCAGATCCTTGATCGCGAGCTCGTCACGGAGCCGGGCGAGCAGTCGCCCGAACGCGACCATCGCTGCCGCCTGCCGCTTCGGGATCTCGGCCGACCGCTCGGCGTCGAGCAGCGCTTCCGCAATGGGCACCTGACGCTCCTTCGCGAACGCGACGAGGCCGGCCTGGCTCTTCGCGCCGATGCCGCGCGGCGGCGTGTTCAGCACCCGCGCGATCGCGACGCTGTCCACGGGGTTCCGCAGCAGCCGCAGGTACGCCAACACGTCCTTCACCTCGCGCCGCTCGTAGAAGGACACGCCTCCGACCACCTGGTACGCGAGGCCGAACCCGCGGAACACATCCTCGATGGCTCGCGACTGCGCGTTCGTCCGGTAGAGCACCGCGACATCGCGGGCGTTCGTGACCTGGCCTTCACGTCGAAGCCGCTCGATCTCGCGGGCGATGGTCTGGGCCTCGTGATGTTCGTCGTGCGCCTGGATCACGGTGACCGGATCGCCGCCCGTCTTCACCGTCCAGAGCTTCTTCTCCTTGCGCGCGGCGTTGTTGCGCACGACGCTGTGCGCCGCGTCGAGGATCGTCTGGGTGCTCCGGTAGTTCTGCTCGAGCTTCACGACCACCGCGTTCGGGTAGTCGCGCTCGAAGTCAAGGATGTTGCGGACGTCGGCACCACGCCAGGAGAAGACGGACTGATCGTCATCGCCGACGACGCAGAGGTTCTGCTTGAAGCCGGCGAGGTAACGCAGCAGCTCGTACTGCGCGCGGTTGGTGTCCTGGTATTCGTCGACGAGGATGTGGTCATACCGGTCCTGCCACTTCTCGAGGGCCCGGTCGCTGGTCTCGAACAACCGGTTCGGGAGCACAAGGAGGTCGTCGAAGTCGACCGCGTTGTTCTCCTTGAGCAGGGCCTCGTACCGTCGCCAGACGGTCGCCCCCACGCGGTCGAGCTGGCCCTTCGCGTCGTTCGCGAGGTCGGCCGGGCCGCGTAGCTCGTTCTTCGCCCCGGAGATGACGGACCCGACCGCGCCAGGTGAGAACAGGCGCTCGGAGACGCCCGTGTCCGCCATGGCCTGCCGCAGGAGCGCCCGCTGGTCGGCCGTGTCGTAGATCGCGAAGCCCCGGTCGAGGCCGATCTCAGGGCCGTCGCGCCGCAGCAAGCGGGCGCAGAACGCGTGGAAGGTGCCCGCGGTGAGGTCCGCGAGGGCGGCAGCACCGACCAGCTTCTGCAGGCGGCCGCGCATCTCTTTGGCCGCCTTGTTCGTGAAGGTGACGGCGACGATCTTCCGCGCGGGGACGTCAAGGTCACGGATGAGGAACGCGATCCGGTGCGTCAGGACGCGCGTCTTCCCCGATCCGGCACCGGCAAGGATGAGGAGCGGACCAGACCCGTGCGTCACCGCGGCGCGTTGCTCGGGATTAAGAACATCGAGGATCGGGTCCACCGCAGTGCTGCTCACCGTTCGATGGTACGGAGCGGGACCGGCGCGCATGTTTCGTGACGCGCGTGGATGGACGGTGGAAAACTCTCGCGGGTCGTGGACAACATGTACCTCTGCGGACGCGACTTGGTGGATAAAGCCATTGTCGACCTGC
Source organism: Candidatus Limnocylindria bacterium (assembly GCA_038324015.1). Taxonomy (GTDB): domain Bacteria; phylum Chloroflexota; class Limnocylindria; order P2-11E; family P2-11E; genus UBA4735. Next base: position 2,842 of record JBBQHN010000007.1, on the reverse strand, counting down.
TCGGCGCCGCGCTATGTTTCACCGCGACCCGAGGGGTCTGCCAAGGGGAACGGATCCGGAGATTCCATCAACGGAGACGGTCCCGAGGAGCGCAACCGGAGATAGCATCAAAGGCGGTCCGAGAGGATATCGAGGATCGGCTCCACGGCCAGGTCGCTGAGCTTCGAAGCTGCGACAGGGCACGGAGGCAGGTCGCTCGGGTCGCTTCTTGTCCGAAACATCCACGGCCGTTCGGCCTGCGTACAGTCACCGGATGACCCCAGATGATGGCCTGACCGACGACGTTCTGATGGTCGCGCTCGCCGCCCAGGACCTCTCCGCCCTGGCCACGCTCTACGACCGCTATGGCCGCCTGGCGTACGCCCTCGCGTACCGGATCCTCGGTGAGAGCCAGGGCGCCGAGGATGTCGTCCAGGACGCCTTCATCTCGGCCTGGCGCGGCGCCGCCGGCTACCGCCGTGAGCGCGGCAACCCCCGCGGCTGGCTCCTCTCCATCGTCCATCACCGGTCGGTCGACGTGCTCCGGCGCAAGACCGCCTTCCGTCCGGCGCCGCTCGAGGTCGCCGAACAGCGTGCGTCCGACGAGGACACGGCGGCGTCCGCCGAGCGCAATGTCGAGCAGCAGACCGTCCGGCTGGCCCTCCAGACGCTTCCTGAGGCCCAGCGGCGGACGATCGAGCTCGCGTACTTCGGCGGGTACACCCACGTCGAGCTCGCCGAGCTCATGGGGGTCCCGCTCGGGACGGTGAAGGGCCGGATGCGCATCGGCCTCCTGAAGATGCGGCGGTCCCTCGAGGGCCTGCGGTCATGACGGAGCACGTCACCGACGATCTCGAGCTGTACGCGGTCGGGGCGCTCCGGAGCGCCGAGGCCGAGCGTGTCGCGCTGCATCTGGCGGCATGCCCGGTGTGCCGCGAGGAGCTGGCCGAGATCTCGACAACGGTCAACGCGCTTCCCGACATGGTCGTGATGCGCGAACCGCCGACGGGCCTGAAGCCGCGGATCCTTGCGGCGGCCGCGGCGGACCTGCCGGCGCCCGTCACGGCCCCCACGCGCGAGACGGCATGGTCATTCCGGCCGAGCCGCCGCTGGCTCGCGACGGGCGCGCTCGCCGCGGCGGTCGTGCTCCTGGTGGGCCTGGACCTCAATTCGCTCCGGGAGCTCGACCGCACGAACGCGGAGCGGTCCGGGTATGCCGCGGTCCTCGAGAAAGCCTCACATGGCGGCCGGACCTGGTACATGGCAGGCCTCGACCAGTGGCGCGGGGCGGGCGCCACATTGTTCGCGCCCGCGAAGCCCGACCTGACGGCGTTCGTCCTGTTCCACGATCTACAGAAGGGCCTGCCCAACGGCGCGGTCTACGCCGTCTGGCTCGTCGACGCCGATGGCCACTGGGTCCGGGGCGCCAACTTCACCCCCGACGGGCAGACCGTCCAGAGCGTCGACCTCACGATCCCGGTCGACACCTACGCGCAGTGCGCGGTGACGCTCGAGATGTCGACCGAGGGCAAGCGCGCCGGCCCGCTCGTCATGCAGTCCCGCATCGCCCCACCGACGCAGTAGACCGACGCAATAGCAGGAGCCCCCGCCTTTCGGCGGGGGCTCCGTGAACGCGTGATCGCCTCGGACTACGGGTTAATAGTCCATCCCGCCACCGCCGGGCATCGCCGGCATCTTGTCCTTTTCCGGTAGATCGGTGATGAGGGCCTCGGTGGTGAGGATCATCGCCGCGACGGATGCGCCGTTCTCCAGAGCGGAACGGGTCACCTTGGCCGGGTCGATGATCCCGGTCTTCACGAGATCGACGATCTCGTTCTTGATGACGTCGTAGCCCCAGGTCCCGGACTTGGACTCGGCCTGCTTGCGACGGACGCCCTCGAGCATGACGCCGCCATCCTGGCCGGCATTCGCCACGAGCTGGCGGAAGGGCTCCTCGAGCGCGCGGCGGAGAATGTTCACGCCGGTGAGCTCGTCGCCGCTGGCCTTGACCGCGTCCAGCGCCTTGACGGCGTTCAGGAGCGCGACCTCACCGCCGGGAAGGATGCCTTCCTCGACAGCGGCACGGGCAGCGGAGAGCGCGTCCTCGACGCGGTGCTTCTTCTCTTTGAGCTCGATCTCCGTGGCAGCGCCCACCCGGATGATGGCGACGCCGCCGGCGAGCTTCGCGAGACGCTCGTTGAGCTTCTCCTTGTCGAAGTCGCTGGTCGTCTCCTCGATGAGGGCCTTGATCTGCTTGACGCGGGCGAGGATGCCCTCCTGGGGACCGTGGCCCTCGACGAACGTCGTCTCGTCCTTGTTGGACGTGACCCGGCGGGCGCGGCCGAGGTCGGCGACGGTGGTCGAGTCGAGTTTGCGACCGACCTCCTCGCTGATGACCTTGCCGCCGGTGAGGATCGCGATGTCCTCGAGCATCGCCTTGCGACGGTCACCGAAGCCCGGGGCTTTCACGCCCAGGACGTTGATGGTGCCGCGCAGCTTGTTCACGACGAGCGTGGCGAGGGCCTCGCCGTCGATGTCCTCGGCGACGATGACGAGGTTCTTGCTGACCTGCACGAGCTTCTCGAGCACCGGCAGGATGTCGGTGATCGCGGAGATCTTCTTGTCGGTGATGAGGATGTAGGCGTCCTCGATGATGGCTTCCATGCGGTCGGCGTTCGTGACGAAGTACGCCGAGATGTACCCGCGGTCGATCTGCATCCCCTCGACGTATTCCTTCTCGAACTCGAGACCCTTGGACTCCTCGACGGTGATGACACCATCGCGGCCCACCTTGTCGTGGACCTCCGCGATGAGCGCGCCGATCTCGGCGTCGGCTGCGGAGATGCCCGCGATGTTGGCGATC
>JBBQHN010000006.1:0-34801 GCA_038324015.1 Candidatus Limnocylindria bacterium | reverse complement strand
GAGTCCGGCGTGCACCACCGACGGCGGCGTGTCGAAATCGGGCTCGCCGATCTCGAGGTGCACGATGTCGCGGCCCTGCGCCTCGAGCGCGCGGGCCTTCGCGAGCACCTCGAAGGCGGTCTCGGTGCCCAGGCGCGACATCCGTGGCGCGAGCGGTCGGGTCATGCGGCGCGAGTCTAGTCCGCGCCGAGTCCTCGACGCAGGCGCGCCGCTCCGGCGGGATACTCATGCCGTGCGGCTCCACGCGATCTTTCCCCAGACCGAGATCGGCGCCGACCCGGCCGCCATCGCGGGGTTCATCCGCGAGGTCGAGGCGCTGGGGTTCGATGGCCTGGTCGCGTACGACCACGTGCTCGGCGCCGATCCGGCGCGGCCGAATTGGTCGGGTCCCTACACGATCGAGACGCCGTTCCACGAAGTCTTCGTCCTGTTCGGCTTCGCTGCGGCGCTCACGACAACGCTCGAGCTCTCCACCGGAGTGCTGATCCTTCCGCAGCGGCAGACGGCACTCGTCGCGAAGCAGGCTGCCGCGCTCGACGTGCTCTCCGGCGGCCGGTTGCGCCTGGGCGTTGGCGTCGGCTGGAACTGGGTGGAGTTCGATGCGCTCGGCATGAGCTTCAAGGACCGCGGCAAGCGCGTCGAAGAGCAGATCGCGCTCCTGCGCGAGCTCTGGACGAAGCCGTCAGTGACGTTCGAAGGGACGTGGCACCACGTCGATCGTGCGGGCCTCAAACCGTTGCCGGTGCAGCGCCCGATCCCGCTCTGGATGGGCGCCGACAGCGAGCCCGCGATCCGGCGCGCCGCGCGGCTCGCCGACGGCCTCTTCTCGCACTTCGCCGCGAACGACGAAGGCCGCGCACAGGCGACGACCTTCTGGGAGTGGGTCAAGGAGGCCGGCCGCGATCCGGCGACCGTCGGGCTCGAAGGGCGCACCGGTGCGCGCATGAGCGACGACGAGCTGTCCAGCACGGCCGAGACGTACCGTTCGATGGGCGCGACCGACCTTGAGTTCAACACGATGCGCGCGGGCTACCGGTCAGCGGACGAGCACCTCGCGGCGTTCCGCCGCTTCATCACGCGCCTCAGGGCGTAGTCGTCGAGACCGCAACGCCGAGCAGCGATACGCGCACGGCGTCACCGCCTTTCAGCGGGATCGCGAACAGGCCCACGTCCCGTGCGACGTAGAACCACGATCCGTCCGGTGACCAGCCCGCGAAGCGGCCCTCGCCGGCCGAGGCGACCACAACGCTCGTCTCGGCGTCGAGCACCCGCGGCAGGTCGTTGCCCAGCGTCAGGCCGACGAGATGGCCGTTGGGGGACCAGCGCACATCGCCCACGCCCAGCCCGTCCATGACGATCGTGGCCGCGCCGTCGGCCGCGCGCAGCACGGAGAACACGAACCCGCGGTTGCCCGCCGCCGGACTCGCGCGCACGGACACGTAGCCGCCATCCGCCGACACGCCGAGCGCCGACAGCTGCAAGGCGATCCCCTCGAACACGCCCGGGCGGTTCGCGGGTGCGACTGCGGCGCGCGTGGCGACAGTTCGCGTGCCCCCATTGGGCAATACCTCGAGGATGCTGTGATCGACGCGCGTCTGCGGGCTGAGGCTCAGAACGCCGTTGTCGATGAGGTAGGTCTTCCCGCCGCCGAACCCGATCTCGCGGCCCCGATAGGTCGCGATGCGCGCGTTCCCGGGCGTCACGATCCGAGCCTCTCCGTCCGCGCCGAATCCGGCGGGATCGCGAGTACCGACCAGCTGCGTGAACGCGACGTTCCCGTCGGGCGCCCATGTCGGGAACGGGCCGGCCGTGTCCTGTAGATCACCCACGCGTGCAGTGACGCCGGTCGCATCGGTCACGAAGACCGCCCCCTGCACCGAGTTCGTGACCACGTCGAAATACACGATGCGATCGCCGGCTGGCGACCACTGCGGAAGGGCGACGCCGCCGATCCGGCGAAGCGAGGCCGCGTCCGTCTGCAACTTGCGCACGAAGCGGGTCGCACCGGACGCATCCGTCGCCCAGATCACGCCGTGGAGCGCGAACGTGTAGCGGGCCTTCGGTCCGGCGGAGGCAGACGACGGCGAAGAGACCGCGAGAACGACGGTCTGCGGATACCAGGCGTCAGGAAACACGACATCGCTCAGGAGGAGCACCGGCTGATCGGGTCGTGTGACGTCATAGCGGAATATCCGGTTCACGTTGACCCCGATCGCGGTGCGCCGATCCGGTGAGAACACGACGCGATCGACCACGCCACCCACGGTCTCGAGGGGTGCGAGGAGCGCGAGTGACGTGCTCGCGCTCTGATGGACGAGGAACCTGCCAGTCGGCCAGCGCCCGGCGAGCCGGACGTCATCGAACGACTGGCTGGTCTCCTGGCGGATGTCGCCGCCGTCGAGGGTCATGCTCCAGATGCGCGCCTGGGCGGCGTTCACGACAGGCACCGTCTGATCGCGCACCGTCGGTGCGACCTGACCGGCGAGGAAGTACAGGCGGCCGTCGTCCGCGACGAAGGGCGACGTGGCGGAGAGCCCGGTCAGCGGCCGCAGTCCGGTCCCGTCGGATCGCACGACACCAATGAGCCCTTCCTGCGTGTGGATAAGGATCTCGTCCGCCGAGATCCATTGCGAGAGGAAGCCGGTCGTTTCGATCGTCACCTTTCGCCACGTGCCGCCGCTGGCCGACGCGGCGTACACGTCGGCGGCGCCGAAGCCGGTCGAGGTGCGGAGTGTCGATGCGATCGACCGGCTGTCCGTCGACCACTCGAGATCGATCAGGCGCGCGCCGGTCTGCGTGACCGCAGCGGGTAACGGGATCTCGGTGCGCGATCCGTCAAGCCGTACGACGACCGCACCCTGCGCCTTGTCGAGGTACGCGATCGCGTTCCCGTCAGGCGACCACCGGATCAGGCCGACGCGGCTCGGCAGATCGACGGTCGTGAGTGCCCGCCGCTGCGATCCGTCGATGCCGGCTACCCAGAGGGTCGAACCGGTGGTATCCGCGCGCCAGTAGGCGAGGTGTCCGGCACGCGACAGCTCGATCGGCGGGCGCGTGCCCGCCGCTGTCGGTGTGGGCTCGACGACCGTGCGCTGCACGAGGAAGCCGCCCGACGCCAGTGCTGCGCCGAGCACGCCGATCGAAACGACGACCACGCCCGCGGCGGCGATCGCATATGGCGCGAGGCCCCTGCGCACATCCCCATAATCCGCCACTGGTGGATGCGCCGCTCGTCCGCGGGTTCCTGCTCTCGCTCGACGACCGCGTCGACGAGGAGCGCACCGTCGTGCGCGTCCGCGCGTATCTGGAAGCGCTCGGGCGCCCCGACGTGCGCTACCTCGTTGGCCTCATCCGCGGCGCCGGCGCCGATACGGTCACGCGTTACGCGCGCGGCGTGCTGACCGCGGCCGGCGCATCCGTCCAGGGTCCCGATGATCCGCTCGACGACCCGCTCCTCGCGCGATCGGGCACATCGGTCGCCACGATCGCGTACCAGCTTGCGGCGACCCGACCTGAGCTTGGCGAGGTCTCCCGCCGCGAGGCTGCGGCGCTCATCCGATTCGTCGCTGCGGCCGAGGCGAGCCGCCGTGTGGTGCTGCTGGTCGACGAGGCGCTGGCCGAACACGACCCGGTCCTCGGCGTGACGCCGGATGTCATCGCGGTCGCGGGTGCGAGGACACGCGAGCTCGCGCTGACGGGCGCCGACGTCCCTGACGGAAAGCTCGTCGTCCTCGCGCGCCGCGACGCCGCCTCGATCGAGGACCTGGAGCGCGCCGCGAAGGACCGCAACGTCACGTTCGTGCTCGGTGGCCGTGACTTCATCGTCGAGAGCGGCGGTCTGACGATGGATCTCGCGGTCGGCGACGAGCGGTACACCGGCCTCGCGCTCGGGGCGGGGGACGATCCCGAGCTCGCGGCCGCCGGCATCGTCACGGCGCTCGCTCTCGGCGCCTTCGGTGTTCGGATGCGGCCCGAATGGGTCGAGTCCGGTGCGCACCTCGCTGCGGCGCGAGAATTGACGGCGTGACCCCGCTCGAAGCCGCGAAGACCTTCATGGCGGCGCTCGAGGCGAGCGACGTGGACAAGGCTGCGTCCGTATGCGCCGACGACGTCACGATCGTCCTCCCTGGTGGCGAGACGGAGCTCCAGGGGAAGGACGCGGCGAAGCGGCTGATCCGCGTCGCGCCGCCGTTCATCCGCCTCATCCGCGAGGAAGAGGTCCACGGCAACGCGGTCATCCTGCGCGGCCTGACGCGGTCGCCGGGTCATTTCGCGAACTTCACGACGTGGACCTTCGAGACCGATGGCGAGCGCATCGTCCACGTCTCCTTCGCCTGGAGACCCGCGAACTAGCTGAGCTGGGTCTCGACATAGCGGAACGAGCGCGGGACCTTCGCGAGGCCGAACTCGCTGAGCGGACGCGGGGCGCGGTACCGGCGAGGTTTCGTCACCGGCAGCGCCCAGCCCTGTGCCGATCGGCGTGTCGGCGCACCGAGCCGGCACTCACCGACGATCGCGCGCTCCTCCACGACGGCGAGGTACGCGCGTGCCGGCAGGCGCTTGGGCGGGACGGAACGGTGCTCGAAACGTGCGGTGCCGTCGAGAAGTGCGTCGGCGTGCTCGGCATGGATGGCGAGGACGATGGCGTCGGTCATGGCGATCCTCCGTGCGTGATCGCCATGACCATCGGCCGTACCTTGCGCGGTTACTTGGTCCCGAGCGTTCCCGCCATGAGCAGGATCAGCGCGAAGTTGTCGCCGCCGCCGTTCTGGTAGATCTTGTCGTCTAGCGCCGGCCAGCCGGAGACGCGCTTCTGATCGTTGATCGGCGCGTTGTTGAAGCGCTCCGCGAGCGGGATCGCCGGAAGCAGCTCGTTGAAGGCGAAGGCGTATTTCTTGACGGCGTCCTTCTGCTTCGCCTCGTCGATGTCCTCGGCCTGCACCAGCAGCGCCTCGAAGTCCACGTCGCCTTGAGACGACTTCTGCTTCACCGGGTACTTCTGGCCGCCTGAGGTCTGCGTGGTGTTGAACTCGCGGATCGGCCGGACCATCGACGGCTGGGGATGTGGGTTCCCGGTGCCCCAGGCGTTGAAGGAGAGGGTGAACTTGCCGGTGTTGAAGTCCGGGCCCTGCGTGGACCGCGGCGCGCCGCGGAGGGTCGCCTTCAGGCCCCACTTGTTGAGCTGGTCCCCGACGTTCGTCGCGACGGCCGACCAGTCGGCGAAGTCGCTCGGGTATTGCATGTCGAACTCGAGCTTCTTGCCGTCTTTCGCCCAGATGCCGTCGCTGCCGCGCGCGTAGCCGGCGTCCTTCATGAGCGCGTCGGCCTTCGCGGTGTCCTTCTTGTAGACGGTGAGCTTCTTCTGGTCGTCCGCCGAGAGCCAGGTCTTGAGGAGCGTGTCGCTGACGCCGGCGGCCCACTGCGGCGCCTGCGTCTTGTCGCCATATGCGACGTGGTTCGCCTCGTCGCGGTCCAGCGACCAGATGACGGCCTGACGGACCTTGACGTCCTGGAACTGCGGCGCGTTCTCCCAGTGGAAGTACAGCGCGGGGCCCGTGTAGAACGGCCCGCGGACGATCTTGATGCCTTTGCCCTCGAAGGCCTTCTCGCTCGCGATGGGGAAGAAGCTCGTGCTGTAGTCGACGTCACCGGCGAGGACGAGCGGGGTCACCTGATCCGTGTCGCCGTTGAAGATCACGATCTTGTCGAAGTTCGTCTTGTCGGCGAACAAGCCACCGGGATTGCGCACCATCGTCATCCGAGCCTCGGTGAGCGAGGTGGGATCGATCTTGTACGGGCCGTTCGACGACGGGGCCGCCACGACGAGGTCCGATAGCTCCTTGCGGATCGCCTTCACCGAGTCGTCGGCGGTGGTCTTGCCGGCCTTGAACTGGTCCCAGGCCTTGTCGGCGATCGCGCCATAGACCGAGGCCGGCCGGATGCCGGTGCGGAGGATGTTGCGCTCGAGCAGCGCCGATGTCTTCTTCAGCTTGAACCGGATCGTGGAGTCGTCCGGCGTCTCGATGTCGTCGACGAAGCTCCAGATGGACGATCCGGTGAGGCGGGAGATCTTGAACGTCGCGAACACGTCCTTCGCCGTGACATCCTTGCCGTCGTCCCACTTCACGCCCTTGCGCAGCTTGATCGTGATGTCCGTCGGCGTGACGGTGTGGGACTCGGCGATCAGGTAGTCCCACTTCTTGTCGGCCCAGCGGAAGATCGCGAGGTTCTGGTAGACGAGCTCGATCAGGTAGCTGCCGCCGAGGATCGGCGTGCCGCCGTAGTAGTTCCAGACGCCCTTCGGGGGCAGGTCCATCGGCCAGGTCGCGTTGAACTCGCCGCCCTTCTTCCCGGCGGAGGTCTGGCTCGAGCCGGGCGCGCAGGCAGCGGCCACGAGCCCGAGGCTCACGAATGTGGCGTCGCGAAGGAGCTGCCGCCGTGATGGCGTATAGATCGGTCGCGAGGCGTCGCTGGTCTTCATTTACTTCCTCCCGTGTCGTCGCTCGTTGTAGCCGCTCGGACGTCGTTTGTCATTCGGCAGCGTTGGACGCGCGGCGCGGGCCAACAGCGTGACGCCGATCACCAGCGTGCCGCTCACGACGATCGCGAGCACCGTGACCACGAACTCCGCTGATCCGCGAGGCTGGAACGGCAGGCTCACGAGCGCGATGGCGAGGATCGTGAAGCCGATGCGGAAGCCGCTCTGCAGGAGTCGCGCGTCCATCTAGACGCGCTTCGTCCGCTCGCGCACCGCGACATGACAGGCGACCTCTCGGTCATCCGATATGGGCAGCAGCGCCGGCACCCGCACGTCACAGAGACCCGGCTCGAAGCGCGGGCAGCGCGGGTGGAACGAGCAGCCCGCGGGCACCTCGAGGAGGCTCGGCACCTCGGCGCTCCGCAGTGGCACGCGCTCTTTGCTGCGCGTGACCGTCGGATCCGCCTCGGGGATCGCCCCGACCAGCGCGGCGGCGTAGGGGTGCGCGGGGTCAGACACGAGCGGCTCCGCGGGTGCCAGCTCGACCACTCGTCCGAGGTACATGACGCCGATGCGTCCGCGCCGCGCGAAGTAGCGGGCGACAGCGAGGTCGTGCGTGATGAGCACGATGGTCACGCCGAGCTCGTCGCGGAGCGCGAGCAGGAGATCCAGCAACGTGATCCGGATGGAGACGTCGACCATCGAAACCGCCTCGTCGGCGACGATCACGCGCGGATCGACCGAGAGCGCGCGGGCGATCGAGACGCGCTGCCGTTGCCCGCCGGAGAGCTGATGCGGGTACTTCGGGAGGAAGTCCGCCGGCGGCGTGAGGCCCACCCGCCGCAGGAGCTCCACGATCTGCGTGGTCGCGTCCTCGCGCCCGCGCGCCTTGCGGTGCCGGAACAGCGGCGCCGACAACGTGTCGTACACGGTGCGGACAGGGTTGAGGGACGCATACGGATCCTGGTGGACGAGCTGCACCGCGCGCCGGAACGCCGCGAGATCTTTGCCGCGCTTCTCCCAGACATCCTGGCCCTCGAACCGCAGCCGCCCGCCGGTCGGCCGGAGGAGGCCGGCGAGCAGCCGGCCGGTGGTCGTCTTCCCGCAGCCGCTCTCGCCGACGAGGCACATCGCCTCGCCCGCCGCGAACGCGAGGGAGACCCGATCGACCGCGGTGATGCGTCCGGCGGGCGTCGCGAAGGTCCGGCTCACCGCATCGAGCTCGATGAGAGGGCCGCCGGTCGAGCGGAGCTCCGGGCTCAGTTCGCGGACCGTCACTGAAGCGCCTCGGCCGGTCGCCGCGTTCCGACCGCTTCCGCGACCGCCTGCCAGCGGATGCAGGCCGCGGTGTGTCCGGGCGTATCGACGGCCACGAGCGCGGGATCCTCCTGCTGACAGCGATCGATCGCGAACGGGCAGCGCGGGTGATATGCGCAACCGGACGGCAGCTGTACGAGGTCCGGCGGAGTGCCCGCGATCGACGCGAGCCGGCCGAGCTCGCCCGACACGCGCGGGACTGCCTTCAACAGACCCACGCTGTACGGATGACGTGGCCGGTAGAAGAGGTCCTCGACCCGCGCCTCCTCGACCACGCGGCCGGCATACATGGTGAGGACGCGGTCAGCGAGCTCCGCCGCGAGCGACAGATCATGCGAGATGAACAGCATGGCGAAGCCGAGCTTCTGGCGCAGGTCACGCAGCAGATCGATGATCGCCCGCTGCGTGAGGATGTCGAGTGCGGTCGTCGGCTCATCGAGGATGAGCAGCCGCGGGCCGAGCAGCAGGCTGAGCGCGATGAGGACGCGTTGCTTCATCCCGCCCGAAAGCTCGTGCGGGTATGCGCGCAGGACGCGCTCCGGATCGAGATGCACGAGCTCGAGGAGCTCGCTGGAACGCTTCAGAACGGCCTTCGGGTCATTCAAGCCATGCGCTCGCGCGGTGTCGAGGAACTGCGACCAGACGTCGATGACCGGGTTGAAGGAGTTGAGCGCGGATTGGAAGACCATCGCCGCGTCACCCCAACGGAAGCGGCGCAACTCCTCGGCGTCCATCTCCAGGACGTCGCGCGGCCCATCCGACCGCGCAAAGACGATCGTGCCGCGGGTGACCTCGGCGTTGCGCCCGGACAGCCGGATGAGCCCCACGGCAAGCGTCGTCTTGCCCGACCCGCTCTCGCCGATGATGGCGACCGTCTCGCCGGGCTCCACGTCGAACGACACACCGCGGACCGCCTGGACCGGACCGCGTCCAGACCGGTAGGCGATCGACAGGTCGCGGACCGAAAGGAGGCTCACGAGCCGGCGCGCAGCCGCGGGTTGAATACGTCCTCGAGACCGGTCGCGAGCGCGACCAACGACAGCTGGAACAGAGAGATCGCGAGGATCGGACTCAGGATGTACCAGAAGCTGTCGCTGAAGTAGAGCGCCCCCTGGCTCTGCGCCAGGTACAGCATGACGCCCCAGTTCGCGCCGGAAAGCGGCACGAGCCCGAGCACGATGAGTCCGACCTGCGCGTAGACCGCACCCGTCATGGCGAAGATGAAGTGGATCGCGACGTAGCTCGCCATGTTCGGGAGCATCTCCCGGAAGATGATGTGGAACAGCCCGAGGTCAAGGGAGCGCGCCGCCTCGATGTACTCGCGCTCCTTCAGCGACAGGATCTGCGCGCGGATCTGACGGAGCAGGCCGGCCCACTGCAGGGAGGCGAGGAGCAGCGCGAGGATGAAGAACCCCTCGGGCCGGAAGATCGCGGCGACCACGATGAGCACCACGAGCTGGGGGACCGTGAGCACGATGTCCGCGACCGCGAGGACGATCGTGTCGACCTTCCCGCCGACCGTCGCGGCAAGCGATCCGAACGTCACGGCGACGGCAGTCGAGAAGAACGCCGCGAGGAACGCGACGCTCAGGATGTCACGGCCCCCGTAGACGATCTGGTTCAGGACGTCGCGGCCCTGGAAGTCGGTGCCGAGCGGATTCGCGAATGACGGGGTGCGATAGACGTTGGCGATGTCGACCGTGTTGTGCAAGGGCACGAAGAGCGGCCCGATGAACGCGAGGCCGACGAACGAGCCGACGCCGATGAGGCCGAGCAGGCCGACCGGTCGGCGGGCGATGACCCCGATGAGCCCGGCGACGGAGGCGAGCGGCGCCGGGATGACCCAGCGCCGGCCGCGGGCGAGCGCGCTCACGACGCGTGCCCGATCCGCGGATCGAGCTTGCTGTAGATGAGATCCGCGGCAAGGTTCGCCACGACGACCGACACCGTCACGAGCAGCAGGATCCCCTGCATGACGGGGTAATCGCGCTGCGCGACCGCGCGAAGGAGCCGCAGGCCAACGCCCTGATAGAGGAAGATCTGCTCCACGAGGACGGCGCCGCCAACGACGAAGCCGATCGAGATCGCGAGCTGCGTGACGAGCGGGAGCGCGGCGTTCCGACCCACGTAGGCCGTCGTGATGCGCGAGTCGCGTAGGCCGCGAGCGCGCGCTGCCACCACATAGTCCTCCTCGAGGGTCGCCAGGGTCGCGTTGCGCATCGACAGGATCCAGTGGCCGATATGCGTGAGGAAGAAGACCGTGATCGGCAGCGATGCGTGGAACAGCACGTCGCCGATGAAGTCGAGGTTGAAGCCCGGCTGGATCCCGGCCGAGTAAGCCCCGCGCATTTCGGTGATCGGGATGATCTGGAGCTGCACGCCGAAGATCAGCACAATGAGGATCGCAACGAGATAGTTCGGGACCGAGCTGATGATCGATCCGAGCGTCGACACCGCCTGATCGAAGAACGATCCGCGCCAGTACGCGGCCAGCAGTCCGAGGCCGATCCCGACGGCGAAGCTGAGGAGCAGCCCCGTGCCGACCGCGAACAGCGTCCACGGGAGTACCGCGAGGATGATCGAGGTCACCGACACGCTGCTCGAGAGGAACGACTTTCCAAGGTCGCCGCGCATGACGTTCGCGAGGTAGGTGAGGTACTGCTCGGGGATCGGTTTGTCGAGGTCGATCGGATAGATCGTCGCGACCTGCTCGCGCGCCTCCTCGTAGGTGATGCTGCCGTTCCGGGTGAGCTCCTCGATCCGCAGGTCGATCGGGTTGCCCGGGAGCAGCCGGATGAGGACGAAAGTGATCGTCGTGGCCGCCAGGATGGTGAGGGCGGCTTTCAGGACCGCCCGGAGGATGGGGTGACGCCAGAGCGATCCGAGGCGCTCGCGAGCCATGATGCGGGTGGTCAGCGCCTCTTCCGCGGGGATCACCGTCGCCATCGGCGCGATGCTAGGACGCGGGCGGGGTGGTCATTGCTGGGTCGCGTACCGGCGGATCGCGATCCTCACCAGAAGCGCTCCGCAGGCGCAACGCCGAGCACGGTCCGCGCCTCACCGGCCAGATGGAGCGAGCCGGTCACGCAGACGAGACCGCCCGCGCCCGCACGTGACCGGGCGATCCGCAGGGCGGCGTCGATGTCGTCGGCGACAGCGACCGGGGTGTGCGAGACGCGACCGGCCAGCCGAGCCACGTCCGCCGGGTCGGCGGCGCGTGGGCTGTCCGACCGCGTCGCGACGATCGCGCTCGCGACCGATGCGAGCGGTCGCAGCACCGCCCGCGCGTCCTTGTCCCGGTTGATGCCGATCACCAGCGCGAGCCGGCGGCCGTGCCGCTCCGCACGCAGCGTCCGCGCGAGCGCGGCCGCTGAGTCGTCGTTGTGCGCGCCGTCGAGGATCACCGTCGGCCGCGACCCGATGCGCTCGAAACGGGCCGGCCACACCGCGCGGCGGAGGCCCTCCGCGTGCGCCCGCTCGGGGATCGCGAGCGCGCGCGCCGCAGCCACGGCGAGCGCCGCGTTCTGCCGCTGGTGATCGCCCGCAAGCGCGAGCTCCGCTCTCGCGCCGAGGGGGCGGATCAGCGCGAGCTGCGCGTCTTCGGTCCGGCTCGCGCGGCGGATCGCCGCAAGCGCGACGGGCCGCTGTGCCGCGACGAGGAGCGGCCGGCCGCGTCGCGCGATGCCGGCTTTCTCGGCCGCGATGGTCGCGAGCGACCGGCCGAGGATGCCGGTGTGGTCACGGCTCACCGGCGTGAGCACGGAGATCGTGGGGTCAAGGGCGTTCGTCGCATCGAGCCGCCCACCGAGGCCGACCTCGACGACCGCGATCCGACACTTCCGCTCGACGAACGCACGCAGTGCCAGCAAGAGCGTGAGCTCGAACGTCGTCGGCTCACCTGCGGCGGGATGCGCGCGGCGGAGGCGCGCCACAAATGGCCGCAGCTCGTCGATCGCGCTGTCAAAGGCTCGCTCGCTCAGCATCGCGCCGTCGATGCGCACGCGCTCGCGGTAGTCCTGGAGGTGCGGCGACGTGAATAGACCGGCCTGGACGCCGGCCGAGTGGAGGATCGAGGCCAGGAACGCCGCCGTCGACCCCTTGCCCTTCGTTCCCGCTATGAGCACGACCGTGAGCTCTCGGTCCGGATGTCCCATCAATGAGAGCAGCGCCCGCGTCCGGCCGAGCCGCCAGCGCGCCGCGCGGCTCGCGCGCAGATTCCAGCCGACGCCGTGGACCGGATCGGAGAAGCCAAGCAGCCAGCGCAGCTGTGTTGCTGTCACAAGTGTGGATTGTCGCCGGATACCATCTTGTCGGAGCAGGACGGCATGATCGAAGACCTCGACGTCATCGTCGAACGGCGCCCAACGCTGCGGGACCGCTGGCTATTGCCGGCTCTCGGTACGATCGCCGTGGCCACCGTCCTCGTGTCCAGCTTCGCGCAGCTCGCGCCGCCGCTCCGACCGATCGCGGTGCTCAGCACGCCCGCGCGCGTGAGCGTGCTGCACCTGACGGGTCGAGCGACCGGATTCAAGTCGCTTGAGCTCCCCCGGACGGTGGCGACCGTCGCGACCCGCACGCAGTTCTCCGGTGTCACCGGCCTGACGCCGACGACGCTCAGCGACGGGTTCCGCGATGTGTATCGCTTCCCCGATGGCCGGGCGCTGTTCGTCATCGAGTATCCCGACCTCACGAATGACGCGCTCATGACGCCGGGCGGCGAACCGGGGCGTGCGGTCAACGTGCGCGGCGTGACCGGCCAGGCCTACCCGACGGACTCGACGAGCATGCCGCTCGTGATCGGCTGGGTCGCCGACGGCATGCAGTACTCGGTCGGTGGCGCCGGGTTCACGACCGACGAGCTCCTGCTGTTCGTCGACGCGCTCCGCTAACCTGCGCTCTGACGGACCGAGTAGGGGAGGTTGACCCGATGGCCAAGGTGAAAGCGGCGCTCGTGCAGGTGGCCTGGACCGGCGACAAAGATTCGATGGTCGAGCGGCACCTCAAGCACATCGACGACGCGGCGAAGCAGGGCGTGCAGGTGATGTGCCTGCAGGAGCTCTTCTACGGCCCCTACTTCTGCCAGGTCGAGGACCGCAAGGGTTACCTCTACACCGAGAAGATCCCCGACGGCCCGACGACGAAGCTTCTTCAGGAGAAGGCGAAGCAGCACAGCATGGTGCTCATCGCGCCGATGTACGAAGAGGACCAGCCAGGCGTGTACTACAACACCGCGGCCGTGATCGACGCCGACGGCAAGTACCTCGGCAAATACCGGAAGACCCACATCCCGCACCTGCCCGGCTTCTGGGAGAAGTTCTACTTCAAGCCAGGCAACATGGGGTACCCCGTCTTCGACACCGCCGTCGGCAAGGTCGGCGTGTACATCTGCTACGACCGCCACTTCCCCGAGGGTGCACGCATGCTCGGCCTGCACGGCGCCGAGATGGTGTTCATCCCGTCGGCGACATCGCGCGGCCTCTCGATGCACCTCTGGTTCATCGAGCAAACAGCACACGCGATCGCGAACGGCTACTGGGTGGGCACCATCAACCGCGTGGGCATCGAGAGTGAGTTCGGCAAGAACGAGTACTACGGCTCCTCGTACTTCGCCGATCCGCGCGGCAAGATCGTGGCGCAGGCGTCGGACAAGGAGGAGCAGCTCCTCGTGACCGATCTCGACATGGATCTCGTCCGCGAAGTCCGCGACACCTGGCAGTTCTACCGCGACCGCCGACCGGACATGTACGGGGATGTCTCCGCGCCGTAGTGGCCGTGCGTCCGGCGCTCAATCACATCGGCGGTACGTGGGTCGGCTCGTCGTCGAACGCGACGGTCGAGGATCGCAACCCCGCGCGTACCGCTGAGCTCCTTGCGAATGCCGCTGCGTCGACGCCCGACGATGTCCGGCACGCGATCGACGCAGCCGAACGTGCGTTCCCCGAATGGCGCGCGACTCCGGCGCCGCAACGCGGGGACATCGTCCGCAAGGCGGCCGACATCATGGAACGCCGCCGCGAGCAGCTTGCGACGCTCTGCACACAGGAGGAGGGCAAGGTCCTCGCGGAGTCGTACGCCGAGGTCGACCGCGCGATCGCGAACGTCCGCTTCTCCGGCGGCGAAGGCACGCGTCTCACCGGTGAGACGATCCCATCCGCCCAGCGCGGCATGCTCATCTACACGCGCCGCGATCCACTTGGCGTCGTCGCGTGCGTCACGCCATGGAACTTCCCGATCGCGATCCCGGCCTGGAAGATCGCGCCCGCGCTCGTCAGTGGCAACACCGTCGTGTTCAAGCCGGCATCGCTCACGCCGCTCTGCGCGACCGAGGTCGTCCAGTGCTTCCTCGATGCGGGCCTGCCCGATGGGGTGCTCAACCTCGTGCTCGGGTCGGGCGAGGCGCTCTCGAGCGCGCTCGTTGACGACGAGCGCATCAAGGCGATCTCGTTCACCGGCTCGTCGAGCGTCGGCCGCGCGCTGTACGCGCAGGCGGCACGCCGCCTCTGCAAGGTGCAGCTCGAGATGGGCGGTAAGAACGCGGTCATTGTGCTCGCCGACGCGGATCTCGAGAAGGCCGCGGAGAGCGTGGCCACGGGGGCATTCGGCGCCACCGGCCAGCGCTGCACGGCGACGAGCCGCGCGGTGGTCGCGAAGCCCTTGCTCGCGGACTTTATTTCGCTGCTGGGCTCGAAGGCCGAGTCGTTCATGCCCGGCGACGGCATGACCGACGGCGTGAGAATGGGGCCGCTCGTCGATGCGTCGCAGCTGCGGAAAGTGCGCGCGAAGATCGCCGACGGGAAGCGCGAAGGCGCGAAGGTCGTGCGCGATGGGACCGACGCCGACATCGACGGTGGCTACTTCATCGCGCCGACGATCTTCACGGAAGTCGACCCCCGGATGAGCGTCGCCCAGGACGAGATCTTCGGCCCGGTCGTGAGCGTGATCCCGGCCGACGACCTCGAGTCGGCGCTCGCGAAGGCGAACGCGGTCGGGTACGGGCTGTCGTCATCGATCTACACCCGCGACCTGCACTCGGCGTTCCGGTACGCCGAGTCGTCCGAGGCGGGGATGCTCCACGTGAACCTGCCCACGCTGGGTGGGGAAGCGCACGTGCCGTTCGGCGGCGTGAAGGACTCGGGCTTCGGCGACCGCGAGTGCGGAGCTGCGGCCTTCGACTTCTTCACCGAGCTGCGAGTGGTGTACGTCGGGTACTAGCGACCCGCGCGACGAGCGCGGCGTCGTCACCGACGCGCTGCGCCTTGCGCTGCGCGAGGCCGAGGCGTATCTCGCGACCATCGACGCCGATCGCGTCGCAAGCGAAGCGACGTTCCCGACCGCCGAGGCGCTCGGCGGCGTGTTGCCGGAGCACGGCACCGGCGCGCTCGCGGCGATCCGCGAGCTCGCGGTGGCGCATCCTGCGGCGCTGCGCTCGTCGGGACCGCGGTTCTTCCACTGGGTCGTCGGCGGGGGCACGCCGGCCGCGCTCGCGGCCGACTGGCTCACATCGGTGTACGACCAGAACGCGTTCGCCTGGGAGTCGTCGCCGCTCGGCACACGGCTGGAAGAGCTGTCCATCGAGTGGTTGAAGGACCTGTTCGGGCTTCCGCCGGCGTGGGGTGGCGTGCTCACGACGGGCGCGACGATGGCGAACTTCACCGGACTCGCCGCCGGTCGACGCTGGTGGGCCGATCGGCATGGCCGAGACATCGATGCGCGCGGCTTCGGCGGCCTGCCCGCGGTGCCCGTGTTCTCGAGCGGGTACATCCACGCATCGGCGACGAAGGCGCTCGCGATGCTCGGCATCGGGCGCGATTCGGTGCGGCGGGTCACGAAGGACCCGGTGGGCCGGCTCGACCTCGCTGGGCTCGAAGAAGCGCTCCGCGAGCTGCGCGGCGCGCCCGCGATCCTGGTCGCGAACGCCGGCGAAGTGAACGCGGGCGACTTCGATCCGATCGACGCGATGGCCGACCTCGCGAAGCAGTACGGCGCCTGGCTGCACGTCGACGGTGCGTTCGGTCTCTTCGTGCGTGTCACGGCGGCCGCGGTGGAGCCAGGTGACGGTATCGAGCGCGCGGACTCGGTGATCTCCGACGGCCACAAGTGGCTGAACGTCCCGTACGACACGGGCTTCGCGTTCGTCCGCGACCCGAGTCTCCTCGCCGGTGCGTTCTCGCTGACCGGAGCTCCGTACCTGCCCGCTCCCGGCGAGCACGCGAGCTTCGGCTACCTCGGTCCGGAGGCATCGCGCCGCGCACGCGGTCTTGCGGTGTGGGCGACGCTACGCGCGTACGGGCGTGAGGGGTACCGGTCGATGGTCGAGCGCCACCTGGCGCTCGCGCGCCATCTCGCGTCGCGCGTCGACGACGTTCCCGATCTTGAGCGGCTCGCCGATGCGCGTCTGAACATCGTCTGCTTCCGCTACCGGCCGACCGGCGTCGCGGAGGCGGATCTCGATGCGCTGAACGCGCGGATCGGCAAGGCCGTCCTCGAGGACGGCCGCGTGTACGTCGGCACCACCACGTATGGCGGCAGGGTCGCGTTCCGGCCGGCGATCGTGAACTGGCGCACCACCCAGGCCGACGTTGATCTCATTACCGACGTGATCTGCGAGCTCGGCGCCCGGGCGCTCGCGGCCTAGGAGCGGCCATGGCGTGTCCCGACTGCGGCGCAGCGGGCGCCACGACGAGCGATGCGTGCGAGTCTCGGTTCAACGCGCTCGGCGTCGAGCGCTTCGATGACTCGGAGCTCGCGACGGACTGGCGCCTCATCGTCGACTGCTACTCGATGCAGCACGCCAAGTACATCCTCTCGGGGCGCTCGCTCGCGGCGCATCTGACCGGCCTGTGCATCGCGGTCGAGCACGGCGGCGATCCGTCGCTGCTTCGCGCGGCGCAGGAATGGCTGAGCCGGACGCGCGACCTCTCAAAGCCTCCGGTGCCCGCGCGTCGCGGCGACGTCACGATCAACGAAGTCATCGCCGCCGCACCCGAGGAGCGGCACGCTGTCGTCATGATCTGGGCCGCGTCGGCGTGGGACGCGTGGTCGGGGCAACAGGCGCTCGCGCGAAAGTGGATCGCGGATCTGCGCGGCTAGGAGGCCTTCACACCCGCCACGAGCTTCGCGACCGCTTCCTTCGCATCACCGAAGAGCATCTGCGTCTTCGGGTCGAGGTACAGGTCGTTGTCGATGCCGGCAAAGCCGGGCTTCATGCTTCGCTTGATCACGATCACCTGCGCCGCTTTGTCCACATCGAGGATCGGCATCCCGTAGATCGGGCTGCCTTTCGAGCTGCGCGCGGCTGGGTTGGTCACGTCGTTCGCGCCGATCACGAGCGCCACGTCGGCGCGTGGGAACTCCGGATTCACCGCGTCCATGTCCATGAGCTTCTCGTACGGCACGTTCGCCTCAGCGAGCAGGACGTTCATGTGACCCGGCATCCGCCCGGCCACCGGGTGGATCGCGTACACGACGTTGACGCCACGCGACTCGAGGAGGTCCGCGAGCTCGCGGACGTTGTGCTGCGCCTGCGCGACGGCGAGGCCGTAGCCCGGGACGATGATGACGTTGCGCGCGTACGCGAGCAGCGTCGCCGCATCCTCAGCGGTCGTCGCGCGGACGGTCCGTCCATCGTCGACGCGGCCGGTCATGCCGACCTCCGCGGCGGGCGCCGACCCGAACGCGCCGAACAGGACGTTCGCGATGGAGCGGTTCATCGCCTTGGACATGAGGCGGGTGAGGATCGTGCCTGACGCGCCGACCAGGGTCCCGGCGACGATGAGCAGCTGGTTGTCCAGCACGAAGCCGGCGGCGGCGACGGCGAGGCCGGTGAACGCGTTCAGCAGTGAGATGACGACCGGCATGTCGGCGCCACCGATCGGCATCACGAGCGCGATGCCGAAGAGCAGGGCGAGGATCGCGACCGCGGTCAGCACAAGCAGCTGCGGCACCGCGACGTAGCCGCCGACCGAGAGCGTCAAAAGCGCCGCGAGGATGAGCATGCCGCCGAAGAGGATGCTCGTGACGAACTGCTGGCCTGCGTACTTGAAGGAGCGCGGGGTGATGAGCCCCTGCAGCTTGCCGAACGCGATCGCGCTGCCGGAGAACGAGATCGCGCCGATCATCAGGCCGAGCATCGAGCTACCAGCCTGTCCCATCGTGCGGCCGTCGGTCCCGAGGCTGCGCATGAGCTCGAGGATCGACACGAGCGCTGCCGATCCGCCGCCCGCGCCGTTGAACAGAGCGACCATCTGTGGCATCGCGGTCATCTTCACGAGGCGAGCGCCGACGAAGCCTGCGGCGCCACCGACGATGATGCCGGCGAGCGTGACGACGAGCCCGGTCACACCGTAGCTCTGGAACTCGATGTCGAAGAACGTCGCCGCGACCGCGAGCAGCATGCCCGCGGCAGCGATCCGGTTGCCGTTCACCGCGGTCTTCGGCCCCGAGAGACCCTTCAGGCCGAGGACGAACGTGATCGCGGCGATGAGGTAGATGACCGGGATCAGCGTGTGGAGGTCCACTACTTCTTCGGCCCTCCGGCACCGGGGCGCTGCTTGAACATCGCGAGCATCCGGTCGGTCACGACGAAGCCGCCCACGACGTTCGCGGTGCCGAGCACCACGGCGAGGAAGCCGAGGGCGAGGCCGAGCGGGCCGCCGACCGCGGCCGACACGAGCATCGCGCCGATGACGATGATCCCGTGGATCGCGTTCGCACCCGACATGAGCGGCGTGTGCAGCGTCGACGGGACCTTCGAGATGACCTCGTTGCCCACGAAGATGGCGAGCACGAACACGTACAGCCCGACGATCGCTTCGGCGCTCATGCCTTCTCCAGCGCGGCCTTCGTCGCGCCGTGCACGACCTGGCCGCCGTTCGTGATGAGCGCGCCCTTGGTGATCTCGTCCTCGAGGTCGAGCACGAGCGCACCGTCCTTGGTGAGGTGGGCGAGCAGCGCGGAGACGTTGCGGGAGTAGAGCTGGCTCGCGTGGATCGAGACCGTGCTCGGCCAGTTCACCTCGCCGAGGATCGTGACGCCCTCGCGGACGACGGTCTGGCCCGGCTCGGTGAGCTCGCAATTGCCGCCCATCTCCGCGGCGAGGTCCACGATGACCGACCCGGCACGCATCCCGCGCACCATGTCGGCGGTCACGAGGATCGGCGCGCGGCGACCGGGCACGAGCGCGGTCGTGATCACCACGTCCGCGTCCTTGACGTGCTTGCCGACGAGCTCCTGCTCCTTCTTGTGCGCCTCTTCCGACAGCTCCTTCGCGTAGCCGCCGGTGCCCTCGCCCTGCTCGCCGAGCTCGATCTCGAGGAACTTGGCTCCGAGGCTCTGGACCTGCTCCTTCACGACCGGTCGCGTGTCGAACGCCTCGACGACGGCACCGAGGCGCCGAGCGGTCGCGATAGCCTGCAGCCCCGCGACGCCGGCACCGAGGACAAGGACCCGCGCGGGCGTGACGGTACCGGCCGCGGTGGTGAGCATCGGGAAGAACTTGGGCAGCGAGTTCGCCGCGGCAAGCACCGCCTTGTAGCCGGCGATGTTGCTCTGCGACGACAGCGAGTCCATCGGCTGTGCGCGCGTCACGCGTGGGATCATGTCCATGCTGAACGCGACCGTGTGCCTCCCGGCCAGGGCGCGCACCGTGTCCTTGTTCGTGAGCGGCTGCAGCGTCGCAACGAGCGCAGCGCCCTCCTTCAAGAGCGCGATCTCGTCGGCTGACGGCTTCTGCACCTTGACGACCATGTCCGCGCCGAACGCGGCACTGCGGTCGCCGACCGTCGCGCCAGCCTTGCGGTAGGCCTCGTCGTCGTGACCGCTGCCCGTTCCGGCGCCGCTCTCGACCACGACCTCGTGCTTGGCGGCGACCAGCTTCGCGGCGGCCTCGGGCACGATGGCGACTCGGCGCTCGCCGGTCGTGCTCTCGCGGGGTACGCCGACCCTCATCGGGCCGATCGGATCCCGAACGTGTATCCCTGCAGGTCCATCCCGTCCGACGCTAACGGAGTCGGACGATCGGGGCTAGGAGGCGGCGGCCTCGGCCCGGCGAACGTTCCGGGCGGCAGCGATGGGCAGCTGCCACAGGACCGACTGCCACGCCAGCTTGAAGCCGAGATCGGTATTGATCCCGAGCATCTGCGCGTTCGTGTTGGCGTTGCCGGTGCGGATGTACCTGGCGTCGGGTAGATCGCGAAGGATCCGATCGAGCATGACCGCCTTCATCCACAGACCCAGCTTGTGGCCGCGGTGCCCGTGAGTCACGGCGGTCCCGCCCTGCCACACGACCCACGGCTGCTTTGGGTCGTTGTTGATCTCGGTGAAGCCCGCGCCCTCGCCGGTCTTGGTGTCGACGGCGACCAGCAGCCACCACGTGGAGCCGACCTGCTTGAGCCACGATTCGCGGTCGCGGATCTGCTCTTCCGTCAGCTTCCAGTCGCCCATCTTCAGGTCGCCCTTTGGCGCGTCGTTCATCCCGTTCGCTGCCTCGATGAACGGCGCGACGAGCGCGGCGGGCACGACGTTGTCGATGCGCTCGAGCGTGTAGCCGGGCGGATCGATCTTCGCCCACTCGGCGACCTTGGCGCGGTCGATGTCGGCGATGACGAGCTGGTTGGTCTTCATCGGGAGTCCGGCGTGTGCGCCGATCCGCTCGAGGAAGAGGCCGCCGGACGGGGCGCGGTCGTTCGTCATGCCCATGAACAGGAGCTCAGGATGCTGGCCCTCGGCCGCCGCCACGATCTCAGCGACCAGCGCGGTCGCGAGGCCCTTGCGGCGGTGCTCCGGGTGCACCATGAGCTCGGTCCACGCCAGGTGCGCGTTCTCGGGATCGTTGAGGCTGCGGGAGGTCGCGATCCAGCCGGCCACGTTCCCCTTGGCGTCACGGGCGCGTACCTGCGCGTGCCACTCGTTCGCCGAGGTCGCGCGGAGGCGCGCGAGGATCGCCCCGAGCGGTCGTTCGGGGTCTTCGGGCATCGTCTCGCGGCCCATCCGCTGGAACAGTCGCGCGAGCGCGACCTGCTCGTCCTCGGGGAGCTCCTTGGGATCGACGCGGTCGAGGCTGTAGCCAGTCACGTCCATGGCCGAAAGCCTAGCCGCCGTGGCCGGGCGGACCATCAACCGCGATACGTTCGCGCTAGCATCCGCGCGCTGCAACGGAGGGGTCACCGATGGGGAAGACGCTCATCACTGGCGGGACGATCGTCACGGCGGCGGACACGTACAAGGCCGACGTTCTGATCGACGGCGAGAAGGTCGTCGCCATCGGCCGCGACCTGAAGGCGGGTGGCGCCAAGCGTCTCGACGCGACCCGGAAGCTCCTGATCCCGGGCGGTATCGACGTGCACACCCATATGGAGCTCCCGTTCGGCGGCACGATGGCGTCGGACGATTTCGAGACCGGGACCACCGCGGCCGCGTTCGGCGGCACGACCACGATCGTCGACTTCGCGGTACAGGGATTCGGCGAACCGCTCGAGAAGGCGCGCGACCTCTGGCTCACGAAGGCCCGCGGCAAGGCGGTCGTCGACTACGGGCTGCACATGATCGTGCGGGACGTGAGCGACAAGGTCCTCCGCGAAATGGGGACGATGGTCCGCGAGGGCGTCTCGAGCTTCAAGCTGTTCATGGCGTACCCGGGCGTGTTCATGGTCGACGATGGCGCGATCTTCAAGGCGCTCGTGCGCAGCGCCGAGGTCGGCGGCCTCATCGCCATGCATGCGGAGAACGGTGGCGTGATCGACGTGCTCGTGAAGAAGGCGCTCGCCGCGAAGCACACCGCGCCGAAGTGGCACGCGCTGACGCGTCCGCCCGAAGCCGAAGGCGAGGCGACCGGTCGCGCGTTCAAGCTCGCGGAGATGGCCGGTGGTGTCCCGCTCTACATCGTCCACCTCTCGGCCGCGCAGGCACTCGATCAGGTCCGCCAGTTCCGCGATCGCGGCCTGCCCGCCTACGCCGAGACGTGCCCGCAGTACCTCTTCCTCGATCAATCCAACTACGACGAGCCTGGCTTCGACGGCGCGAAGTACGTCATGTCGCCGCCGCTGCGCGAGAAATGGCACCAGGAGGAGCTCTGGAAGGGGCTCCAGCGGAACGACCTGCAGGTCGTGTCGACCGACCACTGCCCGTTCTGCATGAAGGAGGGCTTCAAGGGACTGCCCAAGCAGAAGGAGCTCGGCAGGAACGACTTCTCAAAGATCCCGAACGGTGCGCCCGGCGTCGAGACGCGACTGGCCCTCCTCTTCGACGGTGGCGTCGTGCCGGGCCGCATCACCGCGAGCCGCTGGGTCGAGCTGTGTGCCACGACGCCGGCGAAGATCATGGGTCTCTTCCCGCGCAAGGGGACGATCGCGGTCGGCAGCGACGCGGACATCGTGCTGTGGGATCCGAAGGCCACGCAGACGCTCTCGGCGAAGACGCATCACATGCGCGTCGACTACAACCCCTACGAAGGCCGCAAGGTCACCGGCAAAGCGAGCGTCGTGCTCTCGCGCGGCGAGATCATCGTCCAGGACGGCACGTTCCTCGGGAAGAAAGGCCGTGGCAAGTTCTTGAAGCGCGGCGGCCCGCTGCTTCAGACGTAATGGGGGAGCGCCCGCTTGATCACGTTCTCCGGCACAACACCTGGGCCACGGGCGCGCTCATCGAGTTCCTCCGCGGTCTCGATCCCGCGGCGCACGAGTCGGCATCGCCAGGGACCTACGGGACGATCGAGCGCACGCTCCAGCATGTCGTCGGCGCGCAGCAGTGGTACACGCAGCTCCTCACCGGCGAGCTCATCGGCCCGCGCCTGCGCCGTCACGACGCACCACACACGCTCGACGAGCTGGCCGCGGTCGCCGAAGCCACCGGCACACGCGTGGTCGCGGTCGCCGAGTTGGATGACCACGGCCGGCGCATCGAGCTGAACAGAGGACGAACGTCAACGGTCGGTGTGATCCTCGCGCAGCTTGTGCATCACGCGAACGAGCACCGCACGCAGATCACGACGATCCTCGGCTCGAACGGTATCGAGCCGCCGCCGCTCAGCGCGTGGGCCTACGGCCGCGCAGCCGGCATCTCGGAGGCAGAGGAATAAGCGACCTGCGGACCGCCACCTCGACGGTGCGGTCGGAGTTCGCCTAGGCCGCGGTCTCCCGTAGGCCGGTGACGCGGTACGCGGGCACCGGCTGATGGAATCCCTTGAGCTCGAGGTCGCCGGCGGACTCCACCTGGACCCGGTCCTCGACGGCGGCGTGGACCCGGTTGCTGATGAGGACCTCGCCGCTCTTCGCGGCGGCGGATAGGCGGGAGGCCTGAATGACCACCATCCCGACCGCTCCGTAGTCGAACCGACCTTCGAAGCCGATGCGTCCGAGCGTGGCATACCCGACCGCGATCCCGACGCCGAGGCCGAGCTCGTACCCGCGCTTCTTCCAGCCGGCCTGCAGCTCCGCGAAGCGGGCCCGCATCGCGAGCGCCATCCGGGTCGCCTGTAGCTGTGGCTCCGGGATGGCTACCGGATCGTTGAAGAAGACCATCATCCCGTCGCCGGCGAAGTGCTCCAGCGTCCCGTCGTGGTGGAAGATGATCTCGCCCATCGAGGCGTGATACGCCCGGAGCACCCCGAGGGCCTCCTCAGGCTCCGCCGTCTCCGAGAACTTCGTGAAATCGCGTAGATCGGCGAATACGACGGTGATCTCGCGCCGATGGCCGGCGAGCAGCTCGTCGGCGCCCTGCGACATCACGAGCTCGGCGACCTGGGGGGACAGGAAGTGCCGGAGCCGCCCGAGGCGCCCCAGCTCGTCGACCTGCTCCTTGACCCGGTCCTCGAGCGTCCGGTTCCAGTCGGCCAGCTCGGTGCGCTGCCGCTCGACCTCATCGTGGTACGTCTTCACGCGAAGGAGCGATCGCACTCGGGCGAGCAGCTCGGGCTGGTCGAACGGCTTCGCGATGAAGTCATCCGCTCCGGCTTCGATGGCCTTCACCTTCTCCGGCAGTCCGCTCGCGGTGACCATCACCACCGGCAGGAAGCTCGTCTTCGGGTCGGCACGCAGCCGGCGGCAGACCTCGTACCCGTCGATCCCGGGCAGCATGATGTCGAGGAGGACCAGGTCGGGCTTCTCCTTCAGGACCTGGAGCAGCGCCTCCTCTCCGGTGAAGGCGGTCACGACCTCGAACCCGTTCGGAACGAGCACCGCCTCCAAGAGTCGGACGTTCTGCGGGATGTCGTCGACCGCGAGGATCTTCGTCACGGCCTCGGCCCGAGATGTGCCCGCACCTGATCGGGGAACGTCTTGATGTCGATCGGCTTGGCGATGAATCCGTCGAAGCCGGCCTTGTCGAACCGCTCGCGGTCGCCCGTCATCACGGACGCGGTGAGCGCGACCGTCGGGATGTGCTTCGTGCGCTCATCCGCCCGAATGCGCTGCATCGCGACGATCCCGTCGATCCCGGGCAGCTGGATGTCCATCAAGATGAGCGCAGGCAGCTGCTCCATGCTCAGCGTCACGGCCGTCTCGCCGTCGGTCGCCTCGATCGTGCGGAAGCCGTGGAACCGGAGCACGTCGCGCGCGAGCTTCATGTTCTTTTCGTTGTCCTCGACGATGAGGATCAGCTCGTTCTCCATCAGGCCTCCTTCAGTAGGGGCAGCGCGACCGTGAACGTACTGCCTTTTCCCGGAACGCTCTGGACACCGATCGTCCCGCCGTGCAACTCGACGATGCGTCTGGTCAGGGACAGCCCGAGACCGGTGCCCTCCCGGGAACGGTCACCTTGGTGGGTGGCCTGCGTGAATTCCTCGAAGATCCGCTGTTGGTCCTCGGGCGCGATGCCGATCCCGGTGTCGTGCACTGCCACTGTGATCGCGTCGGGCTCGCGGGAGGCGCGGACGCTCACCGTCCCGCCGTCCGGCGTGAACTTCACCGCATTCGTGAGGAGATTGACCATCACCTGCTTCAGTTTGCGCTCGTCGGCGACGACTGTGTCGAGCGGCGGGGCGACCTCGACCTGGAGGCGGATGCCGTGCGACGAAGCACGTTCGCGGATGAGCGTGATGGCATTGTCGAGGGCGGCGACGAGCGAGAACGACGAGAGCTCGAGCTCCATCTTGCCCGCCTCGATCTTCGAGAGGTCGAGGATGTCGTTGATCAGGGAAAGCAGGTGGGTGCCCGAGCTACGGATGTCCTCGAGGTAGTCGGCCTGCTGCGCGTTCAATTCACCGAACATCCGCTGGATCAGCACCTCGGAGAAGCCGATGATCGCGTTCAACGGGGTGCGCAGCTCGTGCGACATGTTCGCGAGGAAAACGCTCTTGTGCCGGTTCGCGACCTCGAGCTGCGCGGACTTCTCCTGGATCTCGTTGAACAGCCGCACGTTCTCGATCGCGATCGCCGCCTGCCGCGCGAAGGACTCCACGAGTTCGATCTCGCGCTCCGTGAACGGCTGGACCTCGAGGCGGACCAACACCAGGACGCCGAGCACGTCGTCACCGCGAAGGAGCGGCACGCCGAGGCCGGTGCGGGCACCGATGGCGACCATGCTGCGCGAATCTGCGACGGTCGGATCGACGGTGACGTCGCGGATATGGACCGTCCGTTGCTCGCGGAAGGCCCGTCCCATGATCGACGCAGTGCGCCCGATCTGAACGTCCGGGCCCAAGAGGCCGGCATCGTCCGGCCGCCTCGAAGCGACCATCCGGCCATTGCTCTCACGATCCGTCTGCCGGATCCAGCCGTACTCCGCCCGGCAGAGTGCGAGCGACTTGTCGAGCACCATCTCGAACACCGGCTTCAGGTCGAAGGCGCTCTGGCTCATCGCCGCGAGGAGCTCGGCGGTCGCCGTCTGACGCTCGAGGGCTTCCTGAGTCTCTTTGAACAATCGCGTGTTCGCGAGCGCGATGACAGCCTGGTCAGCGAATGTCTGCACGAGCTCGATCTGGCGGTCGGAGAACGCGAGAGGTTCGCGCCGCCGTAGCACGATCGCCCCGATCGCCACGTCGCCCCGCACGAGCGGCGCCGCGAGGACAGCACGCTGACCGTTGGCGCCGTCGCCAAGCGCGAACCTCCGGCTCAACGGGAACTCCGGGTCAGTCGTCACGTCGGCGGAGTGCACCGTCCGTACCTCGAGGACCGCCCGTGCCGCGACCGATCCGCGGTCCAATGGCGTCGAGGTGGGCATCGCGACGGGGCCTTGGTGTGCTGACGGATGCAGCTCCCCGTCGCGCACAAGCATGACCGCCGCATCCTCGGCCGCCGCGAACCTGCCCGCGCTCACGGCGATCGCGTCGAGCACCGGCTGGATGTCGGTCGGGGATGCGGAGATGACCTTGAGGATGTCGCTGATCGCGGTCTGCTGCTCGAGCGCCGCCTTCGTCTCGTTGAAGAGTCGGACGTTCTCGAGGGCGATGACCGCCTGTGCCGCGAACGCCCGTAGCAGCTCCTCGTCGCGCGCGCTGTACAGGCCGGGCGCGGATCTGCGGAGCGCGATGACGCCGATCGGCTCGCCTTCCCGCAGGAGCGGAGTCGCTAGCACCGCCCGGAAGCCCAGACGCTCGGCGGTCTTGCGCGACGTGGGGAATTCCACGTCACTCAGCAGGTCCGGCGCCTGCACGGTCACTCCGTCGATGACCGCTCGGCCGAGGACGGACTCGCGATCGATGACATGGAGCTCATCGTTGGCGCTGACGCCGAGCGGCCCGTGATGCGCCCGGGTGCGGAATCCGCCATCGGCCGGGAGCCGGAGGAGCGCGTCCTCTCCGCCACAGAACCGCACGGCGTTCCGCACGATCGCGTCGAGCACCGGCTGCTGATCGGTCGGCGAGCTCGCGATGACCTGCAGGATCTCGCCGAGCGCGGTCTGCCGCTCGAGCGACTCGTTGGTCTCGTTGAACAGCCGGGCGTTCTCGATGGCGATCACCGCCTGATCGGCGAAGGTCTCGACCAGCGCGATCTGCTCCGCGGAGAACGGCTTCGCGCTGGTCCGCCAGAGGGCGATCACGCCGATCGACCGGCTTCCGCTGCTCAGTGGGACCGACAGGAGGACCTTGAAGCCACCGAGCCGTTTCGCGTCCGCATACGTGTACGTCGGATCGGCATCGACGTCCGGGATGTGGACCGTGCGTCGTTCCGTGAATGCGCGGCCGGTGGCCGATCCGACGTTGTCCGATCGGATGGGGTTCTCGCGCTGCCAGTCGCGCAATACGTCCGCTCGCGGACCGAACGCCGCGCTCATCGCGAGCTGGTCACCATCGGCCTGGTACAGGAATCCGTTCTCCGCCTCGCTCAAGCGGGTCGCATGCGTGATGACCGTGTTCAGGACCCCGTCGAGGTCGAGGGCGGAGCCACTGATCGCCTTGAGCACCTCCGCCGTCGCGGTCTGCCGTCCGAGCGCCTCATTCGTCTCGTTGAACAGGCGCACGTTCTCGATCGCGATGACCGCCTGTGAGGCGAACGACTCCGCGAGCTCGATCTGTCGCGGGGTGAACGGCTCGAGCTTCGACCGGCGGAGCAGGATGGCGCCGACGGCATCACCCCCTCGCAGCATCGGCGAGGCCATCGTGCTGCGATGTCCCGTGGATTTGGCCATCTGCTGTCCCAACGCAAAGTCCCCATTTGAGGGAAGGTCATCAACGCTCACCGTCGTGGCATCCACGATCGCGCGCCCGCCGACGGTGTGGCGATCGAGCGGCATCGAGCCACCTATGCCGCTCTCGACCGAGCCCACGTGGGCGCGGGCGCGCATCGCCAACCCGTCGCGGATGAGCACGATGACATCCTCCGCCGCGCAGTAGCGCAGCGCGCTCGCCGCGATCGTATCTAGGACGGGTTGCACGTCGGTCGGCGAGCCGGAGATCGCCCGAAGGATCTCCGCCGTGGCCGTTTGCCGCTCAAGCGCGTCCTTCGTCTCGTTGAAAAGGCGGACGTTCTCTATCGCAATGACTGCCTGGTCCGCGAATATTCGGACGAGCTCGAGCTGCTTGTCACTGAACGGCCTCACGTCCGCGCGACGAAGGAGGAGCGCGCCGATGCCGCGGCCATTGCGGATCAGCGGCGCTGCCATCGTCGTGTGGTACCCCGCCGCAACGGCCTGAGCGCTGCCCCCGGGGTATTCGGCGGCGGCGGTCTGCAGATCATCGACCTGGATCGTCCGGGCTTCGATCATCGACCGACCGGTGACCGTTGTGCGGTCGATGGCCCAGGGCGGCACATTCGTTGAAAGCGGGCCGACAGTCGCGCGTGGATGGAGCAAGCCATCGTCTTCCCGGATGATGACCGTGGCGTTCTCGGCGGCGCAGAACCGCCCCGCGCTCTCGGCGATCGCGTCCAGCACCGGTGCGATGTCGCTCGGCGAGGCGGCGATGACCTTAAGGATCTCGCTCGTGGCGGTCTGCCGTTCGAGCGCCTCCTTCGTCTCGTTGAAGAGCCGCACGTTCTCGATCGCGATGACGGCCTGGTCGGCGAAGGTCTCGACGAGCGCGATCTCGCCGTCAGTGAATGTACGGACGCGATCGCGGCGCAACAGGAACGCACCGATCACCAGCTGGTCGCGGCGGAGCGGAACGACGAGGATCGTTCGGGTCTTCCTCATCTCCTTCGGGACCGCGGCCAGGTCCTTGGCCCGCTGTGCCTCGTAGAAACTGTCCTCGCGAATGTCGGGGATCTGGATCGAGCGTTTCGCCTTCACCATTCGACCGAGTCCGCTCCCCGGAGAGATGGGCGCAGGCGTCGGATCGAGCTGCACCTCGGTCGAGCTGGCGACATTGCTGCGCATCCCGCCGTCGATCCGGCTCAGCGTCGCGTTGTCGGCGCCGCAGACCTCCGCTGCGCGGACCGCGAGGGTGCGAAGGATCGTGTTCAAGTCGAATGCCGAACGGCTGATGGCTCGGAGCACGTCGGCAGTCGCGGTCTGCTGGGTGAGGGAGGTCTTCGTCTCGGTCAGGAGCCGCGCGTTCTCCATCGCGACGGCGAGCTGATCGGCGAATGTCTCGACGAGCGCGATCGTTCCCGGCTCGAAGCCACCGGGATCGTTGCGCGAGCTCAGGACCACCCCGATCGTCTCGCCTCCGTGACGGACCGGCACCGCGAGCCGCGTCCTGCGCCGTTCGGGGTCATGTAGCTTCGGCTCGGCGAGGATCGTGTCCGCGTAGTGAAATCGGCGTCCACTCAGCACGGCACGTCCCCAGATCGAGCCGGCGTCCGGAACGAGCCGCATGCCGATCGTGCCTGGAGTCTGCCCGTGCGTCGCGGCCAACACGTATTCGTCGCCCTCGCGCCGGAAGAATGCGCCGTTCTCGCCACCGGCCAGGCCCACCACGGCCCTCACGACCATGTCCCCAACGGCATCGATCCCTACCGCGGGATCCGCGAGTGCTCGCATGACGGCGCTCACGGCGTCGAGCTGTTTGCGCAGATCAGCGCCGGGCTCTGCTGCCCGCTTCGGTGCGGCTTTCCTGACGGGGACGGCCTTTCTCGCGGCGACCTTCCTGACCGTCTTCTTCGCGGCCTTCCTCACGATGGGCGAAGTATCGGGCCTCCCCGTACGCTCTCGGCAAGCGGGAGGGCACTTGGACATCTGGCAGATCCTTCGCGATCGTCTGGACTACGCGTCGTTCGTACCGACCCCGGTGCCCGAGATCGAGCGCGCCGACCTCAAGCGCCGCGACGGCACGCCGTACACGGTGCTCAAGAACCGGCGCGGCGACCATGGTGCCGGGCGGTACCTCCGGCTCGACCCGCCCGACCTACGGCTCTACCTGCTCATGGACGGACGGCGGTCGATCCAGGACATCCTGATGGCCCACCTCGAACAGGGCGGTGGCTTCGCGCTGGATCGCCTGGCCCGGCTCACCGCGGACCTCCGGGTGAACGGGTTCTTCGGCGAGGAGCCGCCGCTCGTCTACGAGAAGCTCTTTGCCCGCCGTGCGATGCGCACCCCGATCGCACGCGCGTCGCTGTTCCTCCGCCGCCTGGTCACGTGGGACATCGCGCGCTGGTCGAACGCCGACGGATTCGTTGACCGCGTCTATCGCTTCGGGGGCCGGCTCGCGTTCACGCGCCTGGGCGCCGCGGCGCTCCTCGCCTTCGGGCTCTACGGCCTGTGGGTCTGGTTCGGCGAGGTCCGGTCACCGCAGCACCAGCTCGTGACGATCGACGGTTCGTACGTGCTCGGCATCCTCGCCCTCACCGTGCTCCAGGTCCTCTCGATCTCCGTCCACGAGGCCGGTCACGCGCTCGCGATCCGGCATTTCGGCCGGCACGTTCGCCGCTTCGGGTTCGCGATGTACTACCTGGTCCCGTGCTTCTACGTCGACTCGACGGACATGGCGCTCGGCTCCCGCGCGCAGCGAATCGTCGTGTCGCTCGCCGGTCCGTTCGCCGGCCTCACGGTCGCGTCGGCGTGCGCGTTGGTGGCGGCGGATCAGCCCGACACGCTCGTCGGCGGCCTCGCGTTCAAGGCCGCGAGCCTGTTCGTATTCCAGTTCATCTTCAACCTTCTGCCGATCCTCGAGCTCGACGGCTACCACGTGCTGAGCGACGTGCTCGACGCGCCATTCCTGCGCCAGCGTGCGCTCGGCTTCGTGCGGGGGGCCGCGTTCCGCAAGCTCCGCGCGCGGGCGCGCTGGACCCGCGCCGAGATCGGTCTCGCCATCTTCGGTGTCGCCGCGATCGTCACTTCCCTGGTGACCTTGGGGCTCTCGATCCTGTTGTGGCGTTCGCGGGTCTCGGTCGCCTCACGCGAGCTGCTCGCGATCGGACCGGTCGGGGTGCTGGTCCTGGCACTCCTGATCCTCGTGTTCGTCGGGCCGCTCGCGGTCGCGGTGGTCGCGCGCGTGACCGGCACGGTGCGCACGACGCTCGCGCTCGCGTCCGCACGCGGCCGGGCCGCGACCGCGCGCGAGCAGCGAGCCCGCATCGAGATGCTCGCGCGCGTGCGGTTCCTCACTGGCCTGCCCGCGCCGGCGCTCGCCGCGCTCGCGTCGCAGCTCGTGGTCGAGCATGCCGACGCAGGTCGGACGGTCATCACCGCGGGCAGCACCGCGGACCGCTTCTACCTTGTGCGGTCGGGGCAGCTGCGGGCGGTCGCGGTGGACGGGACGGTCCTGGGCACGATGGGTCCGGGCGAAGGCTTCGGCGAGCTGGCGTTGCTCGACGGGACGCCACGCACGGCGACGGTGCAGGCCCTTGACGACTGTGAGCTCTGGTCTCTCGACCGAGCCCATTTCCAGCGGTGGATCCGCGACCGGTATGAGATCGCCGCCCGGGTCCGGGCGGATATCGGCCAGCGGACGGCGCTCGCGGCGCTCCCGTTCTTCAAGGACCTCGAGGGCCGGGAGCTCGACGCGATCGCCGCGCGGCTGCAGGCCCGCCGGTACGAGGCGGGCGACGTCGTCGTGCAGGCGGGCGAGAGCGGCGGTGGCTACTACCTCATCCGGGAGGGCATCGCCGAGGTGACGCTCCCCGACGGGCGGCCCGTCCGCACCCTTGGCCCGGGAGACGGTTTCGGGGAGCTCGCGCTGATCTTCGGCACGCCACGGACCGCGACCGTCACGGCCAGGAGCACCTTGATCGTCGGGGTCCTCGGGCGGTCGGACTTCGCGGCCCTGGTGACTGCGTCAGGCGAAACCATGGGTGAATTCCGCCGCAGGACGGGCCATTATGTCGGGGCCGGCCTGGGCGGGGCCGTGGGGGGAGCGTAGATGGACTGTTGGACCTGTGAGCGTCCGGCGCTCGCGGCGTGCCGGTTCTGTGGCCGGGGCGCCTGCCGGGAGCACGCGCGCAGCCACCCCTTCGTCCTCGACGTGTATCGCGGCACCCGGCACCAGGGTCTCCGGGCCCTCGTCGTGGAGGACGCGGTCCACTGCGGCGTGTGCCGGCCACGGAGCGAGCCGGTCGACATGCCCGAGCTGGAATAGGGAGGGCCGAGGCGGGAACGTCGTCCAGAGCACGTAGCGGGCGTGCCGTCCTATATCGAGCGGCGCGGCCAGGGGGCGCAGGCTCACCCCAACACCAACAGCGGAGAAAAGGAGCAAGGCGATGGCAAGCAAGAATTTGGGAGCGGTGATCCAGCGGGCGATCAGCGACGGGGCCTTCCGTCGCCAGCTTCAGTCGGACCCGGCCGCGGCGCTCCGCGGCTTCAACCTCTCGCCGGACGAGATCGCGGCGGTCCGTAGCGGCGACTCGAGCAAGCTCATGTCACTCGGCGTCGACCAGCGGATGAGCAAGGCGTTCACCCTCGGTGGCGCGGGCACCCAGGCGACCCGTGCCGCGATGAGCGGCGACGTCTCCGGCAGCACCTCCAACGCGCTCGTCGGCGACAACACCTCCGGAACCCGCGAGGGCATCGTCGGTGACCCGACCTCCGGCACCCGCTCGGCGATGTCCACCGGTCAGCAGGACAGCTACCGCGCGGTCAATGACCCCGACAACACCGGCGGAACACGCGAGACCGTCGCCGACCCGACGACGGCCGGCACCCGCTCGGCGATGTCCACCGGTCAGCAGGACAGCTACCGCGCGATCAACGACCCGGACAACACCGGCGGGACCCGCGAAACGGTGAGCTCCGGCACGCAGGACAGCTACCGCGCGATCAACGACCCCGACAACACCGGCGGGACCCGCGAGACGGTGAGCTCCGGCACGCAGGACAGCTACCGCGCGATCAACGACCCGGACAACGCGCCGCTTTCGACCCACATGGACGCCGCGAACGCCGACCTCAGCCTTCCGGCGAGCGATGTTCAGCACGACCCCGGCTTCGTCGACACGAGCAGCGCGTTCATCCCGAGCGACTCGGCCGACGTGCAGCGCGAGCTGCAGGACAGCCATGGCGACGCGATCGGCGACACCGGGACCCACGGCATCAACTCGTAGGACCAAGCGCACCCTCCACGTCCGCGGAAAGCGGCTCCTCTCGAAGGGGCCGCTTTTCGCGTCTAGTAGCGAATGTCGCCGCGAATGATCGCGTGGTCCTTCAGGACGACGTTGCGCCGCCCGACCTTGATCGCGCCGCGCTTCTCAAGGTCGGCGAGTACGCGATTCACCGACACCCGCGTGGCGCCCACGAACCCCGCGAGATCCTCCTGGGTCATGTCGATCTGATCGGTCCCGGACGCCTCAGCGAGGTCGAGGAGACACTTCGCGACGCGCCCGGGGAGATCGAGGAATACGAGGTCCTCAACATGACCGGTGCTCCGGCGCACGGTCTTCACGAGGAGCGCGAGCATCCGGCGCATCGCGTCGGGATTCCGCTCGAGCGCCGCGAGGAAGTCCTGGCGCGCGAGGGCGAGCGTATGCGTCTCGGTGATGGCGGTGACCGTCGCCGACCGCGGTCCGTCATCGAATAGCGCGAGCTCGCCGAACACGTCGCCCCCGCGTTCGAGCGCGACGACGACCTCATGGCCCTGATCGTCGGGGATCGAGACCTTCACCGTACCGGACGTGATGAGGAAGACTTGACCCGCGGGATCGTCGTTATGGAAGACGACCTCGTCCCGGGCGAAGTGCCGCGGTCGCATCTTGCCGGCGAGCTCGAGTCGGTCCTGGGCGCTAAGGCAGGCGAACAACGGGCTCTCGCTCAGGTAGTCGGCGACCGCCGCGGTATCCACGCCCGCATACTGCCGCTGCGGGGCCCGGAACGCACCTGCCTAGCGGGCGAGCTCCAGGAAACGCGGTTTCACGTCGGTCATCACACGCTCGATCGTCTCGCGGTCGTACGGCGGGGACATCCCGAACAGGAAGCCTTTTACACCGATCCGGTGGTACTCGACGAGCTTCTTCGCGATCTCGTCCGGTGACCCGAGGACCGCGGGCCGGTTCGGCGCCTCCACCTTGTTCCGTTCGCTCACCTCTCGCATCCGCTTGTCGACGTCGTTGAGGTCGTCGCGGACGAGGATGCCGCCGCCGCCGGTCGGGGCGATGTCGTTGTAGTCGCGGCCCACGTCCGCGCAGTGCTTCTTGAGGACGTCGAGCTTGTGCTTGATCACGTCCGGTGTGCCGAACCCGTGCCACCAGTCGGCGTAGCGCGCGGTGATCTTCAAGGTCACCTGCTCACCGCCGCCGCCCACGAGGATCGGCAGGCGCTTCTGGACCGGGCGGGTACCCAGCGTCGCGTTCTCGAGCTGGTAGTACGTGCCGTGGTACGTCATCGTGCCCTCGTCCAGCAGGACGCGGTTGATGCGCGTCGCTTCGCGGAGCTTCGCGAGGCGGATCGCGGGTGTGTCGAAGTCGATCCCGTACATCTTGTGCTCGTGCTCGTTCCACGCCGCGCCGATGCCGAGCACTGCGCGGCCGTGGCTGATGTTGTCGAGCGTCGACGCCATGTTCGCGAGCACGGCCGGGTGGCGGTAGGTGTTTCCGGTGACGAGCATCCCGATGAGCGGTTTCGTGGTGATCGCCGCCAATGCGGGCAGGATCTGCCAGCCTTCGAGGTTCGGCCCGGTGATGTCGCCCATCAGCGGCACGAAGTGGTCCCAGGTCATGAGGACGTCCCACCCGGCCTGCTCGGCGAGGAGCGCCGCATCGCGCATCTCGTCCCAGGTCGTGTACTGCGGGTGGAGCTGAAGACCGAAGAACGTCATGACTCAACTCCGAGCGTATAGTGCGGACTCCGATGGCGCTCACGAAGGATCGCACCGACGTCGCCCAGGTCCTCGCCGATACGAAGAAGCACGTCCTCGTCAATTGGTCGGCGCAGGGAAATATTTCGCCGCTCGTCATCACCGGAGCCGAGGGCGTGTGGCTCCATTCGGGCGACCGCCGGATCCTCGATTTCAGCTCCGAGCTGGTGAACTCGAACCTCGGGCACGGTCATCCCCGTGTGGTCCGCGCGATCCAGGAGCAGGCCGAGACCCTCAACTACGTCACGCCGGCGTTCACGACGGAGGCACAGGCGACCCTCGCGCGCATGCTCGCGGACGTGACGCCCGGCGACCTGACCCGGACGATCTTCACGACGGGCGGCACCGAGGCCAACGAGAACGCCATCAAGCTCGCTCGCCTCGCGACCGGCCGGCACAAGATCCTCACCCAG
>JBBQHN010000005.1:0-35105 GCA_038324015.1 Candidatus Limnocylindria bacterium | reverse complement strand
CGGCGCGTAGACGTCGCTCGCCGCCTTCACCGACTCGACGACGCCGAGCGACGAGTGCTGGCGGACGCGCGCGCCCTTTTCGGGGAGCTCGACGAACACGACGTCACCGAGCTGCTCCTGCGCGAACGCCGTGATGCCGATGGTGGCGGCGTCGCCATCGACGCGCACCCACTCGTGCTCCTTTGAGTACTTGAGATCATCAGGAACGCTGCTCACTTAACTACTCCTCCCGTGGCCCGCCCGTACCTCCGGCCGGCTACGCCGGCCTCCGGCAAGCGAGCTCACTGCGTGGCTCGCTTGTAGAAAGGGGTCTTCACAACCTTAGCCGGGACGTCCTTCCCGCGGATGCGGACGGTCAGATCGGTGCCGACCTTCGCGAGCGCAGCCGGGACGTAGGCGAGTGCGATGTTCTTCTGGACGGTCGGCCCGAACGTCCCGCTCGTCACCTGGCCGACGACGGCACCGTCCTTGGTGACCAGGTGGCCATGCCGGGCCACGCCACCCTCGACGACGAGGCCGACGATCCTCCGTTTCGGCCCCTGCTCCTTGATCGCGGCGATCCGCTCGCGCCCGGTGAACTCCTTGTCGAGCTTCGTGATCCAACCGAGGCCGGCCTCGATCGGATCGGTCGTCTCGTCGATGTCGTTCCCGTAGAGCGAGTAACGCGACTCGAGCCGAAGCGTGTCGCGAGCGCCGAGCCCGATCGGGATGATGCCCGTCGAGGCGCCGGCTGCCATCAGGCGCGACCACACCTGGGCTGCCCGGTCGTTGTCGACGAAGACTTCGAACCCGTCCTCACCGGTGTAGCCCGTACGGGCGACGATCGCGCGCGAGTTGGCGACACGCGCACGGACGACGCCGAAGGGCGGGAGCGACTCGATGGACTGCTCGCGGATCTCGAGGTCGGTCACGCTCGACAGGATCGTGGCTGCGCGTGGTCCCTGGATGGCGATGAGCGCCAGCTGGGCGGAACGGTCATCGAGCGCCACGCCCGGGGCGAGGTGCGCCTGCACATGGGCGTGATCCTTCGCGATGTTCGCCGCGTTCACCACCATGAGGTACTCGTCGTCCGCGAGCCGGTAGACGATGACGTCGTCGACGATCGTGCCGCGCTCGTTGGTCAGGAGGCCGTAGCGCGCCTGCCCGACCGCGAGGCCGGCGATGTCGCTCGATACCAGCCGGTCGATGGCCGCTCCCGCGCCGTCGCCGAGGAAGAAGAACTCGCCCATGTGCGACAGATCGAAGAGTCCCGCGTTCTGTCGCACGGCGCGGTGCTCCGCGACGATGCCCGTCGGGTACTGGATCGGCATCAGGTAGCCGGCGAACTCGACCATCTTCCCGCCCGCGCGGACGTGCTCGTCGTAGAGCGGCGTGCGCCTGAGCGCACCTGCGGTCGGGTCGCTCACGCGGTCTCGGCTCCGCTCGCGCCGAGCGCGCGATCGAGGACGTCGCGGTACGTGTCGAAGGTGAGCATCCGCCGCGCATCGGGCACGCTGACCCAGCGGACCTCGTCGTACTCCTCATCGTGCAGCGACGGGTCACCGCCCGTCTGCTCCATCAGGAAGAAGTGGACGATCTTGTGCACGCGCTCGCCCGTCGCGGCGAAGCTATAGGTCATGTCGCCGAGCGGCTGGAGGATCCGGACGTCGAGGCCGGTCTCCTCGCGCACCTCGCGGAGCGCGGTCTCCTCGAGCGTCTCGCCCGCGCCGGGTGTTCCCTTCGGCAGGACCCACGAGCCGTCGTTCACGCGTCCGAGGAGCGCGACCTCCTGGCCATGCTCGCCCTGCCGGAGCACGACACCGCCTGCGGCGGTCGCCACGCGTTGGCGGAGCGGCGCCCGGTCGCGTGCGCTCGACATGACGCCCTCCGTGATGGGTGTTCGTACAACAGGGGAAGCGCGGTCATTCTGTCACGTGAGCGGCGTGGGCGTAGGCCGCTGTGAGCGCCGTTGCGATCGCGGCGGGCGACCACGCGGCAGCCGCGCGACGCGCCGCCTCCGCGGCGATCCGGCGAGCACGCTCGGGATCGGCGAGCGCGCTGTCGACGCACGCCGCGAGCTCGCCGGCACTTGGCGCCCGTGACGGGAACAGGCCCCCGGCAGCGTGACCAAGCACCTCGGCGTAGCCGCCGCGATCCGGCGCCACGACCAGGCGGCCCGCGGCGGCCGCTTCGCAAAGCGCGAGCCCCTGGGTCTCACTGCGCGACGCGCTCACGACGACGTCCGCCGCGGCGAACGCATCGGCAAGGCCGCTGATCCCGAGCTGGCCGGCGAAGCGAACGCGCCCGGCGAGGCCCGCGGCCCCGGCCGCGGCACGGAGGTCGGCCTCGAGCGGTCCGGTGCCCGCGAACACCAGGACGGCAGCGCCGCTGTGCATCGCGCCCTGCATCTCGACCAGATCGAGGATCCGCTTCTCCACCGCGAGGCGCGACGCCGACAGCAGGATCGGGACACCGGGACCGACCTCCAGACGTGCACGGCCGCGCGCGGCGTCGCCGCCGAGCAGCGCCGGATCGAATGGCGCCGGCACGACGCGGACGTCCTTCGCGTCGCCAGCGGCGCGAAGCTCGCGGGCGAGCTCCTCGTTCGGAACGATCGCAAGATCGGCCGCGGCGACGACCGCGCCGGTATACGGGCCGATGAGCGCGTGTGCGAGCGGCGCGGCGACCCCCGCGTAGTGCGTGTACTCGTCGAAGCGGGTGTGCACCGTCACGACGAACGGCAAGCGAAGCGCGCGGGCCGCCGCGAGCGCCGCCCACGACGCGCCGAAGACCGAGTGCGCATGCAGCAGCTCGACCCCCAGGCGCTGGAGCTTTGATGGGAGGCGTGGGCCGAAGAGCGCGAGGCGATGACCCATCGGCGCACCAAGAACGTGCACGTCAGGCTCGGCCAGATCGACGTCCCCATGCGGGCCGACCACCGTGACCGTGCAGCCCGAGTCACGAAGGGCGTCGCGCTGACGGCGGACGGCGATGGTGACGCCGGATACGTACGGGAGCGCGACGTCGGTGAGGAAGGCGACGTGCACGTCTACAGGAGTCGGGTGTTGTTGATCACCAGCGCGAACTGGCAGTGGAGGAACTCGGCCGCGCGGCGGCTCAGCATCATGCGTGAAAGGAAGATCTCGAAATATTCCATGAGCGGCGCGACCTCGGTGTCGATGGTGAGGTCGAGCGTGATGAGCTTCTCGCGGCGCGAGACCTTGATCTCCGCGTTCGTCGCCGCGTAGTTGACGCGGTCGTGGATATCGAATGTCGTTGTCTTCGGATTGCGCACGCGCGACCGGTGCACGTCGCTCTTGTCGGCGATGATCACCGCGGCGGACACCGCACTCACCGGCAGGCCGCCCTCGGCCTCCTCGTGATTCGCGATCGCGCCCATGATCACCGCGACCTCCTCGAAAGTGAACCCGATGTCGACGAGGATCCCTTGGGCGAGGAGCGCGCCGGTCTGCCCGTGCTTCTCGCGCGTGATGACGTTGCCGATGTCGTGGAGATACGCGGCGACCGCGCCGATCTCCGTGCGTCGGGCCTCGTGGCCGAGTGACTTGAGGATGAAGCGCGCGCCATCCGCGGTCGTGCTCGCGTGCCGCTCGCCGTGCTCGGTGTACCCGATGGCGCCGGTCTGGGCGTTCGCCGAGCGGATGTAGACCTTGACCCGCTCGTCCTTCTTGACGTCATCGAGCGTCGGCCCCTCGCGCTTGGCCTCGACCGGCGTGCGCGTCTTGGTCTCGACGCGATGGGTCTTGGTGGTCTCGTCGTCGGCCTTCGTGTCGTCGGGGCGCGGCGTGCCGACCGGCTCTCTCACGGCTCGGAGCCTAGTCGACGAGCGTCTTCGTAGCCCCGCTGAAGACGCTCGGCGGTCTGCTGCAGCCAGCGAAGCTCGGTGAGTCCCGCGCGTGCGACGACCAGGCCGCGGGTGAAGGCGAGCCACGGCTTGAGCGTGCCGCCGAGAAGCCCGAGCCAGGTGGCAGCGGTCGCGTCGACCTTCGGACCTTTCCCCTTCGGCTCCGCGATCTCGGCGAAGAGCCTGCCATCGCCGGCCTGGAACTCGATGGCCCGCGCACCGTCGGTGATGCGCAGCAGCGCACGGCCTTCCGATGCGCCGTTCAGCGCATCGAGCACGGCCGGCGTGTCGGCGGCCTCCGTGAGGATGCGCAGCACGAGGTCGGTGACCGCTTCGGGGTTCGGATCGCCGCGCGCCGCGAGGTCCTTCGCCTCATCGAGGGCCGCGACGAGCTTCGCGCCGGTCATGCGAGCGGCAGGCTCGAGCGAACGCCGGCCGGCATCTCGGGGCCACGATGGCGCAGCGAATAGAACGCGGCCGCGCCGATCATCGCGCCGTTGTCGGTGCAGAGGCGCGGCGGCGGGACCCGCAGCGGGACGCTGATGCGGCGCTGGATCTCCGCACGTAGCGGTCCGTTGGCTGACACCCCGCCGCCGAGCAGCACGCTCCGGACGCCGTGCTCGGCCGCAGCGCGCGCGGTCTTCTCGGCGAGCGCGTCGACGACGGCCTTCTGGAATGACGCGGCGACGTCGCCGACCGGCAACTCGCCCTTTTCCTTGAGCGAGTTCACGAGCCGCAGCGTCGCGGTCTTGAGACCCGAGAAGGAGAAGTCGTAGCGGTCGGCGAGCCAGGCCTTCGGCAGCGGGTACGCGGTCGGGTTGCCGTCCTTCGCGGCGCGCTCGATCTCAGGGCCACCGGGGAAGCCGAGGCCGAGCAGCCGCGCGACCTTGTCGAACGCCTCGCCGGCGGCGTCATCGATCGTTCGTCCGAGGAGCCGGAAACGGCGGTGGCCCTCCATGAGGACGAGGTCGCTATGCGCGCCGCTGACCACGAGCACCACCGCGGGGAGCTCGGGCTCGACCGGCACGTCCTCCGGGGCCCCTGCCCCGTCGGGGGCCCCTGCCCCCGCATAGAGCCAGTTCGCGTACACGTGCCCTTCGAGGTGGTTGACGCCGATGAACGGCAGTCCCGCGGCGAGCGCGAGCCCGCGCGCGTAGTTCGCGCCGACGAGGAGGCAGCCCACGAGGCCGGGGCCGACCGTCGCCGCGACGGCGTCGACCTCCTTCAAGTCGATGCCCGCGTCGCGGAGCGCCTTATCGGTGATCGGGTCGATCGAGCGAAGGTGCTCGCGCGCGGCGACCTCCGGAATGATGCCTCCCGTCGCCTGGTGCGCGAGCTGCGTGCCGATGACGTTCGAACGGATGCGACGACCGTCCTCGACCACAGCCACACCGGTCTCGTCGCAGCTCGTCTCGATGGCGAGGATCCTCATTCGAAGCGCTCCAGGTCCGTGCGCAGGGTCGCGATCCGGTCGCGCACGACGCGGTCCTTGAGCCGCTCGGTCCACATGATCAGCGCATCCTCGTTGTTGTCGCTGTAGTAGCGACGGCGGACGCCGGCGCGGCGGAAGCCGTACTTCTCAT
Organism: Candidatus Limnocylindria bacterium; assembly: GCA_038324015.1. Lineage (GTDB taxonomy): Bacteria > Chloroflexota > Limnocylindria > P2-11E > P2-11E > UBA4735. The sequence continues at coordinate 29,678 of JBBQHN010000005.1, read as the reverse complement.
AGAGTTTCTGGGCCGGCAGGTTCGACGCGCGCACTTCGAGCGTGAGCCACTCCGCGTTCATGACCACGGCGATCTCGAAGAGCCGCTGCAGGAGCTTTTCGCCGATCCGGAGGCGGCGGTGATCGGGATGCACAGCGAACGTCGTGATGTGCGCCTCATCGACCATCAGCCAGAGGCCGGCGTATCCGACGGTCCGAGCGCCGACGTGCGCGACGACATACCGCGCGTTCCGGTTCTGGGTGAGCTCGTGGCGGAACGCGTTCGCCGGCCAGGGCACGGGGAACGAGCTCCGCTCGACCTCCAGCACGGCGTCGATGTCGTCGAGGGTCATATCGTCGATGATGACGGGCGCGATGCTGACTATGGGACGAACTCCTTATGAGGATCGTTTCGGAAGGCCGAGAGATACATCATCGCTCGGCGGGGGCGCGAACGGCTGGGCGAAGCTGCCGCCCATCGCCGGCTGGCGCACGTAGATCGGCTCGAGCGCCCCGAGCGGCTGCTGCTTCCGTTCGGCGAGCTCGTTCCACCCAAGCTCGGCAAGGTATCCCGCGCGGCGCATCCGCGACGCGGGCGCCGCGAAGAGGGCAAGCGGGCCGAGCAGATCGCGCAGGGTCGACTCGGCCAGGGCGTCGATCTCGCCGACGAAGAGCGTGTGGGTGCCGATCTGCCGGCAGATGTCCACGAGCGGCCCGACGATGAATGGCGAGCGGCGGGCCCACTTCCGGTTCCGTTCCTGATAGAGCGCGGCGTAGAACTCTCCTCGCCCGGCTGGCAGCAGCGGGCAGGTCCGCAGCTTCGACGACGCGTGCGGGTACGCGAGCACGTCGAGGGTCGAGATGCCGACGAGCGCCGCGCCGCTGCCGCGCGCGAGCCCCTGCGCCGCTGCGATGGCGACCCGGAGACCGGTGAACGAGCCAGGCCCGGTCGCGACCGCCACTTTGTCGATCGAGGAGATCGGCGCGCGAGTGTGCGAGAGGATCCGCTCGATCGTCGGGAACAACTCCTCCGCATGGCGCCGCTGGGCGTGCCACGTCTCCTCGGCGAGGACGGCGGTGCCGTCGTACACCGCGACCGACGCCCACTCGGTGGAGGTGTCGAGCGCGAGGATCGCGCTCATGGCCTGTCGCCGAACGCGTCCGCGCGCAGTGCGTCGACGAGCCTGCGCGATCGCGGCCCGGTCGACTCGACCGTCACGCGGCGCTTCGTCTCCGCGACGTGCTCGAGACGCACGTCGACACGATCCGCGGGAAGCTCGTCGCCCGCTCGCTCTGGCCACTCGATGACCGTGACCCCGCCGGCGTCGAGCGCATCCTCCCACCCGGTGGACCCGAGTTGCGCCTGCTCCAGGCGATAGAGGTCGAGGTGATAGAGCGGAAGGCGGCCGCCGAAGTGCTCGTGCAGGATGATGAAGGTCGGGCTCGTCACGGCCTCGTCATCGAGCCCGAGCCCGATCGCGACACCGCGCGCGAGCACGGTCTTTCCCGCCCCAAGGTCGCCCCACAACGCGATGACATCGCCCGCCTCGGCGTGCGCCGCGAGGCGCTCGCCGAGACGCTCGGTGTGCAGCGAGGAATGGCTGACGAGATCGAGGCCGGCGGGATCAGCCGGTGGGCGTCTGCTGTTGGAATCGGCGGCGTTCAAGAACGAGACGAATGCTAAGGCCCACGACCGCCCCGACGATCGCGGCCCAGGCACCGAGGTAGATCTCGGGCGGCAGGCACGCGATCGCGAGCCCGACGTCGCAAGCGGTCAGCCCGATGAATGGCCCGAGACCGAGGATCAGGGCGACGGTCCGCCACTTCTTGATCCGCGCGATCGTCTCCTGGTGCAGCGCGATCTCCTTGGCCCTCTTGCGGGGCTCGGCCCGGGCCGGCGAAGCCGGGCCGTGCCGCACGTTCTTTTTCGCAGCACGCCTCTTGCTCACCGCGGCGCGTCGTACGGGAGCACGTTCGCGACAGGGACGACGCCGTCCTGCGTCATGAGGCCCTCGCGGAACGCGTCGCTCGCGAATCGCGTGACGCCGGTGAAGCTCGCCTCGCCCTCGAGCGGCCGCACGCTGCCGAAATCTCCGGAGAGGACGAGTGCGGGCGCGTCGAACGACTCCTCGAGCGACGTCGCGGGCGCGAATACGAAGAGCCGCGCGGATGCGACGTGGATCGCGGCCCGGTGGCCGCTGAACGAGACGAACGGTAGATACACCTCGACCGGGAGCGGCCCGTTGCCGAATCCCTGGAGGCACAACACCGTGGGCCGGTCCTCGACCGTGGCACCACCGGAGGCGGTCACCTCTTCCCCATAGACGACGCGCAGACCGCCCGCGGGCGCGGCACCGGCGACGAGGCCCGCGACCGCGCACGCGTGCGCGCGGGTGATCGCCTCGGCAGCGATGCGTGCTCCGCCGATGAGGATCTTGTCGTGCATCCGCACGTCGATGCGCGAGGGCGCGAGCTCATCGGTCGGCGCGTCGACGCCGAGCGCGAGCTCGCCGAACGCATCGGGACCGTACGCCGCGATGCCGCCAAGGCCCCAGGCCGAGCCCTCGACGCTCACGGACGCATCGTCGGAGCGGACGACCGTGCCATCCATCGCCGCGCGCACGGTCCACGTGCCGGTGATCGGCGCCACGTAGTAGTCACCCTCGTGCGAGCGGTGCACGAGCCGTCCATCGATCGGCGCGGTGACGGCGCGCGCGAAGCGGCGGCCGGTCCGCGCGAGGACCGTGCCGCGCGTCACATTGGTTCCGACGCGCACCCGCGAGACGCGATCGACGTCCTCCGCCTCGACGCCGAGCCTGCGGGCGCCGTCGACCCGCAGCGGCGAGCCGAGGAGCGCGCCGCTCGCGAGGGCTTCGCCCGCGCGCACGGTGCTGCCGACCGACGGACGCGACGATGCGCCGAGCGGGAGCGCGTGCTCGACGACCCATCGCCCATAGCGCCACGCCATCAGACCGCGCCCGCGACCGCGAGATCGAGCGCCGCGAACCAGCGGACCAGTGTCGGGATCCGTTCCGTGTCGCGAGGCGGAAGGGTCAACGGGCGTCCGCGCAGATCAACGATCACGCCGAGCTCGCCGGACGCGCCCTTCGCTTTGAGCGACGTGCCTGTGATCTCGACCTCGACTTCGCCGCGATGCGCGACGCTGAAGAATGCGCCGCTCACGAGCGACTCCTCGGTGTGCTCGCGACCGGCGACCAGGAGCCGGCTCTTCCTGCCGGGTGCTGTGACCGGCACGACGAACGCGATCGGCACCAGATGACGCGCGACCTCGTCGGTGACGGTGGCCGCCGGATCGCCGCCCGCTGCGCGGATCCGCGACGCGAGCGCGCCCAGTGCGACGAGCGCGTCATCGGCGTCGCGGTACAGCGTGGTGGGCTTCGGTGACGCGAGCCCGTCGATCGCCACGAGGGCGGTATGCGCGGCACGGGTGAACGCGGCAGCCGCCCCGGTCATCACCGTCAGCGGCGCGTCGCGCAGCGGCACGGCGATGCCCGCGGCGCCCGCATCGGCAAGGGCGTGGCTCAGCGCCTCGTGGGCGAGCGCGATCTCGAGCGCGAGCGCGCTCGCCTCCGCAGCGACGGCGTCGGGCCAGCGCGCGCGATTGAAGACTCGCTCGAGCAGGGTCGGTCCGTCGATGGCCCACGGGATCCACCGACGCACGGCGTCGAGGCCGGCGCGACCGACCGTGTGATCGGCGGCGACGCCCAAGCCGAGCGACGCGACGTGTGCCGCGATGACCGAACCATCGGCGCTCGCGCGCACGAGCGAGGTCGAGCCGCCGCTCACGTCCACGACGAGCGCGTCGTTGCCGCGCGCCGCGATGAGCCGAGCGAGCTCCTCGAGCGCCTCGTCACGCAACACGACGCTCGGATCGGTGCCGCGGCGAAATTCACGAGCCCGGTGCGCGAACGCAACGACGCCGTCCGTGCGGCGCGGATCCGGAAGGATCTCCACAGCGAGGCCCGCCGCAGCCGCCTTCAGGCGAAGGGTCGACTGCGACTCGCCGGCGACGACCACGCGCGGCGCCGGCGATCGTTCGGCGCACCCCAGGCGCAGCGCCTCCACGAGGTCGACGAGCCCGTCCGCTTCGCGACGATCGGTCACGAGCGCGAGCACAAGATCCGGGCGCGCTTCGCGCAACGCGCCGGCACGCTCAACGAACGAGCGCGGGTCATTGGATCGGAGCGCGAGCACGAGCTGGGCGCCCGACGCGAGGACGACGCGCCGGAGCACCTCCTCGATCTCCGGATCGGCGCCGGCGAGGACCCCGACGCGGAGCACCCCGCCGTAGGTCACGCGCAGCGGCGGCTCGCTGGCATCGGGCGCTGGCTCGCCGGCGGACGCGAGGGTCGCCTCGATCAGCTGCGCGCGCGACTCGTGCTGGTCGACGGCCCACCGGCGAACACGCCTTTCGAGCGCGACGTCCACCGTCAGCCGGTGGACCGGCGGTGCGGCCTCCGCGGTCACCGCGCCCGGGCGGGCTGCCGCGTGGCCGCATCCGCGAACGCGCGGAAGATGCGCGTGCCCGCGGCCGACATGTCGGGATCGGCGGTGCGCTCGGGATGCCACTGGACCGCGACGAGCCACCGGCGCGATGGATCCTCGAAGGCCTCGACGAGGCCGCCGATCCGCGCCGTCACGACGAGGCCCGCACCGAGCGTCTGTTCCGAGACCGCCTGGTGGTGGCGCGCGTTGACGCTGAACGGCTCGCTGCCGCAGGCATCCGCGAGCTTCGACCCGGGTGTCGGGACCGCGATGTGCGCAACGATCGGTCCGTTCAGCTCGCGATGTCCAGCGACGTGCTGCACGAGCGATCCGCCGTAGGCCACGTTGAGCACCTGCAGACCGCGGCAGATGCCGAGCACCGGAAGGTCGCGGTCGCGCGCGATCGTGACCAGCGAGAGCTCGAGGGCGTCCCGCTTCGCGTCGGCGGGCTCGGTGAGCGGGTCGGGAAGGTCGCGATAGCGCGACGGCTCCAGGTCCTCGCCGCCGGCAAGACAGAGCGCATCGAAGGAGTCGGGGGGCGTGACGTCCGCATCGACGGCGATGACCTCGAAGCCTGCGTCACGGACCGCTGTGAGGTACTGCTCGCGCGAACGGGCACGGAGCTCGTTCCCGTTGGGTCTGGAGAGCGTGACGACGACCCGCGGTCCCACGCTACGAAGTATGCGGTCTCGCGAGGCTCACGCGATCGATGAGCTCGACGAGCACGCCGTTGGTGGCCCGTGGGTGGAGGAACGCGACCTCGCCCTCGGCGCCGCGCCGCGGCTCGTGGTCGATGAGCTCGACCCCACGTCGCGTCAGGCTCGCGAGGGTGCCGCGGAGGTCATCGACGACGAAGCAGAGGTGATGGAGCGTCGGCCTGCCGCGCTCGGCGAGGAAGCGGGCCACGCCCGACGTGTCGTCCATCGGCTGGATGAGCTCGATGCTCGCGTTCGGGGCATCGAGGAACAGCACGCGGACCCGCTGATCGGCGATCTCGCGGACGGTACCGGCGTGGAGCCCGAGCGTGTCGCGGTAGTGGGGCAACGACTCCTCGATCGACGCGACGACGACCGCGACGTGGTGCAGCTCACCCGCCTCCGGGATCATCCGCGGTCGGCCGGCGCGTACGTGCCGAACGACTCGCGGAGGTCGGCGCAGATCTCGCCGAGGGTCACGTCGCCCTCGACCGCCGCGATGATCGCCGGCATGAGGTTCGTGGGCCCAGCGGAGGCCGCGCGCAGCTCGCCACGCAGCCCCTCGGCCTTCGCGGGATCGCGACGCTCGCGGAGCGCAGCCAGCCGTTCGCGTTGGCGCGCCGCGACGGTCTCGTCGACACGCAGCGTCGTGACCTTCACGTCGTCACCTTGCGTCTGAAACGCGTTCACGCCGACCACGACGCGCTCGCCCGTCTCGACCTCGCGCTGGTAGCGGTAGGCCGAGTCCTCGATGGCCTGCTGCTGGTAGCCGCGCTCGATGCCCGCGAGGGCGCCGCCCAACGCGTCGATCCGCCCGATCTCGTCGTGGACGCGGGCTTCGATGTCCGCGGTCAGCTTCTCGACCAGGTACGCGCCGCCGAGCGGGTCGATCGTGTCCGCGACGCCCGACTCCTCGGCGATGAGCTGCTGCGTGCGGAGCGCGATGCGTGCCGATTCCTCGCTCGGGAGCGCGAGCGCCTCGTCGTAGGCGTTCGTGTGAAGTGATTGCGTCCCGCCAAGCACGGCCGCGAGCGCCTCGATGGTCGTGCGGACGATGTTGTTGCGGGGCTGCTGCGCGGTCAGGGTCGAGCCCATCGTCTGGGTGTGGAACCGGAGCGCGAGCGACGCACGGTCCTTCGCGCCGAAACGCTCGCGCATGATCCGCTCCCAGATCCTGCGAGCCGCGCGGAACTTCGAGACCTCTTCGATGAGCGTGGCGTTCGCAGCGAAGAAGAACGACAGCTGGCCGGCAAAACGGTCGACCGCCAGGCCGCGGTCGATGGCCGCCTGCACGTAAGCGATCGCGTTCGCGAACGTGAACGCGAGCTCTTGCACGGCATCCGCGCCGGCCTCGCGGATGTGATAACCGGAGATGCTGATCGTGTTCCACCGCGGAAGCTCCTCGGCACAGAATGCGAAGACGTCGGTGACCAGACGCATGGAGGGGCGCGGCGGGTAGATGTACGTGCCGCGGGCGATGTACTCCTTGAGAATGTCGTTCTGGGTGGTACCGCCGATCGTGTCCAATGGCACACCTTGACGCTTCGCGAGCGCGACGTACATCGCGAGGAGGATCGGCGCGGTCGCGTTGATGGTCATGGACGTCGTGACCCGATCGAGCGGGATGTCCTGCATCAGGAGCGCGAAGTCTTCGAGCGAACAGATCGATACGCCGACCTTCCCCACCTCGCCCTCGGCACGGGGATCGTCGGCGTCGAAGCCCATCTGGGTCGGAAGGTCGAAGGCGACCGACAGCCCCGTCTGCCCCTGCGACAGCAGATAGCGGTAGCGAGCGTTCGACTCCTCGGCGGAGCCGAAGCCCGCGTACTGGCGCATCGTCCACGGCCGGCCGCGGTACATCGTCGGCTGCACGCCACGGGTGAACGGCGGCTCGCCCGGATAGCCGAGACGCTCGATCGCCGCGTCGTACGCCGCATCCGGCGTTTCGTGGGCCGGCATCGGCGTCCCATACGTCGTCTTGAAGTCACGCTGTCTCATGCCGCGATCATCGGTCATCGTGGTCGCAGCACCAGCACGTTCTGGTCCGCAATGCGATCTCGCGTCATGACCAGCGGATGCAGCTCGCCACGCAGCCACAGCGGGGTCTGATCGCCCCAGTACTTCGAGAGGGGCTGACCGGACTCCCCGGTCGGCAGGACCGTGAAGGTCAGGTCGGCGTCGCCCAGGTCGACGACCATGCGCAGTGAGGCATGGCTGCGCAGCGTGTACGGCGTGGCGAGCGAGTACGCGCCGTTGTTCAGCGAATACCCGTCGCCCGCCCGCTCGTACGGTCCGATGTCGAACAGTCCGCGCGCGAACCCTGGCAGGCCCGGTGAGAGCGGGTGCGCGAACGTCACGGTGTGCAGCGCGCCCCAACGCCACTTCGCCGGATCGGCGCCGAAGCGAGCGGCAAGCTCGCGCCCCGCGTCGTCGAGCGCGATCCCGCTCAGGTCAGCGCGGCCGCTCACCGATGGATCGCCGAGCACGGTGAACCACGGATCCGCGGTCCGCGGCAGGAGCTTGTACAACGCGAACGTCGGGCGACCGTTCGTGAGGTAGTCGAGGTACACGGCGTCGCCGAGCTTGTCGTGGAACGTGCGGTCGACCATGTGGACGAGCCACGAACCATAGATCGCCGCGCCGGCTGAATCGACCGCGAGGGCACCGTCCCAGCGGCGCGCAACATCCCGCGCGCTCTCCCCGAGCGGGGTCCGCGGGGCACCGGACACGAGCGCGTCAAGGAACGCGGCGATCGGCGGCGAGGTGTAGTCGTTCTGCATCGCCCGTAGCGTCTCGACGGTCGCGCCCGTGAGGTCCTTGACCCGCGCGAGGATCGTGCCCGCGCGGAATCCCGGATCCCATTCGCCGATGTAGCCCGGCGCGGACGGATCGGTCACCGGCCGGTCGTTCGCGTTCACGATGTAGCCCTCGGTCGGGTCCATCCGGAACGGATTCGCCGCTGCCGGAAGCGTGCCGCGCCACTCGTACTCGCCGGTCCAGCCCGGCACGGGCAGCCGGCCATCACCCCTGAGCCGATCGGGCAGGGCGCCGACGAGCACGTAGGCAATGTGGCCGTCGACATCGGCGTAACACGCTGACAACGTCGCCCCGGACACGTCCGCGGCGGCCGCGCGATATGCCGCGAGATCGGTCGCGCGTGCCATCGCCAGCAGGCCGTCCATCGTTCGGCCCCCGTCGAGCGCGGTCCACCGCAGCGCGAGCGGCGCGATCTGGTTCTTGAGGACGCCCTGCATGAGCGGCCCGTGCCGCGTCACGATGACGTCGAACGCGACCGGATCGGTCTTCCCCTTGACGCTGATCTGCTCACGCAGCACGGTCGCCGGCTCGGAGACTCCCTTGAACATGAAGCGCCGTGGATCCGCGGGGTCGGGCTGCTCGAGGAAGAAGTCCTCAACGTCGGTGTACGCGACCGTGAAGGTCCACGCGAGCCGCGCGTTGTGACCGATGCCGATCCCGGGAAGACCGGGGATCGAGAAGCCGGCGACGTCGTAGCCCGGACCGCGCAGCGCGACCTCGTACCAGATCGCGGGATTGCGCACGGAAAGATGCGGATCGCCTTCGAGCAGCGGCTTCCCCGTGGCTGTGCGCGAGCCCGCGAGGGCGACGCAGTTCGATCCGAGGCCGTTGCCCGCGTCACCGAACAGGGCCCGCAGCCCGTCGGCACCCGGGAACACCGCGGGTGCCGCGAACGCGCCGCTCACCGCGTCCCACAGGCCGTCCGCGACCGCGGCCGGCGGGCGAAGGTCGCTGTCCGGGAACAGCGTCGGCAGCGCAGCGGGTCCGGCCCGGGCCGCAACGCTCGCGCGAGCGAGCTCGGTCGCGTAGTTCGTCGCGAGGTCGTACGACTCGACCTTGAGGATCACGAGGGAGTCGGTCGACGTCCACGGCTCGGGCTTGTACCCGAGCAGGAGGAACTCAATGGGCAGCGAGTCGCCCTGCTGCTCGATCAGCTTGTTCACGCCTTCCGCGTATGCGGTGAGCGCAAGCTGCGCATCGGGAGACAGGAGCGCGGCGTCGAGGTCGGCGGCACGCGCGAGCCCGATGGTGCGGATGAACTTGTCCGTCTCGAGACCGGCGTCTCCGAGCACCTCCGAGAGACGGCCGCGGCCGGTCCGGCGGAAGAGGTCGAGCTGGAAGAGGCGATCCTGAGCGGTCGCGTATCCCTGGAGGAAGAAGAGGTCGTGCGTCGTGGTCGCGAAGATGTGCGGTACGCCGTAGTGGTCGCGGACGATCTCGGCGCGCTCGTCAAGACCGCTGAGCCGGCCATCGCCCGCGATCGTCGGGAGCGGGCGATACACCAGGAACGCGAATGCGCCGGCAAGCGACAACAGCACGACCAGCAGCAGTGACAACAGCGCCACGCTCCGCCTCAGCCGCGGGCGCCTCACCGGGCGCTCGCCGGGGGACCGCCGGCGGACCGGATCACGAGCAGGAGCGCGCCGCCCTCCACCTTCGTACCTTCCATCACCGCGACCTGCGACACGGTACCCGTGATCCCGGCGCGAAGCTCGTTCTCCATCTTCATCGCCTCGAGGGTGACGAGCGCGTCGCCGGCCGCGACCGCCGCGCCTTCGGCCACGTGGACCCGCTTGAGCAGGCCCGCCATCGGTGCGCGCACCTCCTGGCGTGCGCTCGCGGCCTGCGCGCCCGCGCCGGCCACCCCGAGCGTCCGCTCGTCGACGATCGTGAGCCGGACCTCGTCCCCGTCGACCCAGACCCGGTCCCCGCCGAGGAACGCGACCTCGTGCGCGTGGCCGTCGACGACGACCGACCAGACCCCGCCACGCACGACCGCTACGAGGTCGGCGGCTACGACCGCGTCACCCACGAGGAACCGGCCGCCGGTCGCGGTCTCGACCTGGAGGTCGCGATCGCCGGCCCGGACGGCATACCTCATCGCTGCATGTCCAGGCGCGCGGAGCGCACCCATGGCGCTGCGTCGGTCACGACCGGACGGCCCGCGGACCTGAGGCGCGTGATCCCGGCGAGCGCCGCGGCGACCGCGGCGCTCTCGCTCAGCTCCGCGGCCCGCTCGCCCGTCCAGTGCGTCGCGACGTAGTCCGTGTCGTAGCGGCCGGCAGCGAAGTCGGGCTCCCCCAACACAAAGGAGTGGAACGGCAGAGACGTGGGCAGACCCGCCACGATCATTTCCCGCACCGCCCGTTTCGCCCGTGCCAGGGCGGTGGCGCGATCGGGTCCCCAGGCGATGAGCTTGGCCAGCAGCGGGTCGTAGTCGGTCGGCACGGTCAGCGGTGCGGCGAGCCCTGAGTCCATGCGGATGCCCGGACCGCTCGGTTCGCGCAGGAAGTCGACCCGCCCGCCCTGCGGGAGGAATGCCGCGAACGGATCCTCCGCGGTGATGCGCAGCTCGATGGCCGCGCCGTCGCGTCGCACGTCGTCCTGCGAGAACCCGAGCGGCTCGCCTGCCGCGACGCGCAGCTGCAGCCGGACGAGATCGAGCCCGGTAACGAGCTCGGTGACCGGGTGCTCCACCTGCAAGCGCGTGTTCATCTCGAGGAAGAAGAAGCTTCCATCCGCCGCGACGAGGAACTCGGCGGTGCCCGCGTTCAGGTAGCCCGCCGCGGACGCGATCTTCACGGCCGCCGCGACCAGCTTCGCGCGAAGCGCGTCGTCGACGCCCGGTCCAGGCGACTCCTCGATGAGCTTCTGGTGACGGCGCTGGATCGAGCAGTCGCGCTCGCCGAGCGAGACCACCGTGCCCTGGGTGTCGGCAAAGAGCTGCACCTCGATGTGGCGCGCGTGCTCGATGAGCCGCTCCAGCAAGAGGGCCGGTGCGCCGAACGCGGTGGTCGCCTCGCCGGTCGCGCCGCGCCAGGCGCTCGCGAGCTCGGGCTCCGAGCGCACGATGCGCATGCCCTTGCCGCCGCCGCCACCCGCGGGCTTGAGCAGCACCGGGTAGCCGATCCGTTTCGCGATCGCGCGGGCAGCGTGCTCATCCTTCAGCGGCTCCATCGTCCCGTCGGCGACGGGCACACCGGCTTTCGCGGCAAGGCGGCGGGCGCTGGTCTTCTCTCCGAGCGCCCGCTGTACCGGGCCGGGGGGACCAATGAACACGAGGTTCGCCGCGGCGACGGCGTCCGCGAAGTCCGCGTTCTCGCTGAGGAAGCCGTACCCCGGATGAATGGCATCGCAGGCCGATCGCTTCGCGACGGCGATGATCCGCTCCGCATGCAGGTAGCTCTCGCGCGGCGCCGCTGCACCGATGGGATACGCCTCGTCGGCGGCGCGGACGTGTGGGGCGGCCCGGTCGATGTCGCTGTAGACCGCTACGGTCGCGATCCCCAGCTCCCGGCAGGTGCGCATGACCCGGAGCGCGATCTCGCCGCGGTTCGCGACCAAGACCTTGCGGATGACCGCGTTCGCTATAGCGGGATGTTCCCGTGCTTCTTTTTCGGGTTGGTGTCGCGCTTGCCCGCATTCGCGCGAAGTGCGGCGATGAGCCGCGGACGGGTCTCGTGCGGCTCGATGATGTCGTCGAGGTAGCCGCGCGCCGCCGCGACGTACGGGTTCGCGTACTTCGCGGCGTACTGCGCCGTGAGCTCCGCGCGTCGCCTGTCGGCGTCCTTCGCCGTTGCGAGCTCATCCTTGTGCAGGATGTTCACCGCGCCCTCGGGACCCATCACCGCGATCTCCGCGCCGGGCCAGGCGACGTTGTAGTCCCCCCGGATGTGCTTGCTCGACATGACGTCATACGCGCCGCCGTAGGCCTTCCGCGTGATCACCGTGAGCTTCGGGACCGTCGCTTCGGCGTACGCGTAGAGCAGCTTCGCGCCGTTGCGGATGATGCCGCCGTGCTCCTGCGCCGTCCCCGGCAGGAAGCCGGGCACGTCGACGAACGTGACGAGCGGGATGTTGAACGCGTCGCAGAACCGGACGAACCGCGCGGCCTTGATCGATGCGTTGATGTCAAGCACGCCGGCGAGGACGATCGGCTGCTGCGCCACGACGCCGACGGGCGCACCGTCGAGCCGTGCGAACGCGCAAATGATGTTCTGCGCCCACTCGGCGTGGACCTCGAGCAGCTTCGCGTCATCGACGACCCGCCGGATGACGTCCTTCATGTCGTACGGTTTGGCCGCTGACTCGGGGACGACCCGGTCGAGCTCCAGATCCTGGCGATCGACCGGGTCGTCCGTCGCGAGGCGCGGCGCCGGATCGAGATTGTTCGACGGCAGAAACCCGATGAGCTCACGGAGGAGCGCGACGCAGCGGACCTCGTCTTCAGCCACGAAGTGCGCGACGCCGGACTTCCGGGCGTGCGTCTCGGCGCCGCCGAGATCGTCGAACGTCACGTCCTCGTGCGTGACCGCCTTCACCACGTTCGGCCCGGTCACGAACATGTACGAGGTATCTCGGACCATCGCCACGAAGTCCGTGATCGCCGGCGAGTACACCGCGCCGCCGGCGCATGGCCCCATGATCGCGGAGAGCTGCGGGATGACCCCGCTGCACAGCACATTGCGCAGAAAGATGTCGGCGTAGCCACCGAGCGAGACGACACCTTCCTGGATCCGCGCGCCGCCACTGTCGTTGAGCCCGATGATCGGCGCGCCGTTGCGCAACGCCTGGTCCATGACCTTCACGATCTTCGCGGCATGCGCCTCCGCGAGCGAACCGCCGAAGACCGTGAAGTCCTGCGAGAACACGTAGACGAGCCGCCCGTCGATGCGACCGAAGCCGGTGACCACGCCGTCGCCGAGCACCTGCGCGTCCGCTGAGACGTCCTCGCTCGGCCGCGCCGCGACGAACGCGTCCAGCTCGACGAAGGAGCCTTCGTCCAGGAGCAGATCGACGCGCTCACGGGCGGTGAGCTTGCCCCTGGCGTGCTGCTGCGCGATCCGGTCCACGCCGCCGCCACGCGCGGCCTGCTCGCGCAGCTCTTCCAGCCGTTGGATGGGAGTGGTCATCGCGTCGAGGATAGGAGCAGCGCCGCGCCGGGGCCTGGTCGCGGATGGTGGCGCCTAGCGGTAGACCTCCGGCCCGTGGCGCCACCGCTCGAAGCTGGCGGCATCGTGGGACGGGAACGCACGATCAAGGTCATCCTTCACCAGCGAGCGGATGAGGGCCAGTGACTCCTTGCCCGCCGCCTGATCCTGGCCGGGGATCTCGCCGCGCTCGAGGTTCTCCCGGGTGAAGGCGGCATCGCCGCAGAGGACGACGCGACCGGTCTCCGCGAGGTCGACGACGAGCGACTGATGACCGGGTGCATGCCCCGGTGTCGGCACGACCTCGACTCCCTGCGCCACCCGCGCCCGGCCGCTGGCCGGCAGGTACGTGAGCGCCGGGTCGTCCCAGTACACCGCCGGGAAATTCAAGCGGCCCTTCGCATACGCGAGGTGCTCGCCCTGCACGATGAACGTAGCCTTCGGGAACGCGCGGTTGTTGCCGGCGTGGTCGAAATGGAGATGACTGTTCACGACGACGGTGACGTCGTCAGGCTGCACACCGAGCGCGGCGAGCCGCGGCACGATCGCGTCCGCGGCGGTCATCGTGATCTGCATCGCTGGCGTCGCACCGAACGTCGCGTCGGGCCGCTCGACGTGCACCGGATGCAGACCGGTGTCGAACAGGATCAACCCTTCGGGGGTCCGGAGGAGCGCCGACCACACCGGCGACTCGACGAAGACGTCACGTTCGGGCGCCGCGAGCCACGGCGCGAACGCCGCACGGGCCAGCTTCACCGCTCCGGTACGAAAGATCGTGAGCTCGACGCTCATTGCTGGCTCAGCAGCTCATCGACCGCGCGATACGGATCGAGCTCACGCTTGGCGACGCGCGCGACCGCAGCGGCGACCCGCTGATGGCCGACGCGTTCCTCGAGCCGCTTCACGAGCGCGTCGCGGAGCAGCGCCTCGACCTCCTGCCGCGCGGCGGCCGCGCGGCGGGCATCGCGGTCGCCGCTCGCGGTCGACCACTCGATATGCGTGTCGATCGCTCGGACGAGCGCGTCGATCCCGGTGTTGTCCTGCGCGCTGGTCCGGATGATCGGTGGCTTCCAGGTCGTGCGGCCCTTGCCCAGGCTCAGCATCTGCGTCAGATCACGCGCGGTCTCATCGGCCCCGGGCTTGTCGGCTTTGTTCACCACGAGCACGTCCGCGATCTCCAGCACACCGGCCTTGATGGCTTGGATGTCGTCGCCGAGGCCCGGCACGGTCACGAGACAAACGGTGTCCGCGACGCGGACGACCTCGACGTCTTCCTGGCCCACACCGACCGTCTCGACGATGACGAGGCCCGTACCCAGCGCGTCGAGCACGTTGACGACGCGCATCGTCGCGCGCGACAGACCACCGGCGTGCCCGCGGCTCGCCATGCTGCGGATGAACACGCCTTCTTCGAGGAAGCGGTCGCGCATGCGGATGCGATCACCGAGGATCGCGCCACCGGTGAACGGGCTCGACGGGTCGACGGCGACGATCGCGATGCGGTCGTACGTCTTGCTGTATTCCGCCGCGAGGCGCGACACGAGGGTGCTCTTGCCGCCGCCGGGAGGCCCGGTCACGCCGACGATGCGAGCGCGCCCCGTCGCCGGGTAGAGGGCGCGCAAGATGTCCGCGCTGCCGGGCTCGTCGTTCTCGACGATCGTCAGGAGCCGGGCGATGCTCCGCTTGTCGCCCGCGCGCGCCTGCGCGAGGAACGACTCGGCGGACGCGATCACGAGGTCAGGACGAGGTCTCGCGCGATGACGATCCGTTGGATCTCGCTCGTACCGTCCCCGATCTCCATGAGGCGAGCGTCGCGCACGATCCGCTCGACCGGATGGTCGCGCAGATATCCGTATCCGCCGAGGACCTGCAGCGACGCGTTCGCGGCGCGACTCGCGGCCTCGGTCGCGTACAGCTTCCCCATCGACGCCGCGCGGGTGAACGGCTCTCCGGCGTCAGCCAGGCTCGCGGCGCGATGGATGAGCAGCCGGCCGGCGTCGAGCTCGGTCTGTGCCTGGGCGAGCTTCCACTGGATCATCTGGAACTCCGCGAGTGCCTTGCCGAACTGCTTGCGCTCCTTCGCGTAGGCGGTCGCGTAGTCGACCGCCGCGCGGCCAAGCCCGATCGCGAGCGCGCCGATCCCGATCCGTCCACGGTCGAGAACCTTGCGCACGTCGCCGAAGGCCGCACCGAGCTCGCCGATGCGGTCGGCCTCGGAGACTCGGCAGTCCTCCAGGATCAGCTGCGCGGTATCACTGGCCCAGAGGCCCATCTTCTTCTCGCGCTTCCCGGCGCGGAGGCCAGGATTGTCCGCACTCACGCCGAACGCGCTGAGCCGTCGATCGGCGGTCGCGGCGATCACCACGACGAACTTCGCGATCGAACCGTTCGTGATGAACTGCTTCTGGCCGCTCAGCACCCACCCGTCGCCGTCACGCCTCGCCGTGGTCTTCGCGGAGACCGCGTCCGACCCGGCGCTCGGCTCGGTGAGCGCCCATGCACCAAGATGCTCGCCTCGCGCAAGTGGTGGCAGCCAGCGCTGCTTCTGCTCAGCCGAGGCGGCCGTCAGCAGATGTCCGATGCACAGGGAGTTGTGCGCAGCGAGGGTGAGCGCGACCGACCCATCGCCGGCACCGAGCTCTTCGGCGACGAGCGCGGTCGTGAGCGCATCGAGACCCGATCCACCGAGCTCGGCCGGGACCGCGAGGCCGGTGAGCCCGATCTTCGCGAGGTCCGGGAGGAGCGACATCGGGAACTCGCCCGCCTCGCTCCATTCCGACGCGTGCGGCTGGATGCGACCGCGCACGAAATCGCGGATCGCGTCACGGATCGCGAGCTGGTCGTCCCGGTGGCGAAGGTCCATCAGATCGGACGCGGCGGATAGGCGGCGCGGACGTTCGCGTCCAGACCCGGCAGAAGCTTCTCGACCATCGTCTGGTCCTTCTCCATGACCGCGCGATCGACGTCCCACGCCGCACGCCTCGCCTCGCCGACCCGCTGGCGGACATCCGGCGCGAGCGCGGCGAACGCGACCACGCGCGCCTTCGTGAGCCGCTCGCGCTCTCCATCGGGGAGGTGGGTCAGCTCGCGGAGCTGGGGCGTCAGCGCGCCGACGCGCGCGATGTCGTTCGGGATCGCGGCGACCAACTCCATCCGCCTTTTCCAGAACGCGATCGCTGCAGCCTCGTCTGTGCCGTGCAGCTTCGCGAGACCGACATCGATCGGCCGGTCGTCCTTCTTCGCCATCTGTCTCTCCTTCCTATGCGGGCTGGCCGCGGCGCCTGGCCACGGCCTCCCGGACATACGCCGTGATCTCCTCGAGCGAAGCGCCGGGCTGGAAGATGCGCTCGACCCCATGCTCGCGCAGGGCGACGATGTCCTCCTCGGGAATGATGCCGCCGCCGAAGAGCAGGACGTCAGCCATGCCCTTCTCTTTCATGAGCTCAAAGACGCGCGGGAAGAGATAGTTGTGCGCGCCGGACAGGAGGGACAGGCCGATCGCGTCGGCGTCCTCCTGCAGCGCGGTCTCGACGACCTGCTCCGGGGTCTGGTGCACGCCCGTGTAGATCACTTCCATACCGGCATCACGCAAGGCCCGGGCCACCACCTTGACGCCGCGGTCGTGCCCGTCCAGGCCGGCCTTCGCCATGACGACGCGGATCGGTCGCTTCATCCGAGCTCCAGCTCCTTCGCGTGCTCCTCATAGTGACCGTAGGTGTTGCCCGCGACGACGGTGACCACCCGGGCATCATCGGCGCGGACCTGCTCGTCGGTGAGCTTCGCGAGCTCCGCCCGGAGCGAGCGGAACGTCGTGTCGACCTCGTCGACCAGCGCCTCGGCGCCGACGAGCCGGTGCTCGGAGACGAGCCGCGCGTTGAGCTCATCGGCGTCCTTGAAGTCGGGGGTCCCGATCGTCGCAGCGTCGCCCGGTCCGGGGAATGTGCCGGTCGTGCGATACGCGCGCAGCCGGCGGGCGGTCAGATCCTGCCAACCGGCAATGTGCGCGAAGAGATCGTGATACGACCAGCCCGCGCCGGTCTGCTCGTCCATCTTCGCGCGCCCGACGTGGCGCACGGCTTCGCGGAAGCGCCGCCACCCCTGATCGACCTCGGTCAGCAGCTCAGCGAGCGTCATGCGGGCGACCGAGCTGGAAGAGGCCGATTCAAAAGTACCCGGGGTCGTGGTATTCGCCATACGTCTCCTTCAGGACCTGGACCTGCTCGCCGACCGTGGCCATCGCGCGCGCGCACTCGAGGAACTCGGGCATCAGCTCGCGGTGGGCCTTCGCCGCGGCGCGCAAGCGGTCCATCGCCTCGCCCCACCGGCCGGCGTCGCGCGTCGCACGAACGTCGTCGGTGCGTTCGATCTGTTTGCGCTCGACCTCGGGATCGATCGCGAGCGTCGGGACCTTCGCCTCGTCGGCAGCGGACACGTATTTGTTGATCCCGACGATGATCTTTTCCTTCTCCTCGACCTGCTGCTGGAAATGGAACGACGCCTCGATGATCTCCCGCTGCGGGTACCCGCGCTCGACGGCCGCGACCATGCCGCCCATCGCATCGACCTCGTCGCGATAGCGCTCGAAGCCGCGCTCCATCTCGTTCGTGAGGTGCTCGAGGTAGTACGAGCCGGCGAGCGGGTCGACGGTGTCGGTGACACCGGACTCGTGCGCGATGACCTGCTGCGTGCGAAGCGCCAGCGTCACGGCTTCCTCGGTCGGCAGCGCGTAGGTCTCGTCCAGCGAGTTCGTGTGCAGCGACTGCGTCCCCCCGAGCACGGCAGCGAGCGCCTGCAGCGCCACGCGCACGACGTTGTTGTACGGCTGCTGTGCCGTGAGGGACACACCGGCGGTCTGCGCGTGCGTGCGCATGAGGAGCGCCTTCTCGTTCGTCGGGTGATAGCGCCGCTCCATCTCGCGTGCCCAGATCCGCCGCGCGGCGCGGAACTTCGCGATCTCCTCGAAGAAGTCGTTGTGCACGTCAAAGAAGAAGGAGAGGTGCGGCGCGAAGTCGTTCACGTCGAGCCCGGCATCGACGCCCCACTTCACGTATTCCAGACCGTCGAGCAGCGTGAAGGCGAGCTCCTGGACCGCGGTCGATCCGGCCTCGCGGATGTGATAGCCACTGATCGAGACCGTGTTCCACTTCGGCACCTCGCGGGCGCCATAGCGGAAGCTGTCGACCACGAGCTCCATCGCCGGCTTCACCGGCACGATCCACTCGCGCTGCGCGATGTACTCCTTGAGGCAGTCGTTCTGGATCGTGCCGCCGAGCTTGGAGAACGGGATCCCCCGCTCCTCGGCGGTGGCGAGGTACATCGCCCACACGATCGACGCCGGACCGTTGATCGTCATCGAGGTCGTGACCTCATCGAGCGGGATCTTGTCGAACAAGATCCGCATGTCGGCGAGGGAGCTCACCGCGACGCCCTCGCGCCCCACCTCGCCGCGCGACAGCGGGTCGTCGGCGTCGCGGCCCATGAGCGTCGGCATGTCGAACGCGGTCGAGAGGCCGGTCACCCCGTGCGCCCGGAGGTACTGGAAGCGCGCGTTCGTGTCCTCGGCCGAGCCGAAGCCCGCGAACTGCCGCATCGTCCAGAGGCGTCCGCGGTACATCGAGGGATACACGCCGCGCGTGTAGGGAAACTCGCCGGGCAGGCCGAGGTCGCGCTCGGGTGTGAATCCCGGCAGGTCCTCGGCCGTGTACAGCGGATCGACCGGGATATCCGAAAGCGTGCTGAAGCGCGGCTTGCGCTCCGGCTGTTTAGCGACGGCGGCGTCGTACGCCGCCCGTCCACGCGGCTGGGGCTCGGCCAGAGCCGGCGATGGCGCGGCCGGCCGCACGCTGTCGGTCATGCTGCTACCGCCACCAAGGCCCTCGCGATCACCATGCGCTGCACCTCGCTTGTCCCCTCATAGATCGTCGTGGCTCGCGCGTCGCGGTAGTACCGCTCGATACCGTACTCGCGCATATACCCGTAGCCACCGAACACCTGCAGGCACGCATAGGCGGCGCGGTTGGCCGCCTCGCTTGCGTAGAGCTTCGCCTGCGCGGCCTCGCGTGTGAACGGCTGACCGCGGTCCTTCATCCAGGCGGCGCGCAACACCAGGAGCCGCGCGGCCTCGATCTCGGTACCGGCCTGCGCGAGGGAGAACTGGACCGCCTGGAACGACGAGATCGGCGCGCCGAACTGGCGCCGCTCCTTCGCGTACGCGAGTGCCAGGGCGAGCGCGCCGCGTGCGATACCGACGGCCTGCGCGCCGATCCCGATGCGTCCGGCATCGAGCCCGGCCATGGCGACCTGGCCGAAGCCGTTCCCCTCGGCCCCCAGCATCGCGTCGAGCGGAACACGCGCGCCCTCGAAGGTGACCGCGCTCGTGTCCGATGCCTGCAGGCCGAGCTTGTGCTCGGCCTTCCCGATGATCACGCCCGGCGTCGCTGCGGGAACGAGGAACGCGGTGATCCCGGCGTGCGGCCGCGCGGGCTCGGCCTGGCCGACCCGGGCGAGGACGATGAAGAACGGGGCGTACCGCGCGCTCGTGACGAAGAGCTTCTGGCCGTCGATGACCCAGCCGTCGCCGTCGCGGCGGGCGGTCGACCTGAGCGACGCCGCGTCCGAGCCCGCGGTCGGCTCGGTGAGGCAGAAGGACGCGAGCCCGCGGCCGTCAGAGAGCTGCGCGAAAAAAGTGCGCTTCTGCTCGGGCGTGCCGAGCCGCGCGATGGAGCTGCAGACGATGCCACTGTTCACGGCGACGCCGACCGCGAGCGACGGCCAGGCCGCGGCGAGCTCCTCGAGCACCAGCATGAACGTGACGGCGGACGCGCCGAGACCGCCAGCGGCCTCGGGCACGTTGATCCCGAGGACACCGAGCTCGCCGAGCGACCGGATGACGTCCGGCGGGATGGTCCCCTGCTCCTCGGCAGCCCCGATCCGCTCGCGCAAGTCGGCCGCGAACGCGGCGACGCCGTCCGCCAGATCCCGCTCGTCGCTGCCGGCAAAGGGATGCATCACGCCCCGGCTTTCGCGTGCTTCACCGCTTCGGTGAACGCGGGAAGGAACTCGAAGACGTCACCGACGATGCCATAGTCGGCGACCTTGAAGATGTCGGCGTCGGGGTCCTTATTCACCGCGACGATGACCTTGCTCGATGTCATCCCCGCGAGGTGCTGGATCGCGCCGGAGATCCCGAGCGCGATGTATAGATCGGGCGTCACGGTCTTGCCGGTCTGTCCCACCTGCTCCTCGTTCGGCCGCCAGCCCGCGTCGGTCACCGCGCGCGAGGCGCCGAGCGCCGCGCCGAGAACGTCGGCGAGCGCCTCGACCTGGGTCCAAGCCTCCGGTCCCTTGAGACCACGGCCGCCGGAGACGATGACGCGCGCCTCACTGAGCGAGACCCGGCCGCCGCTCGATGCGGTCGGCTCGAACCGGACGAACTCGAGGCCCGCAGCTGCGCCCGCAGCCACGGCCGTGACCTCTGGCTCCGGCAGGCCATCGGCCAGCGGGAACGCATTCGGGCGGACACTTGCGACCGCCGGCAGCGCGGCGCGTACGCGCGCGCGGACCTTGCCCGCGTACATGCCGCGGGTCGCGTCGACGCTCGACCCCTCGATCGCGAGATCGGTGCACTCGGAGAGGTACGCGCGCTTCAGCTTCGCGGCAAGCCGCGCTGCGACGTCGCGTCCTGTTGGCGTCGCGCCGAAGAGGATGAGATCCGGTGACTCGGCCGTTGCGCGCTCCGCGAGCCCCGTTGCGGCCGCGACGGCGGAGACATGCTCGCCCGAAGTGGGCTGGACCTCGAGGACCGTCGTGTCACCGAGGGTCGCCGCTTTCGCAGCAAGCTCCTTCGAGACCCGGCGCAGACCATCCGTGGAACGCTCGGCGATCACCCAGATCTTCATAGGACCTTCGCCTCGTCGCGGAGGAGCTTCGCGAGCTCCGCTGCGAACGCCTTGGTGTCGCCGTCCCTGAAGATCTTGCCGCCGCCGCGCGCGGGCGGCGGCTCGAGCTTCACGATCTCAAGCGTGACCGGATCCTCGAGGCCGGCGACGGGCCGCTCGGGGATCTCCTTCTTCTTCGCCTTCATGATCCCGGGAAGCGACGGGTACCGCGGCTCTTTCGCGCTCTTTTGCACGGTGAGGACGGCTCCGCCGCTCGCCTTCCAGACCTCGTGACCACCCTCGGTCTCGTTCCATATTTCCGTGCCGTCCGCCGACGGCGCGATCTTCGTGACCATGGCGACGTGCGGCCACCCCAATGCCTCCGCGAGCGCGGGGCCGACGAAGCCCTGGTCATCGTCGGACGCCTGCTTGCCGCACAGGACGAGATCGGGTTTGAGGTCCAGGACGGCGCTCTTCAGCGCGTTCGCCACGCCAAGCGGGCCGAACTGGTCGGCGCCGTCACCGGTGATGAGCGTCGCGTCGTCGCAGCCCATGGCAAGCGCCTGCCGCAGCGCGTCCTTCGTGCGGGGTCCGCCGACGCTGATGATGCTCACGATCGTGTCGGGGGCCGTGTCCTTGTGCTCGAGCGCCAGCTCGACCGCGTACTCGTCGTACGGCGAGATCGACCAGGTGACGCCGTCGGTCACGACGGACGTCCCGTTCGCCGCCACCTTTACTCGGGTGGTCGAGTCGGGGACCTGCTTGATGCAAATGAGGAATCTCACGATCTGGGTTGCTCCGTTCTACACACGTGAATGGTGTACGCGTGCCGCGACCAATTCCAGGACGTCCACTGGCTTCAATTGCTCGGCGATCCCCTTCGCCCCCACGCCTTCGTCGAGCATGATGAGACAGAAGGGACAACCCGACGCCACCTTCGCAGGTTGCGCGCCACGGGCGTTCCCGGCGTCGAGGATCTGCTCCACGCGCCGGTGATTCACGCGCTGGCCGACCTTCTCTTCCATCCACATGCGCCCGCCGCCCGCGCCGCAGCAGAACCCACGCTCGCGGTGATGCGGCTCGATCTCCATCCGCGTAACACCGTCGATCGCGTCGAGCACGGCGCGCGGATCCTCGTAGATGCCGTTATGGCGGCCGAGGTAGCAGGGATCGTGGTAGGCGACGGTCTCCGCAGGTCCGGTACCGAGCGTGATCTTCTGCTGCTCGATGAGATCCTGGACCAGCTGCAGCGCGTGGACGACCTCGTAGTTCCCGCCGAGCTGCGGGTACTCGTTCGCGATCGTGTTGAAGCAGTGCGGGCACGACGCAATGATCTTGCGCACCTTGTAGCGCGCGAACGTCTCGATGTTCTGCTGCGCCTGGAGCTGCCAGAGGTACTCGTTCCCCATCCGGCGCGCCGGGTCTCCGTTGCAGGTCTCCTCGGTCCCGAGGATCGCGAACGACGTGCCCGCGGCCTGGAGGATCGTCGCGAGGGCCTTCGCGACGCGCTGGTTGCGGCGATCGAAGGACGCCGCGCACCCGACGAAGTAGAGGTACTCGGCGTCAGGGTCCTCCGCGAACGTCGGCACGCCGAGCCCCTCGGCCCAGTCGCCGCGCGCGCTTGCCGCCTCGCCCCACGGATTCCCGGCCCGCTCGATGTTGGTCATCGCCTTCTGTGCCTCGGGCGGCGCAGCAGCCTCCTGCATCGTGAGGTAGCGGCGCAGGTCCACGATCTTGTCGATGTGCTCGATCGTGACCGGGCACTGCTCGACGCAGGCGGCACACGTGGTGCACGACCACAGCTCCTCAGGCTTCGTGGCGAGCTGGTGCGCCGGCGCCGTGCCACTCGCCGCCGGGTCCTTGAGCAGCAGGTCGCCCTCCTTCAACAGGAGGTCGCGCAGGTCGAGGACGATCTTCTGTGGATCGAGCGGCTTGCCCGTCGCGAGCGCGGGGCAGTTGTCGGAGCAGCGGCCGCACTCGGTGCAGGTGGCTCCGTCAAGGTGTTGCTTCCAGGTGAGGTCGCGCAGCGACGCCGCGCCGAAGGTCTCCTGCTCCTCGATCTTGTCCACAAAACGCAGCGCGCCGCGCGGCCGCGGGGACCGGAAGAACACGTTCGGCAGACTGGTGACCACGTGCAGGTGCTTCGTGCGCGGCAGCCACGCCGCGAAGAAGAGCGTCGAGACGAGATGGCTCCAGAATCCCACCGCGAAGAGCGGAAACGCGATCGACGCGGGAACGAATGGGGCGAGCGCGGCGCCGATCGGCGGAACGGCGGCGCCCGGTTCGACCCGGCCGGCCGCGACGCCGCCGGCCTCCATCGCGAAGAGCGCGACGATGAGCACTGCGATGAGCGCGAGGATCGCGTAGCCCTCTCCGGCGACGTGCATGTGCTTCGGCGCAAAGAACTGCCGCCTCGCCCAGGCGAGCAGGATCGAGACGACCACGAGCAACGAGAATGCGTCGAGCGTCCAGACGAAGACGCCGCTGGTCGCACCGGGAAGGTGCCAGCCACCGGAGACGCCGGCGATGAGGAGTTCCGCCGAGTCCGCGACGATCACGAGGAAGCCCCAGAAGATCAGGGCATGGGCGATGCCTCGGATCGAGTACGGACGTTTGAACAGCTTCCGCTGGCCGAGGTAGAGGACGATCTCGTCCCGGATCCGCTGCGGCAGCCGTCCCCAGCGCTCGGGATCGGAGCGGCCGATACGCATCAGCCTGAACAGGTGGATCAGCCGCCACAGGCCCGCGCCGAATCCGATCGCGGCGAGGAGCGCGAGGACCATCTGGCCGGCGCCGCTCGTGGGCGGGATCACGCCAAAGTCCAGCTTCGCTGGACCTGCTCAAGGCTGGTGGTCCTCACTCGTCGCAGCACAGCTGCTCCTCGCTCGTTCATCGGACCAGCATGTCCCCGGCGATGATGATCTTCATGATCTCGCTCGTCCCCTCGTAGATCTCGGTGATCTTCGCATCGCGGTAATGGCGCTCCGCGGGGTAGTCCTTGAGATAGCCGTAGCCGCCGAAGATCTGGATGCAGTTGCGCGCCGCCTTCATCGCGATGTCGGACGCGAACAGCTTCGCCATCGCGGCCGCGGCACCGAAGGGCTCGCCGCGGTCCTTGAGCGTCGCCGCGCGCCAGATGAGCAGCCGAGCGGCATCGATCTCCGTCGCCATATCCGCGAGCATCCACTGGATCGCCTGGAACTCGGCGATCGGCTTGCCGAACGCCTGCCGCTCCTTCGCGTAGGCGAGCGAGTCCTCCAGGCAGGCGCGGGCGATGCCGAGCGCCTGCGCGGCGATGCCGATACGGCCGCCATCGAGCGTCGCGAGCGCGATCTTGAAGCCCTCACCAACGGCGCCCAGGCGCTGGTCGTCCGCCACATGGACGTCCTCGAACACGAGCTGCGCGGTGTCCGAGCCCCTGATGCCGAGCTTCTGCTCGACCCGGCCGACACCGAGGCCCTTCGCCGGCTTGTCCACGACGAACGCGGTGATCCCCTTGTGCGTGGAGCCCGGCTCAGTCTGCGCGAAGACCACGACGACGCCGGCCGTCACGCCGTTCGTGATGAAGCTCTTCGTCCCGTTGAGCACCCACCCCGACCCGTCGCGCTTCGCCGTCATTTGAAGGCTCGCCGCATCGGAGCCTGACGCCGGCTCCGTGAGCGCGAAGCAACCGAGCTTCTCGCCGGTCGCGAGCGGCCGCAGCCAGCGCTCCTGCTGGGCGGGCGTGCCGTGATGCACGAGCGGACCGCAGCAGAGCGAGTTGTGGGCCTGCATGATCACGCCGGTCGAGGCGCAGGCACGGTTGATCTCTTCGCAGGCGAGGACATATGAGACCGCGTCGAGCCCGGCGCCACCCAGCTCCTCCGGCACGTACACACCGAGAAATCCCAAAGCAGCGAGCTCTTTGAGGATCGCCGGCGGCACTTTGCCCTGCTCGTCGATGTCGTGGGCGATCGGAAGCAGCTTCTCGGTCGCGAAGTCGCGCGCCGTGCGCCGCACGAGCGTCTGCGCCTCCGTGAGCGTGAGATCGAAGGCTGCGCCGGTCTCAGTGGGTCTGGTCGTGGTCATGCCCATGTGCGTGCTCCTCGTTCACGTGGATGCCGACATAGCGGCCTTCGGGGTCGCGTACGAAGAAGTAATCGCCGAGAAAGTCGCCGACGACCGCGCCGACCTTCCGGGCGCGCTCGAACGCCGCGCGGATGTCGTCGACCCCGAACCACACGACGAAGCCCTGCTGCTGACGGACTTCTGCCGGCGTGTCCCGGTCCTCGGGCGTCTGGAACACGACGTCCGCGTTCCCGGCCTTCAGCCAGCTGGCTTTCGCGTCGTCGGTCCCGCGGCCAAGGCCGACGATATCGGCGTAGAAGCCCGCGGTCGCCCCGTGCTTCGTCGTGAACGCGAACACCGGCCCCACCTGTGGTCCGCTCATGCCTTGGCATACACGAAGAAGCCACGCCCGCTCTTCTGACCGAGCCAGCCGGCGCTCACGTACTGACGGAGAAGCGGCGCGGGACGGTATTTCGGATCGCCGAGGTCGCGCTGCAGGACCTCGAGGATGGCGAGGCAGACATCGAGGCCGATCAGGTCCGCGAGCGCAAGCGGTCCCAGCGGAAAGTTCAGGCCCTTCATCATCGTGTCGATCGCCTCCGCGGTGCCGACGCCCTCGGAGAGCGCGAACACCGCTTCGTTGATCATCGGCATGAGCACGCGGTTCGCGATGAAGCCGGGCGTGTCGCTCGACTCCACCGCGGTCTTGCCCAGCTGCGTCGCGAGCTCCTTCGTCCGGTCCATCGTCGCGTCGCTCGTCTGGAGGCCACGAATGAGCTCGACGTAGCCCATGACCGGCACCGGATTCATGAAGTGCATGCCGACGACCTTGTCCGGCCGCTTCGTCGCGGCAGCGAGCCTGGTGATCGAGATGCTCGAGGTGTTCGACGCGAGGATCGCGTCGGGCTTGCATGCCAGATCGAGCTTGTGGAACAGGTCGGTCTTGACGGCGGCGTCCTCGAACGCGGCCTCGATCACGATATCGACCCTCGCGAGATCGCTCAGCGAGGTGCTCGTCCGGATACGACCGGCGATCTCACCGGCGGGGCGCGGCAGCTTCCCCTTCGGCTCGAGGCGCGCGAGCGACGACGCGATGGCCGCCTGGCCGCGCTTTAGCTGCTCGAGCGCGACGTCGAGCATCACGACTTGCAGGCCGGCCGTCGCGCAGACCTGCGCGATGCCGGCACCCATCGTGCCGGCACCGACGATGCCGACCTGGGTCACAGCGTCTCCACCGCGAGTGCGACTGCCTCGCCGCCACCGAGGCAAAGCGACACGACGCCGCGACGCGTGCCGCGCGCGCGCAGCGCGTAGAGCAGCGTGACGAGGAGCCGCGCGCCGGATGCGCCGATCGGATGACCGAGCGCGACCGCGCCGCCGTTCACGTTGAAACGGTCCTCCGCGATGCCGAGCTCACGACGGACGGCCTCGACGCCGGAGAAGGCCTCGTTCACCTCGAACAGGTCCACGTCGCCCACTGCCCAGCCGGCCTTGTCGAGCACTCGCGATATCGCGCCGGTCGGCGCGAGGAGGAAGAGGTCGGGCTCGTGCGCGAACTGCGCCTGCGCGACGATGCGCGCGAGCGGCTTCGTGCCCAGCTCCGCGGCACGGGCAGCCGATGCGACGACGAGTGCGGCCGCACCGTCGTTGAGCTTCGACGCGTTGCCCGCGGTGACGGTCCCGTCCCTCTTGAATGCGGGCTTCAGCGCCGCGAGCCCCTCGAGCGTCGTCTCCCGCGGTGTCTCGTCCTTCTCGATGCGCGTCAGGTTGCCCTTCCGGTCCTTCACCTCGACGGCGACGATCTCGGCGTCGAACGCGCCGCTCTTCTGCGCCGCGAGCGCCTTCTCGTACGAGCGCAGCGCAAAGCGGTCCTGGTCCTCGCGCGTGAGTCCGGTCTTTGCCGCGGCCTTCTCGGCACCGAGGCCCATGTGACCGGCGCCGTATGCATCGACGAGTCCGTCAACGAGGTTCGCGTCCTCCATCACATGCTCGCCGAGCGGCAGCCCTTTTCGCAGACCGCGCAGGAGATACGGCGCATTCGACATGCTCTCCTGGCCGCCCGCGACGATCACGCCGTACTCGCCGGACAGGATCTGCGATGAGGCGAGCATCACGGCCTTGAGGCCCGAGCCGCAGACCTTGTTGATCGTCGTGCAGGGGATCGATCGCGGCAGGCCCGCGCCGAGCGAGGCCTGCCGCGCGGGCGCCTGGCCGACGCCGGCCTGGATCACGGTCCCCATGAAGACCTCGTCGACCGCGTCGGGTGCGACGCCGCTCCGCTCGACCGCGCAACGGATCGCGATCGCACCGAGCTGTGGCGCCGTGAGGGACGCGAGCCCGCCGAGGAACGCGCCGACCGGCGTACGCGCGGCACCGAGGATGACCGCGCTCACAGCTGTGGTTCCCGCACGAGGCGCTGGGCCACGTGCTCGCGGTAGCTACGGATCTCGTCGCGCAGAGCGCCGAGCTCGGCGATCCGCGCGTCGACCGTCTCGAGGTGCGCATCGAGGAGCTCAATGAGCCGCGGGAGCACGACGCGGTTGTTGTGCTGCGTCGAGAACATACCCTCGAGCTCGAGCATCTCCTGCAGCGTGAGGCCGAGGACCTTGAGCTTCCGGATGAACTTGAGGCGGCGCACGTCGTCGTCGGTGTAGACACGCTTCCCGCCCTCGAGGCGCGTCACGGAGTCGAGCAGCCCGAGCTCCTCGTAGTAGCGGATGGTCCGCTCGGTCAGCGCGACTTTCGCGGCCACCTCGCCGATGCGATACGTCGCGGGGGCGTCATGTAGGACCGCTCGCGCCATGCTTGCTTGCCTCCCCGGTCCGCCAGTTCACGTGAACTGGCACGAAGATAACGCGACGTGGGCCGGCGCGCACGCAGGCCTTAGGCAGCGAGCTCCCGGATCGCGAGGGCTAACGCCTGCGCGCCCTGGACCGCGTCGTCGAGCGTCGCGAGCTCGTTCGGGTTGTGACTGCCGCCGGTCGAGCGCACGAACAGCATCCCGGTGGGCACGCCGGCGAGCTGCGCGTTCTCCGCATCGTGCCCCGCGCCGGAGAAGAGCTCCGGCGCCGTGACCCCGACCTGCATCGCCGAGCGGAGGAGCAGATCGCGCAGGCCCGCGTCGAGCGGCACCGCCGGTACACGGGCCAGCACGTCGATCGTCGACTTCACGCCGCGCGCATCGCCGATGCGCCGGATCGCCAGGCGTACGTCGCGCGTCAGCGCCTCGACGGTGTGCTCGTCGCGCGCGCGCAGGTCGAGCGAGAAGATGCACTCGCCCGGGACGACGTTCTTGGCGTTCGGGCGCACCACGATCTCTCCGACCGTCCCGACCGCGTCGGGCAACACGCGTGCGGCGGACTCCACCGCGAGGAGCATCTCGGCCGCGGCGGCCAGCGCGTCGGCGCGAGCGGTCATGATGGTCGCGCCGGCATGGTCCTGGCGTCCGTGGACGGTGACCCGCGCGTGCATGATCCCGACGATGTCGCTGACGACGCCGAGCGGGATACCGGCGGTCGAAAGGCGCGGACCCTGCTCGATGTGCAGCTCGAGGTACGCGGCGAAGTCCGCCGTGGGACGGGCCGCGGTCGTCGGATCACCGGATTCGCCGAGGGCCCGTAGCGCGGCAGCGATGGTCACGCCACTCGTGTCGGCACGCGCCGCCGCGCCACCGGGAAGGCGGCCGAACGCGGCGCACGATCCGAACAGGCCGATGCCGAATCTCGCACCCTCCTCGTCGCACCAGCCGACGATCTCGACCGGCCGCCTGAGCGTCACGCCGTCATCCAGGAGCGCCTCGACCGCCTCGACCGCGCAGAGGACACCGAGCGCGCCATCGAAGCGACCTCCTTCGGGCACCGAGTCGATATGCGAACCGACCAGGATCGCGGGACCGCTACCACCAAGCCTGCCGTAGAGGTTCGCCGCCGCATCGCGCCGTACGGTCGCGCCACGCGCGCGCAGCCAGCTCCCGACAAGGTCGCGCGCCCGCTGCTCGTCAGCGCTGAGACCAAGCCGCGTCACGCTGGTGCCCGAGCCGCCGATGGCCGAGAGCTCCGCGATGTGCCGCTCGAGACGCGCGCGATCCACCGTCATCCAAGGTCCTCCGGGCGCAGGTCGATGCCGCGGAACAGCTCGTCCTCGATCGCTTTGGCCGCGCAAAGATCGGCCTCGCGCTGGCCAGCGTGCGCCGGGAATCGAGCGAGCTGCTCGTCGATGCGCTCCACCAGGGTGACCACGGTCTGCCCGCCACGCCGGTCGGCGTAGTAGACGATCTTCTCGGCCAGGCTGCCTGGCGCGGTCGCCGGATCGCGTGGGGCATAGACCGGATGCCGCCGTGCGAGCTCGGCAAGGTCCGCGCGTCCCTCGGCCGCGAGCACGAGCGGGCCGAGCACGTGGTGTTCGCGGCGATCGCCCCGGAGCAGCGGGCTCTTCCCGATGTCGTGGAGATACCCGCCGAGGCCGACGGACGCGGGGTCGAGATCCGCGCCGGCGTCGGCATGCGCCAGCGCAAGATCCGCCGCGATGCGACCGACGACCATCGAGTGCCTTCGCAGCCACTCCGGGTAGCGGTAGCGGTCGAACCAGGCGTCGGCGATTGTGGACAAG
>JBBQHN010000004.1:0-35110 GCA_038324015.1 Candidatus Limnocylindria bacterium | reverse complement strand
GCGCACCGCGGAGATCGAGGCGCTGATCGCGGAGCTGCCCTCGGTCACGTTCGTTACGCTCCTCGGTGAGCGGCCGACCCTCGGCTACGCGATCGTGACGTTCATCGCGCTGCTGGATCTGTACCGGCGGCTGGTCATCGACATCACGCAGGACGAGCTGTTCGGCGAGATCCGCATCGAGCGAAAGGTGCAGCGCATGGAGGAGCTTCCGGAGTGACGCGCTCGACCACCACCGCAGCCATCGAGGCCGTGCTCTTCGTTGCCGAGAAGCCGGTGAGCCGCTCTGAGCTCGCCAAGACGATCGGCGCGGGCGCGAAGGCCGTCTCCGAAGGGCTCGTCGAGCTCGAGCTGTGGTACGAGGGGACCGGCCTGCGCCTCCAGCACGAGGGCGATGACTGGCAGATCGTGACCGCGCCGGAGCAGGCACCGTTCGTGGCCGCGTATCTCGGCGCGGACCGGCTGCGGCTATCCGGTGCCGCGCTCGAGACGCTGTCGGTCGTCGCGTACCGCCAGCCGGTGACGCGCGCGGAGATCGAATCGATCCGCGGGGTGAACTGCGATCAGACGATCTACACGCTCATGCAGCGACGGCTCATCGAGGAGCTCGGCCGGCGCGAGGCGCCAGGCAGCCCGTTCGAGTACGGGACGACGTGGGAGTTCCTGGAATGCTTCGGCCTCACGTCGCTCGACGCGCTGCCGACCGTGCTGTCACCCGAGGGCGTTCGCAGCCCCGAGCCGGTCCCGACCGAATGAGCCCGGAGAGACCTCGTCGTGCGGCCGCGCCGGGCTTTGCCCGCGGCGGCCGGGCCCCGCTCAAAGGTCCGGTGCGGGGCCCGGGCGCGACACCCGCGCGCCCGGTTCGGGTCGCGGGATTGGCATCCCGACCCATGCGCGGCGGCGCCATTGCGCGGCCCGTCCGCGGACCAGGTCGCTCGCCCGACCGTCCGCTGCAACGTCCGGCGCGCCCGACCGGCCGGCGGTCTCCGTCGCGCGGCCTCGGCGCACCCCGACGCCCGGCGACCGACCCTGCCCAAAGCGGGCGTCTCACCCGACCTGCACGCGCTGTCGCGCGTCCGGTGCAGCGGCGCGAACGCCCCGCGGCCGCGCCCGCGCGGCGGCCACGTCCCGCAGTCCGCCCGCAAGGCATCGTGGCGCCGGTCCCGCCCCCGGCGAAGGGCACCGCCAAAGTGCACAAGATCCTTGCCGAGCGCGGCGTCGCGTCGCGGCGTCACGCCGAGGAGCTCATCGCCGCCGGGCGGGTCACGAGCCGCGGGCGGCCGGTGCGCGTCGGCGACCGGCTCGGTCCGGACGTGCCGATCGAAGTGGACGGTTCCGCGGCCGCGAGCGCCGTCGCTCGCCGGTACGTCATGTTGAACAAACCGGTCGGCGTCGTGTCGACCGCACGTGACGAGCGCGGTCGAGCGACCGTTGTGTCGATGGTCGGCGCGCGCGAACGGCTTTACCCGGTCGGGCGCCTCGACTCGGACTCCGAAGGCCTGCTCCTGCTGACGAACGACGGTGCCTGGGCTGAGCGCGTCCTCCATCCGCGCTTCGGACACGAGCGCGAGTACGAGGTCGATGTGGAGCCCGAGCCCACGAGTGCGCAGCTGTCGGCGCTGGGCCGGGGGGTGCAGCTCGAGGAGGGCGTCGGCGAGCTATTCGGCCTCAAGGTCGTGGGCAGCGGCCGCGTTCGGCTCGTGTTGCGTACCGGCTGGAAGCGGCAGGTGCGCCGGATGTTCGCGGCCGTCGGTCTCCGCGTCACGCGTCTGCGTCGCGTTCGCATGGGACCGCTCGCGCTCGGATCGCTGCCACCAGGCAAGTGGCGCGAGCTCACCCAGCGCGAGGTCCGCGACCTCAACGTGCATATCCAGTCGAATGGGGCTCGGCCGGGCCGGGCGAAGCCCGGTCCGGCCGCACGAAGGACACAGCGCTGATGCCTATGCCACGGACGGTCGCGATCGACGGTCCTGCGGGGGCGGGGAAGAGCACGATCGGCGCGCTCGTCGCCGAGCGCCTCGGGTACCTGTTCCTCGACACCGGAGCGATGTACCGCACCGTCGCGCTCGCCGCGCTGCGCAATGGGATCGATCCCGATGACGCGGCGAAGCTCGCCCTGCTCGCGCGGACCGTGAAGATCACGATCGGCCCGCCGACCAAGCAGGATGGCCGCGTGTACACGGTCCTCCTCGATGGCAGCGACGTGACGTGGGATATCCGCTCCGCGGACATCGACCGCATCGTGTCCCAGGTCGCGCGCGTTCCGGCCGTGCGCGACACGCTGGTCGAGCAGCAGCGGGTGCTCGCCGGCAAGAGCCGCGTCGTCATGGTCGGACGTGACATCGGCACGGTCGTGCTGCCGGACGCCGAGAAGAAGATCTTCCTCACCGCTTCGGCGGGCGAGCGCGCGCGCCGCCGCGAGGAAGAGCTCGCGTCACGCGGCGAGCGCCGGCCGCGGCAGGAGCTCCTGCACGAGATCCTGCGCCGCGATCAGCTCGACACCGAACGAGCAGTGTCGCCCTTGAAAGCTGCGCAGGACGCGGTCGTCGTCCAGACGGACGGGCTCTCGGTGAAGGACGCGCTCGAGCGCGTGCTCGGCGCGATCTCCCAACGGACCTGATCCGCGTTCTCGGTGGCCCGACCTGGCCGCAGTCGCGACTGTGGGTGTGGCAGCTGCTGTTCCCCCCTGTCCGCTTCTTCGGTCGGTTGCTCTACCACATGCGGCTCGACGGCCGCGAGCACATCCCGACGCGCGGCGGCTACATCGTGGTCGCGAACCACACCGACTGGAAGGACCCGCCGGTGATCGAGCTGTCGTTCGGGACCTGTATCCGATTCATGGCGAAGATCGAGGCATTCGATATCTTCTTCGTCGGCGGGCTGATGCGCGGGAAGGGCTGCTTCCCGGTCCGTCGTGGCGAGGGTGACCGGCGTGCGCTCACGACATCGCTGCAGGTACTGAAGGCCGGCAGTCCGCTCGGATTCTTTCCCGAGGGCACCCGCAGCCGCGACGGCGCCTTGCACCGCGGACATCCCGGGATCGCGTTCCTCGCGAGGCGCTCGGGCGCCCCGATCCTCCCGGTCGGCGTCACCGGGACCCGCCAGGCGAAGCTGCTGCGCGCCGACATCACCGTCACGGTCGGTGCGCCCTTCACGGTCGCGGACCTCGCGTTGCCCGGGGGCGCGACCGACCAAGAGACCGCTGACGCGATCATGCGGCGCATCGCGACGTTGCTGCCACAGGACATGCGCGGGCAGTACTCGGAATAGGCCCGAACGGACCTTTCGGCCCGTACACTGAGGGTCGATGGAAGTGCTTCTGGCGCGCGAGAACGGGTTCTGTTTCGGGGTCAAGAAGGCGGTCGAGCTGACCGAGGCTGCCGCCGAATCCGGCCGCCCGGTGTTCAACCTCGGCCAGATCGTCCACAACCCGAAGATCAGCGAGCGTCTCGCCGCTCGGGGCGTCAAGGTCATCAAGGACCCTGCCGACGTCGATCCGGGCGTCGTCGTGATCCGTGCCCACGGGGTCCCGCCGGCCCTCCGCGCCAAGATCGCCGCAAGCGGCCACGAGTGCATCGATGCGACCTGCTCCCTCGTGCTGCGGGCGCAGCGTTTCACCAAGCAGCTCGCCGACGAGGGCTACCGCGTGATCATCCTCGGCACTGCGGAGCACCCCGAGGTCATCGGCCTCGTCGGGTTCGCCGGCACCGACTACACGATCGTCGAGACCAAGGAAGAGTGGGAGCAGCTCCCCAAGATGAAGCGGGCCGGCGTCGTGTCGCAGTCGACACAGCCGCCCTGGGCGTTCACGGAGCTGGTCGGTCACATTGCCGAGATCAGTCAGGAAATGAAGGTCTTCAACACCGTCTGCCCGGTCACGATCAAGCGGCAGAACGCGGCGACCGAGCTCGCGGGCGAGAGCGACATGATCGTCGTCGTCGGCGGCAAGAACTCGGCGAACACGCGCGAGCTCGTCAACCTCGCACGGATGCAGGGGAAGACCGCGTACCACATCGAGCATTCCACGGAGCTCGAGCCCAAGTGGCTCGAGGGTATCGATCGTCTCGGCCTGATCGGCGGGTGCTCCACGCCGATGGAAACGCTGCTCGAAGTGAAGGAGCGCGCTGAAGCGCTGACGAGCTAGATGGCGCGCGCAGTCGTCGCAATCGTGGGCCGCCCGAATGTCGGCAAGTCCACGCTCTTCAACCGCCTCGTGGGCGAGCGGGTCGCGATCGTCGAGGATCTTCCCGGCACTACCCGTGACCGCATCTATGCGACCGCGGATTGGCGCGGGCGCGAGTTTGCGCTCGTCGATACCGGCGGTCTCTCCGATCCGAAGGCCGGCCCGATGGAGGCGGCTGTCCGTGCGCAAGCCGAGACCGCCATCGATGAAGCCGACGTCGTCATGTTCGTCGTCGACGCGAAGGCTGGCATTTTGCCGGTCGAGCACGACGTCGCGGATCGGCTTCGCCGCAGCCGCAAGCCGGTGCTGATCGTCGCGAACAAGAGCGACTCGTGGCGCGGCGAGGCGCAAGCTGCCGAGTTCTACGCGCTCGGCCTCGGCGAGGTCCACACGGTGTCGGCGATGCAAGGGACCGGCACCGGAGATCTGCTCGACAAGCTCGTCGAGGTCCTCCCGCCCGCCGAGGGATCCGAGGAGCAGTTCGAGGCCAAGATCGCGATCATCGGCCGGCCGAACGTCGGGAAGTCGAGCTTCCTCAACGCGATCGTCGGTGAGTCGCGCGCCGTCGTGAGCGAGATCCCCGGAACGACGCGCGACACCGTGGACACGGTCATCGAGCGCGACGGGAAGCGGATCTTGCTGGTCGACACTGCGGGCATTCGCCGCCGCGGGAGCATCGAGCAGGGGATCGAGCATTACGCGCTGCTCCGCACGGTCCGGGCGATCGAGCGAGCGGACGTCGCGATCCTGCTCGTCGACGCCGTCGAGGGCATCGTTGACCAGGACGTCCACAACGCCGGCTACGCGCTCGAGGCGGGCGTCGGGCTGGTGCTGGCCATCAACAAGTGGGATGCTGTCGACCGCGGCATGGACACGACCGAACGCTTTCGGGCGGACGTCGCCCGCGAGTTCCACTTCGCTCCCTGGATGACGCATCACTTCGTGTCCGCGAAGAACAAGCGCAACGTGGACGAGGCGCTCGCGGATGCCGTGCGGGTGGTCGAGAGCCGGCACGCGCACGTGCCAACGTCCGAGCTGCACCGGATCCTCGTCGAGGCACTCGGGTCGCACCCGGCGCCGACAGTCCGCGGCAAGGAGGTCCGGTTCCATCACGTCACCCAGGCCGACACTCACATGCCGACCTTCGTGTTCTTCGTGGACCGGCCCGACCTCGTGCACTTCTCATATCAGCGGTATCTCGAGAACAAGATTCGTGAGAAGTTCCCGTTCGCCGGCACGCCGGTCCGGCTGCAGTTCCGCGGGGCGCGCGACTGATGGATCTCATTCGCATCCTCGCGTCGGGGGTGATCGGGTACGGCATCGGCTCCGTCTCGAGCGGTTATCTCGTCGGTCGCCTGTACCGGAACGTCGACCTGCGGAAGGTCGGATCAGGTTCGACCGGCGCGACGAATACGTACCGCACGCTGGGCCTCGGGGCGGCCCTCCTCGTCGGGATGCTCGACATCCTCAAGGGCGCCGCAGCGGTATGGATCGCGACCGTGCTCGTGGAGGGTCCGGGTGACCAGCGCAGCATCGCTGCCGCGCTCGCCGCAGTGGCGGCCGTCGCCGGGCACTGCTGGCCCGCATTCCTTGAGGGCCGTGGCGGCCGCGGTGTCGCGACGGGGTTCGGCGCGCTCCTGTTCATCGCGACGCCGGCGTGGCTCGGCGCGGTCGTGGCGTTCATGGTCGCGCTTGCGCTCACACGCATGGTGAGCGTGAGCTCGCTGTCGGCGGTCGCCGGCGCCGTCGCCGGCTACGCGCTCTTCGTCGAGACCGGGTACCTGCAGTTCCATCCGGCGGTGCTCGCGTTCATCCTCATCGCCGGTGCCATCGTGGTGTTCCGCCACAAGGCGAATATCGACCGGATCCTGCGGGGGCAAGAGCCGCGTCTGGGGCAAAGCGCATCGCAGCGGACGTAGCCGTCCTCCAGGCGGGATCCTGGGGTACGACGCTCGCGACGATCATGGCCCGCGACGGCGGCCGGTCCGTCGTGCTGTGGACCAGGGACCCGGTCCGCGCCGAGGAGATCGCGGCGCGTCGCGAGAACACTCGCTACCTGCCAGGCATGAAGATCCCCGACAACGTCCAGGTCACCGCCGATCTCGGCCGCGCGCTCGAGACGGACGCCATCGTGATCGCCGCGCCGGCGCAGGGCGTGCGCGCGCTCCGCGAACGTGTGCGGCCGCTGCTCCGGCCAGGCCACCGCCTGTGTTCCGCAACGAAAGGCTTGACCCCGGACGACTCGCGACGCATGAGCGAGGTCTGGGGCGACATCCTGCCGGCGGACCACATCGCCGTGCTGTCTGGTCCGAACATCTCGCGCGAGATCGCGGCCGGCCTGCCGGCGCCAACGGTCGTGGCGTCGACCGGGCGGGGGACCGCTCTGACGTTCCAGGAGCTGATCGGGACTCCGATGTTCCGCGTGTATACGAATGACGACGTCGTCGGCGTCGAGCTGTGTGGCGCGCTCAAGAACATCGTGGCGCTCGGCGCGGGTGCCATCGACGGCATGGGGTATGGCATCAACGCCAAGGCCGGCTTCATGACCAGGGGACTCGCGGAGATCGCGCGCTATGCGTTCGACAGCGGCGCGAACCCGCTGACCTGCGCTGGACTCGCCGGCTTCGGCGACCTGATCGCCACCTGCACGAGCACGCATTCGCGTAACCGGTCGGTCGGGGAGATGCTCGCGCAGGGCCTGCCCCTTGCCGACATCAAGACCCGGCTCGGAGGACAGGTGGCCGAGGGCATCGGTACCACCGAGGCGGTCAACACGCTCGCGGCGGCGAAGGGCATCGAGATGCCGATCGTCGCCGAGACCTACCGCGTGCTGTTCGAGGGAAAGCCCGT
Source organism: Candidatus Limnocylindria bacterium (assembly GCA_038324015.1). Taxonomy (GTDB): domain Bacteria; phylum Chloroflexota; class Limnocylindria; order P2-11E; family P2-11E; genus UBA4735. The sequence goes on along the minus strand of JBBQHN010000004.1, from coordinate 28,080 downwards.
CCGGCAGGCGATGCGCGGTCTCATGGAGCGCGAACGCGGCGAGGAGCTGTCCGGCCCGCTCGCGGACGTGTCCCGGCTCCTCCGCATCACCAGGGGAGAAGCGCGGTCAGCTGATTGACCAGCCCCTGCGCCTCGGAGCCGGCCCGGACGGCGGCGATATGCAGGTCCAGTGGGGTCGGCGTCGCGCTGACGGCGGCCATGAGGACCGCGCCGACGACCAGGAGCACCAACCCGATGGCGATCAGTTCGCTCTCCATTTCGGTCTCCTCGCTTCCGTTCGCTCTGTATTTCATTCACGATGCGAGGCAGGAAAGTGACGGCCATTCGTAACGTCGGTGTGAAATGTCTCGCGGCCGTGGCCGTACTGCTCGTTGCGTGCTCGGCGCAGCCCCCGGCCGTCGTCCCGCCGGCGTCAGTGGTGCCGCGGCAGCTGCGGGTCATCGCGGCCGGTGCGGACGGTCCGGTGGCGGGCCTCCGCGTCTGCGCTACGACGGTCGGTGGCGCTCAGGTCTGCGCCCCGACTGGACCGGACGGCATCGCGGCGTTCGGCCTCGCGCCGGGCGCGTACCTCATCCGCTCCGAAACGCCCGCGAGCCAGCGCCGACGAGGCGAGCTCGTCGGAGCCGACCTGACGCAAGGCGACACCTCTGTTCGACTCGAGTTCGAGAAGATCCGCCGCATCAGCGGCACGATCCGGGACACCGCCGGCAGGGCGGTGTCCCAGGGTGCGGTCTGCGCGAATCCGCTGTCACTCGCCGCGACGGTCTGCGAGAAGAGCAAGGCCGATGGCACGTACGCGATCGACGTCACGCCCGGGCTGTACAAGCTGAGCTTCGATGGTGCGCCGGGCCTGAAGCTGCTGCCGCAATGGGCCTACGGACGCGTGTCGAGCGGCGAGGCCGACGTCGTCGACGCGCGGTCCGCCGACGCCCCCGCGGTCGACGTGACGCTGCGCCCTGGCGTGACCCTGTCCGGCACGGTCACGGCCGTCGATGGACATCCGGTGAAGAAGGCCCAGGTGTGCACGCACCGTTTCAGCGAGTCGCTGCCCTGGGATTGCGAGCGCACCGACGACCACGGCCGCTACGTCGCGCTGCGTGAGCCCGACACCTACTGGGTCTGGATGATCCCGCCCGACGATGACCCGCTGCTCATGCAGTGGTACGACGACGCCCCGACGGGCGTCGGCGCGACTCCGGTCGATCTCTCGCGCGATCGCACGATCGACCAGGTGCTCGGTCCCGGGCCGAGCGTGCTCGGTCACGTGCTCGATCCGACCGGTCAGCCCGTCTACCACGCATTCGTGTGCGTGGACACGCCGTTCCCGACCGGGCGGATCTGCCGGCCGACCGACGAGACCGGCGCGTACCGCGTCACGACCCGCCCTGAGACCTACCTCGTGCAGATCCTGCCGCCCGACGGGAGTGACCTCCTGTCGCAGTACTACGGCGGCAGGCGTACCTGGCTCGACGCGAACGCGGTCACCGTCCGCTCGCAGAACGTGACGATCGACGTGCGGCTGGCGCGCGGCTTCAAGGTGAGCGGGGTCATCCGGTCGCAGACTGGCGTGCCGCTCGAGGGCGCGTCGGTGAACGTCTCCGACGCCCAGGGGTTCCTGACCGGAACCTACACCGACGAGACCGGCGGGTACTCGCTCGCTATCCCGGCGGGTACGTACAGCTTCGATTTCTTCGCGCCCTTCCCGAGCCAGGTCGTCAGCGTCGAGGGGCGCCCGGTGACCGTGGAGAAGGCAACGACGATGGACGTCACCCTTGGCGACGCGAACCCCTGAGCGCGCCCATAATCGACGCACACATCCAGCCGGGGAGGACCACCATGGACCTGCGTTCGCTCATCGCTCCGCGCGTCACCGTGCACGCTCACTGCGACATCCCGTGTGGCATCTATGACCCGACCGCCGCGAAGGTCGCCGCGGACACCGTCGCGAAGATGGTCGAGAAGATCAACGGCGCGGCCGGCACCGACACTGCGAGCCGCAACACGTTCGTGCGCTCGGTCCAGGTGAAGGAGGAGCACGCCCAGATCTGCAAGAAGGAGCTCCTCATCCTGTGGACCGACTACTTCAAGCCGGAGCATCTTGAGAAGTACCCGAAGCTCCACGAGACCTTTTGGAAGGCCGCGAAGCTGTGCTCGAAGAACAAGCAGAACGTCGATGCCGCCGCCGCGACGGAGCTCCAGGCAGCGGTCAAGGAGATCGCGGACATCTTCTGGGCGACCAAGAAGTGAGACCGGCGACCCTGCTGTTCAGGGTCGCCGTGACCGGTCCGAGCATGGAGCCGACCGTCCGGGAGGGCGATTGGCTGCTTGTCCGGAAGCTGCGCCGCCGGCCGCGGGTGGGCGAGATCGTCGTCGCCGCCGATCCCCGTGAGTCGGCGCGCCTCATCGTGAAACGCGTCGCGGCGGTCAGCGGTGACGCGGTGACGGTCGTCGGCGATCAGCTCGAGCGTTCCACCGACTCGCGGGAGTTCGGCGCCATCCCGTCGTCCGCGATCATCGGCAGCCCGGTCCTGCGCTACGCGCCGCTCGGGCGCATCGGGCTGGTGCGCTGATGGCGGTCGTGACCTGCAGCCGTTGTCACAACAGCCGCGAGGGTGCCGGACGCGTTCTCCCTGGCCCGATCGGCGACCAGATCGAAGCCGGCATCTGCGCGGAATGCTGGACGGAGTGGCTCGGCGCGCAGATCCGGGTCATCAACCACTACGGCCTGCGGCCCGTCATGAAGGAGGACCGCGAGAAGCTGTACGCGTTCACGCGCGAGTTCCTCGGCCTACCGCAGCCCTAACATTCCGAAGCCGATGAGCGATGAACGCGTGCTCGTCTTGGTCGCTGACCCGGGCACTGGGACGCCCTGCGGCAGGTGACCCAGAAGCTCTCGGCGAACAGCCCGCGGCTCCGATCCGCCGACCAGGAGATCCGGGTCGAGCGCGACTGGCTCGACCTCGTGCTCCGCGACGTGCCGAACCCGATCATCGTGGTCGACAACACGAAGGGGATCGTGAGCTTCAACGCGGCGGCCGAGCGCCTCTTCAAGCCGCCACGCGAGTCGCTCGTGCAGTCGCGGCGCGCAGAGGTCGCCATGCGGAACGACGCGAAGTTCACGTCGTTCCTCGCGGCTCTCACCCTCGACCCGGCGCCACGCCGCAGTGGTGAGCTCCGGCTCACCGACGTCGACACCGGCGAGGAGCTCGAACTGCAGGTGACCATGAGCGAGGTCCGCGACCCGGTAGGCGCGACGATCGCGACCGTCTCGGTCATGCAGGACGTCGGACACCTCCGCGAGCTCGAGCGCCGCCGGCTGGAGCAGGCCCTCTTCGAATCCGAGAAGCTCGCGGCGACGGGCCGCCTCGCCGCAGCGATCGCCCACGAGATCAACAACCCGCTCGAGGCGATCCAGAACGCGCTCTATCTCCTCGTGAAGCGCATCCCTGAGGATGACCCGAATGCCAAGTTCCTGAACATCGCGATGAAGGAGACCGAGCGGATGAGCCGGATCCTCCGCCAGATGCTGGGGTTCTACCGGCCGGCGGCCGATCTGACGCCAACGGACCTCAACGCGCTCATCGACGAAGCCGGGACGCTCGTGGCGAAGCGGCTCCGCGACCGGAGCGTGCGGATCGAGAAGTTCCTCGATCCGGCCTTGCCGAAGGTCCTGGCGGCGGCAGACCAGATCAAGCAGGTCATCCTCAACCTCGTGCTCAACGCCGCGGAGGCGATGCCGACGGGTGGCCTCATCACCGTCACGACCGAGTCGCACCACGACGCCGCGAGCGGCTTCATTCTTGCCGAGGCGGTGCAGGTGCAGGTCGCCGACACCGGCCCCGGTATCGCGGACGAGTACCTGGCGCACATCTTCGAGCCCTTCTTCTCCACGAAGGGCGAGAAGGGCACCGGCCTCGGTCTCTGGGTCAGTCTGGGCATCGCGCAGAGCCACGGTGGCCGGCTCCAGGTGCGCAACCGGCCGGGCGGCGGCACTGTGTTCAGCCTGACCCTGCCGATCGGAGGTCCGCCGGCCGATGCCTCCTAGGCTGCTGATCGTCGACGACGAGGAGAGCGTGACCATCACGATGGCCGCGATCCTCGAGATGGATGGGTACGACGTGGCGACGGCCCTCACCGGGCCGGACGCGCTGCGGCAGATCGGGAACGAGGTCTTCGATCTCGTGCTCACCGACCTGCGGCTCGACGACTTCGATGGGATGGACGTTCTCGCGGCCACCCGGCGGAAGTCACCGGACACGATCGGCATCGTCCTCACCGGCTACGCCTCGCTAGAGTCGGCGGTCAAGGCACTCCGTGAAGGCGCGTATGACTACATGCTCAAGCCCGCGGACGTCGAGGAGCTGCGCGCGACGGTCGCGCGGGGCATCGAGCGCCGCAGGCTGGGCCAGCAGCTCAGAGAGCGCGTCGTTGAGCTCGAGACCGCGAACCGCACGATCAACGAGCTCAACGAGAGCCTGCAGGATCGGATCGCGGAGGCGACCCAGACGCTGCAGGAGCGCGTGGAGGATCTCGATACTGCACGTTCGGAGCTGCAGCGCAGCTACGAAAAGCTGCAGGAGGTGGACAAGCTGAAGTCGCAGTTCCTGTCCATCGCATCGCACGAACTGAAGACGCCGATCACGGCAATGTCCGGTTTCGTCCAGATCGCGGTGCGACGGGTGAAGCGCCGGCTCGCGGCGGGCCAGCCGCCCCCCGATCACTGGAAGAAGGAAGAAGAGACACTGCTTGAGCAGCTCGAGGTCGTGCAGCGCCAGACTGGCAAGCTCGCGCGCCTCGTGGACGAGCTGCTGGACGTGTCACGGATCGAGTCCGGCCGGCTCGAGCTCCGCGTCTCCGACGTCGATCTCCCGGACCTGGTGGCCGAGGTCATGCGGCGCCACCAGCTCATGGCAACGAAGCACGAGCTCAAGCTGACCTACGACCCGGATGGCGCGCTCAACGTCCGCGGCGACCGCGATCAGCTGGAGCAGGTCCTGAACAACCTGATCGGCAACGCGATGAAGTACTCGCCGGATGGCGGGACGATCGACGTTGCGGTCGCGCGCGCCGGCGACGGTGAGGTCGAGCTCCGCGTCACGGATCACGGCATCGGTATCCGGCCTGAGGAGCTCGCACGGGTGTTCGGGTTGTTCTATCGCTCTCCGGACCGGTTGGCCCGGGACGTCGGGGGTATGGGTCTCGGCCTGTACATCACGAAGGAGATCGTCGATCGGCACCACGGGCGTATCTGGGCCGACGCCGAGGTGGGGAACGGGACCACGTTCCACGTCGCCTTGCCGACGACGGTAACGACCGACCTCGAGGCGTAAACACGCTTGCCTCGCCTTCCGGCGAAGTAGCCTCCTAGGTTACTGACTGTCGGCGTGCCGGGATTTGAACCCGGGGTCTCTAGTCCCCCAGACTAGTGCCTTGAACCGGACTAGGCCACACGCCGCTGATGGCACGCAGTGTAGCGGCGCTCGACGTCCCTGAAGTGGCGCCGCGGTCCACACCCGCCGAGATCGCGCAGCTCGCACGCTTGCATGCACGCATCCGTGCGTGCAGGAAGTGCGTCGTTGTGGGCCTGCTGCCGCAAGCCGCGCCGGTGATCGCCGGAGACCTCAGCGATCGCGTGATGATCGTTGGGCAGGCGCCGGGCATCGTCGAGCTCACGACGCGTGTGCCGTTCTCCGGCCGCGCCGGCGCGGAGCTTCGTCGCTGGCTCGCGCGCGCCGGCATCGCGGTGGAGGACCTGCCATACCGCACGTCGATCACCAAGTGCTTTCCCGGCAAGGCCGCGAGCGGATCGGGTGATCGACGGCCATCGCCCGCCGAGATCGCGCTCTGCGCACCCTGGCTCGAAGCGGAGATCGCGCTCGTGCGGCCAGAGGTGATCCTCGCCGTCGGGACGCTCGCGATCCAGCGCCTCTGGGGTCCCGAGCCGCTCAGCGCGGTCGTCGGCCGCTCCAAGCGCAGCCCCGCGCTCGGCGGAACGCTCCTGATCCCGCTGCCGCACCCGAGCGGCGCGTCACGGTGGCTCAATCAGCCGGCGAACCGGGCTCGCCTCGATCGAGCGCTGAAGCTCCTCGGCCGGACCTGGCGGGACTTGCAATCTGGCTCGCCGCGCAGGTAGAGTGCGTCCACGCAGGTGATGCTCGTAGCAGCGGTCCCCGCAGGAGGAGCAGTTGGCGCATGTCGTCGCGTGAAGACGTTGGAGAAGAGACCGAGTACTTCACGCCCGACGAGGTCGCGAAGCGCCTGCGCGTTCACCCCACGACCATCTTGCGCCGCCTCGGCGCAGTGGACGACGCGGATCCGGAACGCATTCCTGCGGTCCGGGTCGGTCGGGTCTGGCGCATCCCGCGTCGCGAATTCGAGGAATGGCTCGCTCGCTCCAGCCAGGCCGGTCGTATGACCGGGCGGCAGCGACGGCTGTTCTGACCGCTGGACGCGCCGACCACTAACTGAGGAAGGGAGGTGACCAAAATGCCCGCTAAGAAGAAGGCTGCCAAGAAGACCGCGAAGAAGTCCGCGAAGAAGAAGAAGTAGCTCTGTCCTCGTGACGGCGGCGCCGCGGGCGGGCGGCGCTGGCCGACAGGTCACGACAGTCGGTACTGGTACTCGGCGTGTCAGTACGTACTCCCCCGGTAACGACCCAATAACACGGCGCTCTCGAGCGCCGTTGGCCCTGGTGATGATGCAGCGGTCCTTCTCGCTGATTGCCCTCGCGCTCCTCCTCTCGCTGTCGACCATGGGCCTGGACGCTCGCTTGGCCGACGCGCTGTCATTGACGGCGACCCAGACCGCGCAGTCGGCCGTGCAGGCCGACATGCTCCAGACGCTCAATGACCACCGCTCCTCGGTGGGGGCGCCAACGATCAGCGCCGACGCGCGAGTGAACGCGGCTGCACAGAGCCACGCGAACTACAGCTCCGCCAACGGCTACGTGGGGCATTTCGAGACCGCGGGCCTCCCGTACTACACGGGTTACTCGGCGCGCGATCGCGTCAGCGCGCAGGGCTGGTCGACCTCGTTCGTGAGCGAGGTCGCGACCGGCGGCTCGAGCGGCGTCGCCGGCGTGAACCAGCTGTGGGACGCGCCGTACCACCGCCTCGGGATGCTGCATCCGAATTCGGTCTCGACGGGCTGGGGCTACTCGACCGCCGGCAGCCGTGGCTCGACCGTCGGCGACTTCGTCTACGACTTCAGTCAGCGACCGGTGGACTTCGTCCGTTCGCCCGCGGCTGGTCAGCCGGGGATCCCGACCAGCTGGAGCGGCCACGAATCGCCGAATCCGCTCCCGGCCGGCACGACCGGGCCGGTCGGCTACCCGATCATGGTCGTGTACTCGGCGGGCCAGAACGTCGCGATGCGTGCCGCCGAGGTCGTCGCGCCGGATGGCTCGCGGCTCCCGATCTACTACGCGCCGCAGCAGTTCGAGTACGACTACCAGGTCATCATCCCGCAGAAGCCGCTCGCGGCAGGCACCACGTACCACGCTCGGTTCGACATCAACGTGAACGGTCAGATGGTCACCAATGAGTGGGACTTCACCACCGCCGGCGGCTCCGGAACGGCCGTCCCGCCAGCGCCGACGCTGAGCTATCACGCCGCGTTCCAAAGCGAGAGCGCGTGGCCGACGCTCGTGCCCGGCACCTCCACAACGCTCACCGTCACATTCACGAACACGGGCACCTCGACCTGGCAGAAGGGCGTCGCCGGCAAGCAGGCGAACCTCGGCCTCAACGGCGACACGCTGGCGTTCGCGGCGCTCGGCATGAACGATGGCTGGCTCTCGGCCAACCGCCTCGCGACAACGACCGAGGCGACCGTTGCGCCGGGACAGACCGGGACATTCACCTTCAAGGTCCGCGCTCCCGCGACCGCGGGCACGTACTTCCTGCCCCTGCGCCCGGTGATCGACGGGGTGACCTGGATGGAGGACTCCGGCGTGTTCATGGTCATCGCATCGTCGGCGGGCACCTACCACAGCAAATGGGTGGCGCAGACCGCGTATCCCACGCTCCGGGTGGGTCAGACGAGCGCACCGCTCACGATCACATTTGCCAACGCGGGCACGGCCACCTGGATGAAGGGCGTCCTCGGGCAAGAGGCTCGTCTGGGCATCAACCTCGACGACCTCACCTGGGCCGCGCTCGGCGTGAACTGGCCGCTGCAGAACCGCGTCGCGACCCAGACCGAAGCGACGGTCGCGCCTGGTCAGAACGTCACGTTCACGTTCCAGGTCAAGGCGCCGGCCGCTCCGGGGGTCTACTCGATCCATCTGCGCCCGGTGATCGATGGCACTGCTTGGATGGAGGACGAGGGCGTGTTCCTGATCGTCACCGTCACGCCCTAGGACGGAGCGGTCCTGGGGGCCGGCGGGCGTCTCGTTCGCTTGCCGCTCCCGGTCCTCACGGCTCGCGCGGGCTTCCTGACGGAGCGGCCTGCGCTCACGAGACGCCCGCCGGCCCCTCTCACCGTTCTGGTCGCCAGATCGCCGGTCCCGCTCACGACCTTTCGTCTCTAGAGGGTCTCGGTGAAGACGACCTCGTATTGCTCTCGGCAGCGTGGGCACTTCACTGAGGCGGCATACGGGGGGTTCGGTGGCACGTCGGAGTGCTCTCGGGTCACGAATCGTGGACCGACCTGTTCGCCGCAGAACGGACACACGGTGGCGTAGGCGAGGAAGTCGCGGCGCGACACGGTGATGCGCCGACCCTCGACACCTCTCGCGTGCACGTCGCCTATCTTAGGGACGTGGAAGAGAAGCGCCCCAAGGGTCGCACGAAGGTCGCCACCAAGACGACGACCCTGAGCGTCGGCGACGCTGCTCCGGACTTCACGCTCCGCGCGCACGACGGTCGCACCATCACGCTGTCAGCGCTCCGCGGCCAGCGCCTGGTCCTCGCGTTCATGGCCTTCGCGTTCAGCGGGACCTGAAACCAAGAAGCTCCGGCCCTCGCATCGCTCCAGCAGCGGTACGAGACGGGGACGACCCAGGTCGTGGGCATCACGTGCGATTCGGTCTACGCCCTGAAGGCCTGGGCGCAGGATCTTGGGATCACGAGCTACCCGTTCTGCTCCGACTTCTGGCCCCACGGCGCCGTCTCGCAGCTCTACGGTGTGTTCAACGACGAGATCGGCCGTCCTGAACGCGCGATCATCGTCATCGACGCGGGAGGCATCATCCGGTACATCGACGTGCACACGTTGCGCGAGGTGCCGGATGAAGAAGAGATCGCCGAGGAGCTGAAGAAGCTCGGCAGCTAGCGCGTCGGGATCAGGTAGGCGCGGCCCTCGTCCGCGATGGTGAACCGGACCACGTCACCGACGGTCGCCGGAAGGGTGTCACCCTTCACCAGCAGGGCCGCACCGCAATCGACGACCGTGATCTCACCGGTCGCGCTCACGGTGCCCTCGACGACGGAGCCGGGCGCGACGAGATCGCCGGTCACGCTCGAGCCCGAACCTGCCGAGACGTCCTTGGCCGAGTACTCGATGGCCATGGTCACCCGGTCCCCGATCGCGAGACGGCCTTTGCGCACGGCGCCGGTCGCGTCGCGGCCCCGCAGGTCGAGGCGTTCGCCGAGCTCGCCACTCCGGATCGTGACGACGATGTCGCCGCGGGTGCCGTCGAGCGCGATGACGACCCCGCGCGATGCGCGTTGCCGCCATCTCTCGATGAACGCGAGCTGATCGAAGTCGAGCATCGTCGATACGATATCCGGGTGGGTATCCGTGCCGCGTTCTTCGACGTCGGCGATACCCTCGTCGAGGGGTGGGATCCGGACTACCGGTCGGCAGAGCGCAAAGCCCTCGTCGGCCGGTACGGCGAGCGCGAGTGGTATGACGCGTTCCTCAATGCGCGCCACGATCCCGAAGATCACGATGTGCCCTGGCGGCAGGAGACCAACGCGATCATCGACATGTGGCTGCGCGGTCAGAACGTCGCGATGGCCGAGATCGACGTCGAGACCGTGCGCGCTCTCTGCAGCGTGCCGCTCGACACGATCTGCCGGCTTACCGTCGGCGCGCCCGAGGCGCTCCGGTGGTGCAAGCGCAACGGACTGAAGGTCGTGCTCGTGACCAACACCCTCTGGCGCGGCGACGACGAGGTCCGTGAGGACTGGCGGCGCTTCGGGTTCGGCGATGTGATCGACGGCGTCGCGAGCTCGCACAGCGTCGGCTGGCGCAAGCCGCACCCGGCGATGTTCGAGCGTGCCCTCGAGATCGCCGGCGTCCGACCGGACGAAGCGTTCATGGTGGGTGATCGCCTTGGCGCCGACGTATGGGGTGCGCAGCAGGTCGGCCTCCGGGCGGTGCTCCGCCAGACCGTCGGTCCGGCCCCGCAGGCCGCGGTCAACGCGACGCCGGACGCTTCGGTTCGCAGCCTCCTCGAGCTCCCCGACGCAGTCAGGGCGTGGCTCTAGGGTCGGCCGCATCATTGCCCCGTGATGGAAGTCCTCTTTCACGGCGGACGCATCCACGCGGGCGGCACGGTGAGCGCCGAGGCGCTCGTGTCACGTGATGGGCGGGTGGTGGCGATCGGCGACGCGGCCGACCTTCGGCGCGAGCACGCCGCCGCGACGTTGGTCGATCTTCGTGGCGGTCTCATGACCGCGGGCTGGCACGACAGCCACGTCCACTTCACGTGGTGGGCGATCCAGATGGGACAGGTCGACCTGCGCGACGAGCCGTCCATCGACACGGCACTCGTACGCATCGAGGCCTACGCACGGCAGCTGCCGGCCGGTGCCTGGGTCCTTGGCGGTCGCTTCGACAAGAACCGCTGGGGCCGCTGGCCCACCGCGGCCGAGCTCGATCGCGCGACCGCCGGTCGCCCGGCCGCGCTGCGCAGCCGAGACGGTCACGCGCGGTGGCTGAACACCGCGGCACTGCGTGCCGCGGGTATCGACCGGTCGACGGCGGCGCCCGATGGCGGAGCCGTCGATCGCGACGCGTCGGGGATGCCGACCGGGATCCTCAAGGAGAACGCCAATCAGCTCGCCGACCGCGTGGTCCCACCGCCGAGCGGCGACGAGCTGTTCGCCGCCGCCGAGCGGGGTCAGCGCGAGGCGCATCGGCGCGGCATCACCGCCATCGAGGACCTCGAGCAGGGTGCGGCGTTCGACGCGTTCCAGCGCCGGCGCGAGCTGGACCAGCTGCGCATCCGGGTCGCGATGGGTATTCCGCACGCGAGCCTCGATCACGCGCTCGCACTCGGCCTCCGCACCGGACTCGGTGATGAGTGGCTGCGCGTGGGTCACCTCAAGATCTTTACCGATGGTGCCCTTGGCTCGCAGACCGCGGCGCTCGAAGAGCCGTACGAGGGATCGAGCGATCGCGGTCTGCTGACGATCGACCCGCAGCGCCTGAACGCGGACGTCGCGCGTGCGGCCGAGGGCGGCATCGCCGTCGCGATCCACGCGATCGGTGACCGCGCGGTGCGCGTCGCGCTGGACGCGATCGAGCCCACCCGGGCGCGGCATCCGGATCTCCGGCAGCGCGTTGAGCACGTGCAGCTGCTACGCGCGGAGGATATCGAACGGTTCGGCGCGCTCGACATCATCGCGTCGATGCAACCGATCCACGCGACGAGCGATCGTGATCTCGCCGACAGGTACTGGGGCCGCGAGCGGGTCGCGCGAGCCTACCCGTGGCGGACACTGCTGGACCGTGGCGCGCGCCTCGCGTTCGGATCGGACGCGCCGGTCGAGCCGATCGACCCGCTGCTCGGCATTCACGCGGCGGTAACGCGTCAGCGACCAGGCGACGGGGATCGCTGGCATCCCGATCAGGCACTGAGCCTGGAGGAGGCGATCGCCGGCTACACCTCGGGCGGCGCCTACGCGATGGGGATGGAGCGCGAGCGTGGCACCCTCGGCGTCGGGATGCGCTGCGACGCGACGGTCGTCGAGCGCGATCTCGCGCTGCTGTCGCCGAATGAGTGGACGGCGCTCAAGATCAGCGCGACCGTCGTGGGCGGCGAGGTCGTGCACGCGGACGGCATCGCCTAGTTGAGGGTCGGCCCCTCACCGCGGGCACGGAGCCGCACGATCAGCTCCTTCAGGAGCGTGTTCTCGCGATCGAGCAGCCGGAGCACCGACTCGAGCCGCGCGTCGGCCCGCTCGGTCTCAAGGAGCCGCTGTCGCTCACGGGGATCGATGCCGAGGCCGCCGGCGATGCGATATGACACCTCGCCCGGACTGCCCTCGCGCAGCTCGCCGAGGGGGAGCTGGGTATGAGCGTCTTCGGAGGTCGCAAGGATCCCGGTGAGGTACTGGCCATACGAATCCGCGGCCCGGTCTGCGAGCGCCTCGGCGTCGCTCCCGGTGCCGGCATCCTCGTCGAGGTAGCGGACGCTCCCGACGAGGTACGGCTCGCTCTCGGCATCGATGCGCTCGATCTCGAAGCGGCGCTCGCCGCGCGCGATGATGAAGGAGCGGCCGCCAGGGAGCAGCGTCGTCCCGACGACGCGAGCCGTGGTGCCGACGTGATGCGGCTCGACGGTGCCGCCGACCTCGACGCCAGCCTTGATGAGCACGATCCCGAACGGGCTGTCGCTCTGGAGCGCGCGTTGAAGCATCAAGCGGTAGCGCGGCTCGAAGATGTGGAGCGGCAGGAGCATCCCCGGAAAGAGCACGCTGCCCAAGGGGAAGAGCGGCAGCGAGCCCGTGTCAGCCACCTTCAAACGGTACTCTGCGAGCCGTGATCACCGTCGTGCTCCATGGCGAGCTCCGGCAGTTCAGTCCCGGTGGCGTCAAGCAGCTGCGCGTCGAGGGAGCGGGAAGGACCGCGCTCGAGATCGTGCGCGGTCTGAGCATCCCCGCGGTCGAGGCCGCGGCGTTCATCGTGAACGGCGAGCAGTGCGAGCCCGACGCGGTCGTGTCGGAAGACGACACCCTCGAGGTGCTGCCCGCGATCAGCGGCGGTGTCGAAGATGGCGCCCTGGCGGGTATCCGCGTCCTCGATCTCACCCGCGCGCTGGCCGGCCCGTACTGCACGCTCATGCTCGCCGACCACGGTGCCGAGGTGATCAAGGTCGAGCAGCCCGGGACCGGCGACGAGACCCGCGGCTGGGCGCCGCCGTCGATCAAGGGTGTGTCCGCCTACTACCTTTCGATCAATCGCAACAAGCGCAGCATCACCATCGATCTTAAGCATCCCGACGGGAAGCGAGCGCTGGAGCGGCTGATCGAGCGATCCGATGTCGTGGTCGAAAATTTCAGCCCAGGAACGTTCGCGCGACTTGGCTTCCCGAAGGAGCGAGTGCACGCGCTGAATCCGCGCGCGATCTTCTGCCAGATCTCGGGTTTCGGCCAGGACGGCCCGGGGCGCGCGTGGGCCGCGTACGACCTCATCGTCCAGGGAATGGGCGGGATCATGAGCCTCACCGGCGAGGCCGGCGCCGACCCGGTCATGGTCGGCGTGCCCCAGGCCGACATGGTCGCCGGGATGTTCGCCGCCTTCGCGATCGTCGCCGCGCTGCATGCGCGCGAGCGCACCGGGGTCGGGCAGACCATCGACGCGACGATGATCGGCGGACAGGTCGCGCTGCTGTCGCGGCAGGCCGCGCGCTACTTCGCCGACGGCACGGTGCCGAAGCCCGAGGGGAACGTTCACGCGTCGATCGTGCCGTACCAGACGTTCCGCGCCGCTGATGGCTTCGTGAACATCTGCTGCGGCAACAACTCGCTGTTCGAACGGTTCTGTCACGCCATCGACCTGGACGAGATCGCGGAGGACGATCGGTTCACTGACAACGGGAAGCGGGTCGCCAACCGGGACGTGCTTATCCCGCTGCTCGAGAAGCGCATCCGTGCGCTCGCGAAGGTCGATGTGGTGCGGCGCCTTCGTGAGGCGAACGTGCCGGTCGGACCGATCAACAGCCTCGACGCGGTCTTCGCCGATCCGACCGTCCGGCATCTCGGGCTCGTCGCGGAAGTGGACCACCCGACCGCGGGACGGGTCCGAGCACCGGGGATCCCGGTCCGCATGGATGGCACGCCGCCCTCGATCCGGCTGCACCCTCCGCTCCTCGGTGAGCACACCGACGAGATCCTGGGCGAGGCCGGGTTCACCGAGGCCGAGATCGCGAAGCTGCGGAAGGACGGGGCGCTCTAGCGGCGGTCGGTCAGGTAGACCTTCGTGATGTACGGGAGCGTCACGCGGTCCTGACCGCGAATATCGGGGTGCGTCGCGGCGAGGTCGCGGAAGCCATCCAGAACACGTGCGCGCTCCGCCTTCGGCAGCGCGGCGATGCTTGAGACCGTGCCCGCCCGATCGACGATCTCGGCGGGCGTCAGCATCTGCGCGTACTCGACCTCGCGGAGCGCGAGCGGTCCGAACAGCTGCGTGCGCTCGAACGCCGTGCGCCATGCGCCGGTCTGATGATCGGGCCGGTCCGGATCGACCGCGTCAATGAGCGCGTCGAACGCATCGACCCATGACGTGCGACGGTCGCGCACGTTCCAGACGAGGGCGAGGCGGCCGCCGGCCGCGAGTACCCGGTGGAATTCGGTGAGCGCCTTGGCGCCGTCGAACCAGTGGAACGCCTGGGCCGCGACGATCGCGTGGGCTGAGCCGTCCCGCAGGGCCATGTGCTCCGCGGTCCCAGCGAACGGTACCGCGCGGGGAACGCTCGCTGCGAGCTTCTCGCGCATCTCGGCGAGCGGCTCGACCGCAATGAGCGTCGCGCCGGTCGGGACGAGTGCACGCGTCAGCTTTCCGGTACCCGCACCGACATCGACCACGACCTTGCCCGGCCCGATCCCGAGCTCGCGGACGAGGATCTCGATCGCCTCGACCGGGTACTCGGGACGGACGCGTTCGTACAGGTCGGTGGTCGTGCCGAAACCTTTGGAAACGTAGTCGTGGAGCGGCTGGTCGGGCATGAGTCCATCGTATCGAGCGTGCCGCTGCCGCAGGCGCTCGTGATCGGTCCGCTCGCGTACGACGATATCGCCACGCCGCTGGCGAGCCGTTCACGCGTCCTCGGCGGATCGGCCGCATACGCGAGCATCGCCGCATCGAAGCACGTATCCACGATGCTCGTCTCGGTCTGCGGCTCGGACCTCCGCGAGGACGACCTCGCCGTTCTGCGCGCAGCCGGCGTTGACGTCAGCGGCATCGAGTGGCGAGACGGTCGCACGTTGCGCTGGTTTGGCACGTACAGCGACGATTTCGCGCTCAGCGTCGTGCGCAACACGGATCTCGGGGCGGTCGTCGGCTGGCGTCCAGCGGTACCGTCCGCCGGACAGGAGACCGCCCACGTGTTCCTCACGAACACCGATCCCGAGATCCAGGCGGCGGCGCTCGACCAGCTCCGGCCAGCGGTCGTGCTGCTGGACACGATGGACGAGTGGATCCTCGGACACCGCATTGAGCTCGAAAAGATCGTGGCCCGCGTGGCCGTCCTCTCGGTGAACGAACACGAGCTTCAACTCATCAGCGGCGAAGAAGATCTGGCACCCGGCGCCGCGACGGTGTTGGCGCGAGGCCTTCAAGCGGTGATTGTGAAGCGCGGTGCGCGCGGGGCCTCGTTGTTCACGCCGGCCGGGTCGTTCACCGTGCCCGCGCATCCGGCCAGGACCGTCGACCCGACCGGGGCCGGCGATGCGCTTGGCGGTGCGTTCATCGGTAGCCTCGCTCGGAGCCGTCGCACCGGTGACGCCGCGTACCGGGACGCGCTCGTCTCCGGGGTCGCCGCGGCGTCGTTCGCTGTCGAGTCGTTCGGTGTCGATGCGCTCGCCCGGGCCAGCCTGGGGGACATCGACGCTCGCGCAGCCGCACTGGCGGAGCGCTCGGGAACCGGCACGGGCCTCGGGTTGTAAGAGGAGCAGAAGACATCTCCGTGGAGGGCCGACCACTGGAGCAGCCGGGCGAATCCGCATTGGTGGAGCGTGCACGACATGGTGACCAGGACGCCTACGGAGAGCTGGTCACCCGCTACCAGGCCGTCGCGGCGCGGGTCGCGTTCGTGATCATGTCGGGCGCCGCGGATGCGGAGGACGTCGTTCAGGACGCGTTCGTGAAGGCGTATTACGCCCTCGATCGCTTCCGCGCCGGCGCGCCGTTCCGTCCCTGGCTCCTCCGCATCGTCGCGAACGAAGCCAAGAACCGCAAGGTGGCGGCAGGCCGTCGCCCGACGGTGGAGCTCACCGCCGCGGCGGACCGAGCCTCGGGTGAGACGGCCCTCTCGCCCGAGGATGCGGCCGTCGCGGCAGATCTCCGTTCGGGCCTCCTCGCCGCGATGAGCAGGCTGCGCGAAGGCGATCGCCTCGCGCTCGCATACCGCTACTTCTTCGATCTCTCCGAGGCCGAGATGGCCGACGCGCTCGGCATCGCGCGCGGCACCGTGAAGTCGCGCCTCTCGCGCGCGATGGGCCGGCTGCGTGAGGTGTACGCCGATGCGTGATCTCAAGCGGATGACCGATGATCAGGTCGGCGCGGCGCTCAGCGAGCTGGGCGCGCAGGTCTTGTACCCGCCGACACCCGACGTCCGGTCGCGGGTGCTCGCGCGCATCGCCACACCGCGCCGGACGCCGTGGTGGCGGCAGCTCGCGACGCCGCGCTATGGCTACGCCCCGGCGCTCGTCACGCTCGCCGTCATCGCGCTCGTCACCGTCCTCGCGTTGTCGCCCGATGCGCGCGCGACGGCAACGGACATCCTGCGGCTGCGCGGCGTCGAGATCTTCAGGGGTCCGGTGCCGCCACCGAGCCCCACGCCGTCACGGTCGCCCGGTGCCGTGTCGCCGGCGCCCGTCGATCCGCTCGGGTTCGGGGAACGGGTCACGCTCGATGCCGCGAAGGCCCGGGCCGGCTTCCCGGTGGTGGTACCGACGGACCCGGCGCTCGGCGCGCCCGACGACGCGTTCCTTCGCACACTTGCCGGTGGCGCCCCGCAGGTGACGTTCAGCTATCGCGTGCGGCCGGGCATTCCCGTCTCGCCGCAGGCCGACCTGTCCGCGCTCGTCAGCGAGATCATGGGCGGGTCGGTCGACGAAAACTTCTTCGGGAAGGTGCTCGATCGGGACACGACCCTCGAGAAGGTCACGATCGATGGGCAGCCTGGCTTCTGGATCCAGGGGCAGCCGCACTTCTTCTTCTACACCGTCGCCGGCACGACCGGTCGCGTCGAGAACGAGACCCTGCGCCTGGCTGGGAACACGCTCCTGTGGCAGCGGGACGGCCTGTTGATGCGCCTCGAGGCCCAGGTGGACAAGGCCACCGCCCTCCGGATCGCCGCGAGCTTCCGCTAGGGTCTCCCCCGAACGGGGTAGTCCATCCTGAGAATTGACCGTCACCTGACACTGGACGGGATGACTCCACCGGATGGCGTGGCCACGACAGCGGAAATGAACGACCGGACCGCCGACCTCGAGCAGCTCAAGGAGGGCGCCGCCCTCCTCGTGCAGCACGGGAATCGCGTCGCCGCGCTCGCCGTCCTTTGGGCCGCCGTCGCCATCGACCCGGTCGACCACGGCGTGCACCGCCGGCTCGCGGCCACGCTCGCGAGCGGCGGCGACCTTGAAGGTGCGGCCCACGAGCATGCCCGGTACGTCGAATTCGCGATGGCGCGCGGCGACATCGAGGCTGCGACGGCTGAGCTCCATTACGCAGCACAGACCTTGGGCCGCGTGCAGCCGCTCGTCGATGCGGTCACGTCCATGGCCGCGCAGCTGCCGGCGCTGCTCGATACCGCGCGCGAGCGGAGCGGACCGATCGCCTCGCCGACCGCCGAGATGCACGAGCAGCTCGGTGTGCCCATGCCGGCGGCTGCGGGCGTCGTCCAGCTGCCGGTCCGTCACGCGACCCGCGTCGTGTTCTACACCTGCCTGCACGACGACGGCGAGGCCGCCTGGTTCCAGCTCGAGGGCGGCACCGCGGCCGTCCTTCCGGAGAAGGTGCGGCTCCTGCGCGGCGACGAGGTGCTCGAGACGCGCCGTTCCATCCCGATGCCCGCGGGCCGCAAGAGCCACGCTCGGGCCGAGGGGGAGAGCAAGGTCTGGGTGGTCCTGCGCGCGCCCGAGGAGATGCTCCGCGCGATCGATCGTGACGACGCCGACGACTACACCGTCGAGGCGCTCGTGAACGGCGAGTGGCTCTCCGTGGATCTCGAAGACACCGGCTGTCGCTTCGGGATGAAGCAACGCGGAGCGCGAGCCTCCTAGATCTCGGCGTCTCCGTATGCAGGAAGATGCTCGCGAGCCCTCACCCCCGTATCATCAGTACCGCGAGGCCGCGCAGCCGGCCGCTTCGTTGGCCGCCGTATCCGTCGACACGGATGCGCGGCCCGGATCGTCCCTCAGGTGTCCGATCGGGGTGTGGCGCAGTTTGGTAGCGCGCTGGGTTCGGGACTCAGAGGTCGAGAGTTCAAGTCTCTCCACCCCGACACGCACGGGAGCGAGGGCCCGGGTCCACTGATCGTGCGCTTCCAGTGGTCTCCGGCCTGTAGCGGAAGAGCCGAACGTTCTTCCGCTGACGGGTGAATGCAGCGGGCGTGGCATCGGTCACGATTCCCGTCATGTCGATTACCGCGCGCCGAAGCCGTCCGGCTCAGCCGAGATCCACGCCCCGAAGCCGTCGAGCTCGCTCACGCGCTGAGCGGCCAGGTGCCCGCGTCGCCCGGGCCTCGACCGAGGGGCTGGCCGGAATCGAACCGGCGACGCCCGCCTTAGGACGGCGGCGCTCTATCCGCTGAGCTACAGCCCCAGAATTGGCCTCCGGCCAATTCTGGGGCTGCGAGCAACTCTGAGCGAGCGGAGCGAGCGAAGACGGTTGCTCGACACAGCGCCACGGCCCGTAAGGCCGTCCGTACCTGTCCGATCGAGCGGCGATCGAATCGGCCGTTGACCCGTGGGACACTAAAGCGGTGACGACGCTCGCCGCCGCGCGCGATCCCAAACGCGAGCGGCTGCAGCACGCGTTCGCGCTGCTCGTGCCGGCAGTGCTGTTCGGGTTCCTCGTGACCTCGCAGTGGCAGGGCCAGCAGGAGCGCAGTCAGATCGCCGTCCGCTACAACGCGCCGCTCACCGATGCGGCGTTCGCGCTGCAGAAGGAGCAGAACGACCTCAAGGCCCAGCTCCAGGATCTGCGAGCGCAGCTCGATCAGATCCAGGCGAACGCGGCCACACAGGGCGGCGCCGCAAGCGAGCTTCAGACCCGGATCGCCGACCTGCGCGCCCAGGCCGGTCTGACGGCCATGGCCGGCGACGGTGTCGTGGTGCAACTCGATGACTCGCACACGGCGACGGCCGGCGCGGCCAACCTCGATCAGGCGATCTGCCACTCGACGGACCTCACGGACATCCTCAACACCGCGTGGCGCGGTGGCGCGCAGGCGATCGCGGTGAACGCGCAGCGGGTCGTGTCGACGACAAGCGTGTATTGCGTCGGCTCGACCATCATGGTGAACGGGACGCTGATGTCGCCACCGTTCAACATCGCGGTCATCGGTCCGCAGAACACGATCCTCGGCGGGTTCGACGACCCGAACCAGCTGAAGGACATCAAGACGCGCCGCGACGTCCAGGGCCTCGGCTTCCGGGTCACGCGCGCCACCGCGGTCAACGTGCCCGCCTACGACGGCGCGCTGACCGTCCGCGTGGCGGTGCCGCAGTGAGGTCCAACGCGGGTGGGATCGCGGCCACCGCGATCGCGCTCTTCCTCGGCATCCTCGTCGTGACGCAGTTCCGCTCACAGGACGTGTACTCGCGCAGCCTGCAGCTCGAGACGCCGGCGTCGCTCACGACGCTGATCGCGAATCTCTCCGACCGCAACAACTCGCTCCGGGACGAGATCTTCGACCTGCGCCTGCGGGTCACGGCAGCGCGTGATTCCGTCACGAGCGGAAAGGGATCGCTGAACGAGAGCCAGCACGAGATCGACCAGCTGAAGATCTTCACGGCACAAAGCGCCGCTCGCGGGCCGGGCATCACGGTCAAGATCGACGGGACCTTCGACGACCGCGCCATGAGCGACCTGACCAACGAGCTGCGCAACGCGGGTGCGGAAGCCATTTCGGTGAACGACGCACGCGTCGGGCCGCGGTCGTGGTACGCGTCCGGACCGGAGAAGACGATCATCCTGGACGGCCGTCAGCTCAATGGCCCGTGGACGGTGAAGGCGATCGGCGCGACCGAGGTCATCTACGTCGCCATCACCCGCACCGGCGGGATCCAGGGCCAGTTCGCGCTCATCTACCCGCGGACGCGGTTCACGGTCGCGAAGGAATCGGTCCTCGAGCTCGTCGCGGTCACGGCCCGGCGCTGAGCGTCCGCATCTAAACTCCGCGTCCGATGACCAAGCCGCCACTGCCGCTCTACCTCGACGATGTCGTCGTGCTGCGGAAGGCGCACCCCTGCGGCGCGGACACCTGGCGGATCGTGCGTCTCGGCGCCGACATCGGCGTTCGCTGTGCCGGCTGTGGGCGGCGGGTGCTCATTTCGCGCGCCGAGCTCGAGCGCGATATCAAGAAGTTCGTCGAGCGCGGCCCACTGGCCCCGGTCGAGTAATGGCGATGGCGACCGCGAACGGCACCCCGGACGAGCGGGGGATCTTTGGCAATCGGGCGTTCCTCGCCCTATGGGCGGCTCAGATCCTGTCGCAGACCGCGGCGAACGCGACCACCTTCGCGCTCATCGTCCTTGTCGGCGAGCTCACGAAGTCGAACACCTCGTCATCGATCCTCATCCTTCTCGCGATCGTCCCCGCGGTCCTCTTCGGCGTGATGGCCGGGGTCATCGTTGACCGCACCGACCGCAAGCGTGTTCTCGTCATCACGAACGCGTTGCGCGCGATCGCCGTCTTCCCCCTGCTCGTGTTGGGGGAGAGCGTCATCGCCGCGTACGTCGCGAATTTCCTCGTCGCCGCCATCACGGTGTTCTTCGTGCCTGCGGAGTCGGCGACGATCCCCGCGATCGTTCGCAAGCGGGACCTGCTGGTCGCCAACTCGCTCTTCACCTTCACGTTCAATGGCGCGTTCCTCGTCGGGTTCATCATCCTGGCACCGCTCGTCATCGCCCTCTCCGGGTACAACGCGCTATTCATTGTCATCGGCGCGATGTTCGCGGGCTCCGCTCTCCTCTGTCTCACCGTACCGAGCGTCGTGGCACCGGCGACGAAGGAGGGCATCGGCGTGCAGATCGCCGGGGCCGCGGTCCGCGAGACGCTCGGCGGGATGGGCGAGGCGTTCGCCTACCTGCGCACGAATCCGGGTGTCGTGTGGTCGCTCGTGTACATCGCGCTCACGTACATGCTCGTCGCAGTGGCCGGCGCCCTCGCACCGGGCTTCGTCCGCGAGGTGCTCGGTCTGGGCGAGAAGAACGTCGTGGTGCTCGTCGGTCCCGCGGGGATCGGCGTGGTCGTCGGCCTCGGCCTGCTCAACGCGATCGGCGGCCGGCTCCAGCCGATGCGCGCGATCGGCGTCGGACTGCTGGTCACCGCCGCCGCCCTGATGGTGCTTGCGGTCGAGCGGCCACTCTCGGTCTTCTTCCGCCTCACCGCCGCAGGTGGCCAGGCACATCCGACCTTCATCGCGGTGGTCGGCCTCACCGCGTTCGTGTTCGGCATCGCGTACGCATTCATCACGGTTCCTTCGATGACGCGCCTCCAGTCGGAGCTCCACGAGAACATCCGTGGCCGGATCTTCGGCGTGCTCAACACGCTCGTGTCGGTATTCAGCTTCCTGCCGCTGATCGTCGTGGGCCCGATCGCCGATATCTACGGTGTCGCGCCGGTGTTCTCCGGAGCGGCGGTGGTCTGCATCCTCGCCTGGGCGGGCGGGCGCGCCTCGCGGCGGCGCGGGCAGGCCGCGGCAGCCCATTGAATGTGACGAATGAGGTGGAAGGGCGCCCCTAGACTGGTCTTCGAGTGACCTCTTCCCGCAGCACCTTCTTCAGTTACCTCGGCCGGCACAAGCTCAAGCTCCTTAGCGGGATGTTCGCCGTGGGGATCGGGAGCTTCATTGCCGTGATCCCGCCGCGCATCATCGGATCGATCGTCGACGACCTGAACAACGGCGCATCCCTCGATGCGGTCGTTCGCCTGGCGCTCGGTCTGGTCGGCCTGGCGGCACTGGAGAACCTCATCCGCGGCTTCGGCCGATACCACGTCATCGACACGTCCCGTCAGGTCGAGTACGCCATGCGCGCGAACCTTCTTGAGCACCTGCAGGGGATGGACCTCGCGTACTTCCACCGCCAGCGGATCGGGGATCTGATGGCGCGACTGACGAACGACCTGACCGCCGTGCGGCAGATGATGGGCTTCGGGATCCTCATGCTGACCGCGAACGGCCTGGTCCTCGTCTTCACCGTGGTCTCGATGTTGAATGTCAGCCCCAAGCTGACCGTGCTTTCGCTCCTGCTGATGCCGCTGACCTCGATAAGCTTCTGGTTCATCGGCCGCCGCGTGAGCCTGCGGTTCGAGCAGCTGCAGGCGAAGTTCGGGGATCTCTCGACGAAGGCGCAGGAGAACTTCTCCGGGATCCGCGTGGTGAAGGCGTTCTCGCAAGAGGAGCCGGAGATCAAAGCGTTCGCGAAGGTCAACGGCGACTACGTCGACCGCGCGCTCGACCTTGCCAAGATGAATGGACTGATCTGGCCGGCGATGGCGTTCATCCTCGGCATCGCCGTGCTCGTGACGCTGTACGTCGGCGGCCAGGACGCGATCGCGCATCGCATCACGATCGGACAGCTCATCACCTTCGTCGCCTACCTGTACCTCTTGTCCTGGCCGATGATCGCGCTCGGTGAAGTGACGAACCTGTTCCAGCAGGGGTGGGCGTCCCTTGGACGCTTGCAGGAGATCTTCACGGCGACCGCGGCCATCGCCGATCCGAGCGAGCCGGTGACGACGCCCATTCGCGGCGAGATCGAGTTCCGCAACGTCACCTTCTCGTACGGACCGAACCTTGTGCTGAACGACATCTCGTTCCGTGTCCCGGCGGGCGGCTCGCTCGCCATCGTGGGTCCGACAGGATCGGGCAAGTCGAGCCTGGTCAATCTCGTGCCGCGGCTCTTCGACCCGCAGGCCGGCGCCGTTCTCATCGATGGGGTCCCCGTACCGCGCTACCCGCTGAGCCAGCTGCGCCGGGCGATCGGATACGTCCCGCAGGAGACGTTCCTGTTCAGCGTGCCGCTGCGGGAGAACGTCGGCTTCGGCGCGGAACACGCGCTCACCGACGCCGAGCTCGAGTGGGCCGGCGACGTCTCGCAGCTCAACAAGGACGTCGAGGACTTCCCCGCGCGGTACGACACGATGATCGGTGAGCGCGGAGTCACGCTCTCCGGCGGGCAGAAGCAGCGGGCGGCCATCGCGCGAGCCGTCGCGAAGGATCCGCGGATCCTGATCCTCGACGACGCGCTGTCCGCCGTCGACACGTACACCGAGGCCGAGATCCTTGGCCGCCTGCGGGGCGTGATGCGCGAGCGCACGAGCATCGTCGTCGCACACCGCATCTCGACCGTGAAGGACGCCGACGAGATCCTCGTGCTCGACGACGGCCGGATCGCGGAACGGGGGAGCCACCGCGCGCTCCTCGAGCGTGATGGCCTCTATGCGCGGATGTACCGGCGTCAGCTCCTCGAGGCGGAGCTCCAGGTGGACGAGGGGCAGCAGGAGCACGAGAAGCGTGTGCGCCAGGTCGAGCCCGCGACCGACCGGCCCGCACGGGCGTACCGGCCGCGGCCCGATACCGGCGGCGAGCTATGAGCAAGGACACCAGCTTCTTCCAAGAGGACGAGATCCTCGGGAAGGCGTATGACCGCACGCTGACGCGGCGTCTGGTCGGATATCTGCGCCCGTACCGCGGCCAGACGATCCTGTCGTTCTTCCTGCTGCTGCTCCTCTCGGCATCGCAGATCGCGCCGCCGATCATCGCCAAGTTCATCATCGATACCGCTATCACCCCTGCCGTGAACGGCGAGATCATGCCCGATGTCGCCAACGGTCGACTTGCCGCCCTCGGCATCTTCTACGCCGGTGTCCTGCTCGCAGCCGCTGGCCTGCGCTACTGGCAGGCGCTCCTCGCGATCTGGATCGGCCAGCGCGCGATGTACGACCTGCGTGACGAACTGTTCCGGCACCTGCAGTTCCTCTCGCTCGGGTTCTTCGACCGCAATCCGGTCGGACGTCTGATGACCCGGATCACGAATGACATCGACGCTCTCATTGACATGGTCCAGCGCGGCGTCGTCGCGATCTTCGGCGACGTCTTCATGCTGATCGGGGTCTCGGCGACGATGCTGGTCCTCGACTGGCGGCTCGCGCTCGTCACCTTCGCCTCGCTGCCTGTGATCATCGCGTTGACCGCGTATTTCCGCGGCATGATGCGCGACTCGTTCCGCGCGATCCGGATCCGGCTGGCGCGGGTGAACGCGTACCTTAACGAAGACCTCAGCGGCGTCTCGATCGTTCAGCTCTTCACCCGGGAGAAGAAGGCGCTCAGGTCGTTCGACACCCTGAACACCGATCTGCTGCGGGCGAACCAGGGTGCCGTCCGCGCGCAGAGCATCTTCCAGCCCACGATCAACTTTACGCGGGCGGGGACCTCCGCGGCGCTGTTCATCGCGGGCGCCTACTGGATCCTCGGCGGCCAGATGACGATCGGAACGCTCCTCGCGTTCTGGCAGCTCGTCGAGCAGTTCTTCCGCCCGATCCTCGACCTGTCCGAGAAATACAACATCATGCAGGCGGCGATGGCCTCGTCGGAGCGCGTCTTCCGGCTCCTCGACACGCGGGCCACCATCGTCGACCCGACGAATCCCGTCCACCTCCCGAGCGTGCGCGGCGAGATCACGATGGACAACGTCTCCTTCGCCTACAACGAGGGAGACTGGGTGCTTCGCGACGTCGATTTCAAGATCTCGGCAGGCGAGAGCGTCGCGATCGTCGGCGCGACCGGTGCAGGCAAGACGTCGATCATCAGCCTCATCTCACGCTTCTACGACGTGCAGAAAGGCCGCATCCTGCTCGACGGCGTGGACCTGCGGGACCTCGAGCAGCGCGAGGTGCGGAAGCACGTCGGCGTCGTCCTGCAGGACCCGTTCATCTTTGCCGGCACGATCGCGTCGAACATCCGGTTGAACGACGTCTCTATCACGGACGGGCAGGTGCGAGCCGCGGCACGCTTCGTGAATGCGGACAAGTTCATCGACAAACTGCCCGAGGGCTACGACACGGTCGTCACCGAGCGCGGCTCGACGCTGTCGGTAGGTCAGAAGCAGCTGCTCGCCTTCGCCCGCGCGATCGCATTCAACCCGGAGATCATGCTGGTGCTCGACGAGGCGACGTCTTCCGTGGATACCGAGACCGAGCACCTCATCCAGGACGCACTCAAGAAGCTGATGGTGGGCCGGACCTCGATCATCATCGCCCACCGCTTGTCGACGATCCAGAACGTCGACCGCATCGTGGTCCTGCACAAAGGCCGCGTGGCCGAGATCGGCACGCACCGTGAGCTGCTCGGCCAGCACGGTGTCTACCATCGCCTCTATGAGCTCCAGTACCGTGCCCCTGAGGCGGTCAGCTAGGCCGAGGCTGCTCATACTCGCGGCGCTCGTCGTCGCCGCGAGCTGCGTCGCGACCTCGGCGCCCGCCCCGATCCCCAGCGCCTCCGTCGGACCGGCGACCGGCCTTGCTGCGAACCACATCCAGATCCTCCACACGAACGACATCCACGGCCATCTCGACATCACGGACACGGTCCAGGGCGGCACCAGCTCGTTCTCGCAGGACGGCGTGGTCGCCCTTGCGCAGCAGATCGAGAGGCTGCGCGCGAAGGCGCCCGACCACACGCTCCTCGTTGACGCTGGCGACGCGTGGCAGGGGACCTACATCTCGAACGAGAACAAGGGTCAGGCCCTTACGCAGGTCATGTCGCTGCTGAAGTACGACGCCCAGGCCGTCGGGAACCACGACTTCGACTGGGGCCAGGACGTCCTGAAGCAGCGGACACAGGAGGCGAGCTTCCCGTTCCTTTGCGCCAACTGCGTCGACGCGAGCGGCGCGGTCCCGAGCTACCTCAAGCCGTACGCGATCAAGGACCTCGGTGTCGCGAAGGTCGCGATGATCGGCCTGATCCTCCCGACGGCCGCCTCGATCATCAAGGACACCAGCCTCGCCGGGATGCGATTCCTCCCACTCGAGCAGAGCGTCCGGAAGTACCTGCCCGAGATGCATCAGAAAGCGGACCTGATCATCGCGATCACGCATGTGGGCCTGGAGCCGCTCATCCCGAGCGGGGATCGGGCGCTCGCGGCCGCCGTGCCCGAGCTCGACGTCATCGTCGGCGGACATTCACATACGGCCCTCCGGGCGGCGACGACCGTGACCAGCGCCAGCGGCCATGAGACGGTGATCGTCCAGACCGGCGCGTACACCGCGAACATCGGCGACCTCGAGCTCGTGATCGATCCAGCGACGAAGAAGATCACCGCGGTGCCGACGCGGTCCAACGAGCTCGTCGCCGTCGCGGGCATCGCCGGTCCCAAGAGCGACATCGTGCAGAAGATCCAGGCGATCGTGGATGACAAGAAGGCCGTCGGCAAGAAGTACACCGAGCGCGTCGTGGGTACGCTCAAAAGCCCATTGGCGAATCCGCGAGAGGAGTGCGGCCTCGGCAACATGATCGCTGACGGCCTGCTCGAGTACGGTCGCCAGCAGAACTGGAAGAGCGACGTCGCGTTCTACAACATGGCCGGCGTCCGCGCGCCCCTGCCTGCCGGACAGATCACCTACGGTCAGCTCTACCAGGTGCTCCCATTCACGAACGTTGTGATGAACCTCGACCTGACCGGGAAGCAGCTCAGGTCGGTCTTCGAGGCGGCATCGGGATCGGCTGGCCGGCTCCACGTCGGCGGCGCCGCGTGGAGCTACCACTTCGAGAATCCCGCCGGCTCGCGGCTGCTGAGCGCGACCGTCGGTGGCCAGCCGATCGACGACGCGCGGATCTACCACATCGTCACGATCGATTACCTGTTCGGCGGCGGCGACGGGCACACCGAGTTCAAGGACGCGACGAACGCGATCTACGGCGACATCGAGGTCGATGCCGTCTCCGCGTTCATGACCGCGCACTCGCCGCTCGACCCGAAGGTCGAAGGTCGGATCGTCCAGAAATAACGGACCCGATCAGCCGACGGGCGATCCTCGCGGCGTCCGCGCGCATCGCCGCCCTGGCGGCCCTCGCTCCGCTCGCCGCGTGCACGGGGAGTGCCCCAAAGCTGACGTTCGACCGGGATCCGTTCACCCTCGGCGTCGCTTCCGGTGATCCGCTCCCTGGCGGCGTCATCCTGTGGACCCGACTGGCGCCCGACCCGCAGAAGGGCGGCGGGATGGGCACGGCGCCGTTCGACGTCGAGTGGGTCATCGCACGCGATGAGGCCATGCAGGACGTCGTCCAGCGTGGCAGCGTGGCCGCCATCGCCGAACTCGCGCACTCGGTGCACGTCGACGTGACCGGCCTCGAGCCGGATCGGGGCTACTGGTACCGCTTCCGGGCCGGCGGCGTGGAGAGCCCGATCGGCCGGACCCGGACCGCTCCGGCAGCGGCCGCGAGCCCCGCCCAGGTCCGCTTCGCGTTCGCGTCCTGTCAGAACTACACCCAGGGCTACTACACCGCGCACGCCGCGCTGGCGAAGGAGGACCTCGACGTCGTCGTCTTCCTCGGCGACTACATCTACGAGGGCGATGCGCGCGGCGATCGGGTCCGCGACTATCCGCGCCGCGGCTGGGCCTTCTCGCTGGCGGATTACCGCGACCGGTACGCGACGTACAAGATGGATCGGGAT
This sequence comes from Candidatus Limnocylindria bacterium, assembly GCA_038324015.1. Classification (GTDB taxonomy): domain Bacteria; phylum Chloroflexota; class Limnocylindria; order P2-11E; family P2-11E; genus UBA4735. The sequence continues at coordinate 283 of JBBQHN010000004.1, read as the reverse complement.
CTTCAAGCGGCGCACGCGGCGTTCCCCTGGATCGTCACCTGGGACGACCACGAGGTCGAGAACAACTACGCCGGCGGTATCGACCTTGCCGATCCCAAGAACAAGCAGGCGCTGGTCGAGCGCACCAATGCCTATCAGGCGTTCTATGAGCACATGCCCGTCCGGGTGGCCCGCCCCGCCGGCCCGTCACTGAAGCTCTACCGGAGCCTCGCGTTCGGCGACCTCGTGACATTCCAAGTGCTCGATACGCGCCAGTACCGGACGCCAGAGGTCCTGCTCTGTG
>JBBQHN010000003.1:0-41705 GCA_038324015.1 Candidatus Limnocylindria bacterium | reverse complement strand
ACGTCTGTCCTGCGGCGATGACGAACGTCGCGGTCGCGATCCCGTTCGCCGGAACGTGCAGCCCGAGCATGCCGACGCTGTCGACCGAGCCCTGCGCGACGAGGTTGCGCGACAGGTCGCCGTCCTCGGCATCGCGCCAGGTTCCCTCGCGGCCGAGCGCTTCCTTCAATCCGATCGCGAACGACGTGAGCCCGGACTCACCCTTCACGTTCACGCCGGTGATGAGGAAGTACCGGCGCCCCTTGTAGTGGACGATCGCGCGCGTGCGGGGGTCGTAGAACGCGGAGTCTCCGATGTCGTTGCCCCAAAGGTGCGCGTCGAAGTGCTGGAACAAGCGGACGTCGCGGTCATTGCCGGTGACGTCCTCGACCGTGACCTCCTTGAGATAGAGATTGCGGTCGAAGTCGACGGCGTCACGACAGCGGATCCGCATGCCCAGTCCGCTGTGGCCGAGGGTCACGTCGCTGACGAGCGTCTCGTGCGCGAAACGGAGGTCGCGCTCCCAGCCGTCGTCGCCCGTCCAGGCGAACCGGCCGTCGGCCCACACGCCGAACCGGCACGGCTCACCGCCGGTGTGGTTCTCGAGGCCGACCTGTGGGTAGTAGATGTCGCGGAGCTGATAGCGGGCGTCGAAGGTGACCAGAAGGTCGCCGTTCCCCAGTGGAAGGTCGCGCGGCATACCCCGCTACGCGCGCGTTGCCGCGAGGAACTTCCGCGCGTTCGTCACGAGCGCCGTGTGATCGCCGTTCGCGAGGAGCTCGGCCGGGATGAGCGGCCCGCCGATGCCGAAGCCGACGACACCGACCGTGAGGTATTCCGGGATCTCGTCGTAGCCGATGTTGCCGGTGACGACGAGCGGCAGGAGATGCAGTGCGCGCCGGATGTTCGCGATGTACGCGGGACCTCCGACCGTCGCGACCGGGTAGACCTTGATGTAGTCCGCGCCCTGGTCAGCCGCGGCCACCATCTCGGTCGCCGTGAGCGTGCCCGGCATCGACATCGCGTCGTGGGCCTTCGCCACCTTCATCATGTCCGGCACCAGCGCGGGGCTCACGAGGAAGCGCGCACCGGCGAGGAGCGACTCCTCGGCCTGCGCGCCCGACAGGACCGTCCCGGCGCCGATGACCGCACCGGTGTCGCGGAACGCGCTGTCATTCGCGAGCTTCGCGATGAGCTCGATCGCATCCGGCACGGTCAAGGTGATCTCGACGAGGCGCACGCCCGCCTCCGCGAGCGCGCGCGCGGCGCGCTCGGCGAGCGCCGGCGTCGCCGTCCGGATGACGCCGATCAGCCGGTCCTCGGAGAAGATCTTCACCATATCGCGGCGGGTCGTGAGGGGTCGCTGGGTCACGGCCATGGCTCGATGCTAGCGCGCCGAGGGCGGCGAGGCAGCATACTTTTCGCCAGATGCGCATCGGATCGACCGTCGTCGAGGACATCTTCTCCCGCGCCGGGGCCTACCTCGAAGGACACTTTCTCCTCTCCTCGGGCAAGCACTCTCCTTTCTACTTGGAGAAGTTCCAGGTCCTGCAGTGGCCGCAGGAGACCGAACGACTGTGCGCGGCGATCGCCGAATCGGCTCGCGCGCTCGATGTGCAGACCGTCGCCGGCCCGACGACCGGCGGCATCATCCTTGCCCATGAGGTCGGCCGGCAGCTTGGCGTGCGCGCCGTCTACGCGGAGCGCGTCGCCGCTGGTCCCGGCCGCGAGTTCCGCCGCGGCTTCCAGCTCCAGCCAGGCGAGCGCGTCCTCGTGGTCGACGACATCATGTCCACCGGGGGCTCGGTGCAGGAGACGATCGACGCCGTGAACGCCTGTGGCGCCGAGGTCGTGGGGGTGGGGGTCCTGGTGGATCGCTCCGCCGGACAGGCGACGTTCGGCGACCTGCCGGTCATCGCGCTCTGGGACGTCGCCATCCCGACGTACGCGCCAGACGCCTGCCCGCAGTGCACGCGGGCCGTGCCCCTCGTGAAACCGGGTACGACGCCGACACCAGCGCGCGTCGGTTAGGCCCGCGATCGAACCGCTCGCGCGCAGGCTTGCGCGCCCAGGTGTTCAGCTTGTCCTGACAAGCGCGGCGCTCCTCTATGCCGAGCTCCTGCTGCTGCGCTGGATCCCCGCGAACGTGATCTACATCGGGTTCTTCTCCAACTACATCCTGATGGCGAGCTTCCTGGGCATCGGTCTTGGCATCCTGCTCGGCCGCGCGGTGCGCCCGGTGGTGTCGCCGTTCCCCGCGCTCCTGGCCGTCGTCGTCGGCGTCGTGCTTCACGAGAAGCTCGAGCTGCAGTTCAAGGCCGGCAACGAGATCGCGTTCGGTCTCAGTGAGAGTCACGCTGCGGACACGAACTTCATCGTGCTGCCGATCGTGTTCGTGCTCGTTGTCGTCGTGCTCATGGCGCTCGCCCTGCCGCTCGGAGGTCTGCTGCGCGCGCAAACACCCTTGCGGTCGTATGCGCTCGACATCGGAGGTTCCATCGTCGGGATCGTCGCGTTCAGCCTGCTCGCGTCGTTCAGTCTCCCGCCCGCCGTCTGGTTCGCCGTGCTGGCGCTCCCCATCGTCGCGCTCGAGCTGCGCAGAGCGTCGCGCTGGCCCGCCGTCGCCAACGCGGTGATCATGCTCGCCGTCGTCTACGCATCCGCGACCTATGGCCATTCGGGCGAGGTCTGGTCGCCCTATTACCGGATCTACGTCGAGTCGCCTGCCGGTTGGGACCAGTCCATTTACGTCAACGGGATCCCGCATCAGGCAATGCACCCGGTGAGCCTCGGTGGCGACCAGCCCGAGGTCTTCTACGACCAGGTCTACAGGCGTTACCCGGGTCGCGTGTTCGCACACGCGCTCATCGTCGGCGCGGGAAGCGGCACGGATGTCGCCTATGCCATCGCGCACAACGTCACCGCGATCGACGCCGTCGAGATCGATCCTCGGATCCTCGAGATCGGTGTTGCGCAGCATCCGAACCGGCCGTACGACGATCCGCGGGTGCAACGGCACGTCAACGACGGCCGGGCGTACCTGCGATCCGATCCTGCGCGGTACGACCTCATCATCTTCGCGCTACCCGACTCGCTCACGCTTGTCAGCACCACCGCGAACCTGCGTCTCGAGTCGTATTTGTTCACCACCGAAGCGTTCGCGAGCGCCCGCGACCACCTGACCCCCGACGGGGTGTTCGTTCTCTACAACTATTACCGGCAGCCATGGCTCGTCGACAAGATCGCCGGGATGCTCACGAGCGTGTTCGGCGCTCCGCCGCTGATCGAGTCGTTCAACGTCGGGATCGGATCGGCCGCCGTGCTGATGGCTGTCCCCGGAGGGACTGGAGGCGGTGCGCCGGCCGCCGCCGTACCGGCTCCGGCAACGGACGACTGGCCGTTCCTGTATCTGCATCAGCGGGGGATCGATCCGGCATACATCGGCGCGCTCGGCTTCGTTCTCATCGCGGCCGTCGGCGGCACGCTCCTCGTCGCTCGCGAGAGCCGGACGCCGGTCGCAGCGTTCAGCCCGCACTTCTTCGCCCTCGGCGCCGCGTTCCTGCTGCTCGAGACCCGCAGCCTTGCGACCTTCGGTCTGCTGTTCGGGACGACCTGGTTCGTGAACGCGTTGGTGTTCCTCGCGATCCTGCTCAGCGTGCTGCTTGCGATCGCGGTGAATGCGCGCCTGCATCCACGGCGTGGACCGCTCTATGCCGCGCTCGGGCTGGCGCTCGGCATCGCCTTCCTGCTGCCACCGTCGGCTCTGCTCGTCGAGCCGGCCTGGCTCCGGTATGGACTTGCGGCGATCGTCGCGTTCGCGCCGGTCTTCTTCGCGAACCTCGTGTTCACTCGCTCGTTCCAAGACACCCGGAGCGCGGACATGGCCTTCGCATCGAACCTGATCGGCGCCACGCTCGGCGGGGTGTTGGAGTACACCGCGCTCCTCACCGGCTACCGCTGGCTGCTCGTGGTCGTCGCCGGGCTGTACCTCGCGGCGTTGGTACTGGGGACGCGGGTCCGGGTGCTGGGTGACCGCCCGAGCGGCGGCACGCCGCCTGCATCGATACTTACGGCATGAAGGATCTCGTCAGTCTCCTCCGCACGCTCATCTGGCTCGCGTTCTTCGGCGCCCTCTATCAGGAGCTCAAGAAGCCGGCCGAGGAACGCACCTGGCACGGCAAGGTCGCGGGCGTGGTGCCCTACGACTTCCGCGTGCCGGACCTCGCACGCATCAAGCAGGCGTACTGGGATCCGGACAGCGACGTGCTGTTCACCGAGAAGGTGGTCGGCGTCGGCTGGTCGGTGAATATCCCCGTCGCGATCCGGAAGCTTTCGGAGATCGCCCGGCAGTACTCGTCGCAGATCCGCTCCCGCTCGTCGGACTGAGCTTCCGCGCGCGCCACTCGATGAACGCGGGCAGGTAGCGCTCGAGCGCGTCGTCCGATCCCGGCTCAAGATCGTCGAGCTCCGCCAGCAGCTTTTCGCGGGTCAGCGCCCGCAGCGGCACCTTCGTCGAGATCTCGCCCGGTGTGGATTCCCAGAACCCGTCGACGACCAGTCCGGCGGCAACGCAGGCGTTGATGAGGTCGGAGATGCGATGCCCGTACTCGAGCGTGGCAGCCTCGACCTTCACGTCCTTGAACTCCCAGGTCGCATCCTCGAATGGGACCGCGCCGTCGGCGAAATAACTCTGGTTGAAGCCCCAGCCCGTGCCGGTCCAGGTGCCGTACATCCGCAGCGTGACCGGGTGCATCGTCGACGCGCGGTACACCCCGCCTGGCCCGAGGACACGCCCGACCTCGGCGATGACGCGGTCCGCGTCCGGCACGAACACGATCGAGTGGCTGTGCCACACGATGTCGAACGAGCCATCCGCGAACTCCGAAAGGTCGCGCATGTCCCCTTGCAGCAGGCGGACCTTCACGTCGCGCGCGCGCGCGAGCTCGTGCACGACCTTGAGCTGCTTCGCGCTGATGTCGAGCACCGTCGTCTCGGCGCCGAGCTCGGCGAACAGCACGGGGTGCCATCCGCCTCCGCCCGCGAGCGCGAGCACGCGTTGTCCCTTGATCGGCAGGCCGGCGAGGCGGTCGTTCGGATCGAGGAAGCGGCGCTTCCCCGCGGCCGACTTGGGGGGCGTGCCCTGCGGCCGGGTGTACGGGATACCGGCCGCCGAGAGGCGGTCCCACATCCGCTGGTTATGCGCGGCGACGTCGTCGACCGCGATCCGGGTCCGACGATCGGGTGGGCGGCCGGTCAGGGTGTGGCGGCGCCGTCGACGATCTCGCGCAGTCTCGCGAGCCGGGCCGCGCGATCCCGCGCGAACCGTTGGATGCCGGCGAAGAGGTGGTCCGGCGACAGGTGCGCCTCGGCGATGACCTCGTCGACGCTGCCGCCGGTGCGCCAGCGGTCATCCCAGTCCGACGTCAGCGAGTACTCGGCGACGATCGGGTGATCGATCCAGTCGCTCATGACGCGCCGGGCACGGTTCGAGATGACCATCGCGTCGATCCGGTCGGCGGGCGATGCGACCGACGCTCGATAGGCCTCGTCCTGGAGCGCGAAGAGCTGCGGGCTGATCGCAGCGACGACCTTCACGTTGAGGCCGGCCTCGTCGAGGCGTGGGAGGATCTTTACGAGGTTCGCGGTCGTGGAGCTGCCCTGGACGAAGACCGTGCCCATCCGTGGCGCAGCCACGCGGTACGGGCGCAGGACGTAGGCGCCCTTGGCCGCGGCGAAGTGCGACGGCATCCCGAGCGCGGCGCGATCGGGGATGTCGACCGCGGGGCGGGTGAGGTGCAGCGCGACGATCGGCGCCGTCGCGCGGAGCGCCGCGCCGATGACGACCGGTACCTCGTTGTGCTCCCAGGGGTGGACGTCGATGACCGTGCCGTCGGGAAAGAGCTGGGTGACCCCCGTCTCGAAGATGCCGAAGTGGGTCCGGGAGTCCTCCGCGGTCTCCGGTCCGGAGTGGCCCGCGATCCAGAGCACCTTCCCGAGCCGTAGGTCGCAGTCCTGCGCGAGCTGGCTGAACAGCCGCATCTCGCCGTACTTCAGATAGGAGAACGATCCGTATGTGGAGCAGGCGCCCCAGAAGCCGTTGAAGGCGGTGAACGGATCGTCGGCGAGGTTCACCGAGGCGATCGCGCAGGCGATGCCGGCATTCGTGAACTCGGTGATCTGCTGCGGGAGGAGCGTGCCGGTCGGGTTCGTGTCGCGCTGGTACCAGCCCCAGCCCTCGACACCCTCGAACCCCTTCATGAAGCCGGAGATGTTCGTCGACTCGGCGAGGTCGGCGGACATCGCGATGAACAGCGGCCGGCCGTACTGCGTCTTCGCGTAGCTGTTCACCCAGGCGCCCCAGGTCGCAAGGGCTGCGCGATTCGGCTTCTTCTCGCCCGGCTTCGCCCACATGCCCGCGGGGTAGCGCTCGTAGTCGTAGATCCGCTCGTCGTTGAAGATGCCGGTGCCCTTGCCGCCGAGGCGGAACGTGGGGATCGTCTCGGGCACCGACGCGGCGATCGCGCTCAACCGGTCGGTCAGGTGGTCGACCACGTCGGTCCGCTTGCGGAGGACCGACGCCGCGACAGCGAGGTTCGTTCGCGCCTGTGCCGCGATCGTGGCGGCGTCCTTCGGCGCGGGCTGGTCGACACCGGCGTACTCGACGCCGTGTTTCGCCATGAATTCTTTCCGCCCCTGCCAGAAGAGCTCGCTGTTCATGGCGTGCGGGGAGCCGTGCGACTTGTAGTCGTACTTGAGGTACCCGCGGCCCTTTCGCGTCTTGAACCAGCCGACCGTCGGCACATGGTCTGGATTCGCGCCGCGAGCGGCGTCGAGCACGACCCGCGTGACCTCGTCCCACTCGCTTCCCTGCTCGGTGCCGACGACCCGCCAGCCGTACGGTTCGAACCAGTCCCGTGGCCCGCCGTGCACGACGCTCGAGACCGCGTTCTCGTCGATCCCGAAGTCGTTCCAGTCCAGGAGGAACACGAGGTTCGACAGCCCCAGGCCCCACGCCGAGTTGCGCGTCTCGTGCGAGGCGCCGGGCGTGAGGCCACCTTCGCCTTCCACGGCGAAGACCTTCACCTCCTCGCAGCCCGCGATCTTCAACGCCACCGCCTCGCCGGCCGCCGGCGGCATGCCGTGTCCGGAGGGACCGGTGTTCCATTTGAGGAAGAGCGACTTCCCGCTCATTTCAGCGTGCCCCGGGAGCCCGCCATTGCGGCGCAGGCCGAGGAGATCCTCCCAGGTGAGCGTGAACCGTCCGTCGTGTGGGAACGCGAACCGCGGGTCACCGGTGCGCTCGTGTCGCAGGCGCATCGCCTCGTTGAGGGTCGCGAGCGTCGCGTAGACGAGCGGCACCGTGTGGCCCGCCGAAAGCACGAACCGGTCGCCGAACGGCCGCCACGGACGCAGCACGTCGTGGCGCATCGCGCCAGAGAGCATGAGCGCGAGAAGCAGGTGCACCTTCGAACGCGATCCGCCTGGGTGGCCGCTCTGCCGGTAGTTCAGTGAGAGGTCGATGAACTCGTCGACGACGTCCTTGGTCGTTTCCCAATGCGGGAACGCCGGCGTCGCTTCGCTCCGCAGGCGCTCAGCGTCGGTCGAGATCGTGCGTGCCATCGCGGTTTTTGTAGCACCATTGGCCCGTGAGCGACGTCGGGGTGCGCACCGTGCGGCTCGAGAGCGGGACCGACACACTGCAGGCCGATCTGTATGGGACGCTGCCGGCATCGCGTGCCGTGATCCTCTGTCACGGTCAGAGCTGGGACGCGACCGGCTGGCGGGACCTCGCGCCGAAGTTCGTCGCCCGTGGCGTCCCGGCACTCGCGCTGAACTTCCGCGGCTACGACGGATCGACCGGGAAGACGACGTCAGAGTCCACGGTCCCCGACGTGGGTGCTGCCAAAGCCTGGCTCAAGGGGGCCGGCGCGCGGGAGATCGCGCTCGTCGGCGCGTCCATGGGTGGCCACGCCGTGCTCGGGTCGTCGTTCGAACGCGACGTCGAGTGCGTCGTGAGCATCTCGGCGCCGGTGCAGGCGGTCGACGATGCGCTGTCCCGCAAGGTCAGCGGACGAAAGCTGTTCATCTGCGCGAACGAGGACACCTATGGTGCCGCGCCACACGTCCTCCGGACCTTCGAGGTCTGTGACGGACCGAAGACGCTCCTCATGTTCGGCGGGAAAGAGCACTCGGTCGGGATGTTCCATGCGCCGTATGGGCCCGAGGTCGTCGCCGCGATGCTCGACTTCGTGGCGGGGCGTCGCTGATGCCGGCGCGCGTCAATCCCGACGTGCCCGGCGAGTCGAAGCTCCTCCGCGCGGTGGGGAAGCGCATCCGCGTGCTCCGCGAGAAGAAGGGCCTCACGATGGCCGAGCTCGGTCAGAGCCCGCGCGGGATCGTCTACTTCCAGCGCCAGTACGTCTGGAAGATGGAGACCGGCCGGGTCGCGCCGTCGCTTGCGGCGCTGTCGCATTTCGCGAAGCGGCTCGGCGTCCCGATCGCAGATCTCCTCAAGGGGATCCGCTGATCGGCTAGCCCATCTCGTCCAGTACCGCTAACGTGCGCCGACGCAGAACGTCCTCGGCCTCCGCGGCGAGCCGCACGACGAGCGCGCCCGCCGGCTCGATCTCATCGATCAGCCCGGCATCCTGGCCGATGAGCAGGGTGCCGTGCGCGGCATCACCAGCCTCGCGCGCGGCGCGTAGCTGCGGCTGCACTTCGCGCCAGCGCCGTCGTAGCTCGCCTTCGCGACCGGCCCACGCTTCGACGAACGCGTTACGCCGGACGCGGGCGTACGCACCGGGCCACACCCGATCACTCGCGATGTCCGGGATCTCCGAGAGCAGCGTGTCGTGCCCATCGCTCTCGACGATGGCGCGCTTGTACCCGTCCGGGAGCGGCGCCTCGTTCGTCGCGAGGAATCGGGTGCCCAGCAACACCCCATCTGCGCCGAGCACCAGCGAGGCGGCGATCCCCGCCCCGTCGGCGATGCCGCCGGCAATGAGGACCGGGAGCGGCGACAGTGCCCGCACGACCATCCGCGCCAGCGGCAGCGACGCCATCAACCCGACGTGTCCACCGCCCTCGGTGCCCTGCACGACGACGATGTCCGCACCGGCCGCCGCGGCCCGCTTCGCCTCGTCGAGCGTGTCCGCCTGATGCATGAACAGCGCGCCCGCTGCGTGGGAACGCTCCGCGACCGGACGCAGATCCTGATCCGGTCGCCGCCACGCCGTCGAAAGCACGCGTGGCCGGCATGCGAGCAGGGTGTCGACGTCCTCAGGAGATGCATCGAACAGCAAGAGGTTCAGTCCGAATGGCGCCGCCGTCAGCGAGCGGATCCGTTCACCGAGGGACCGGGTCTCGTCTCCACCCAGGGGCGTTCCGGGCCGAACGCGCTGCGATGCGCCGTAGATGCCGAGACCGCCCGCGTTGCTGACCGCCGCGACAAGCTCCGGGGACGTGCCTCCCGACATCCCGCCGAGGACGATGGGATGGCGGACACCGACGAGCTCGGTGAATCGCGTCCGGATCACTACGCCACAGGCTACGCCGGGTCCGCTGTCGCCGGTAAGGCTAATGCGAGAATCATCACGCGGGCAGCGCGGGGGGCTAGCTCAGCGGTAGAGCAGGGGACTTTTAATCCCTTGGTCGAGGGTTCGAATCCCTCGCCCCTCACCGGCCTATCCCAGCCGTTCGGTCCGATCTGTGGCGTGAGGCTCGGCTGCCGAAGCCGGGTCTGGCCGGACGGGGGACAGGTCCGGTCTCGGGAGCGGGTCGCGCTCCTGCGCCGAGGAGAAGATGTAGCGGTACGAGAAGCCGCCGATGGCGGCGCCGATGAACGGTCCGATCCAGTAGACGAACCAGTTGTCGAAGTAGCCCGATACGACCGCGGTGCCGAAGTGGCGCGCCGGGTTCATCGCGGCGCCGGTGAGCGGGCCGCCGACCAGGATGTCGGCCGCGACGATGAGCCCGATGCCGAACCCGGCGATCTTCGGCGCGTCCGGCGACACCGCGGTCCCGAAGACCGCCCACACGAGGAAGAGCGTGAGAACGGCTTCGATCACGATCGCGAGGCCCGCACCGACGAGCGGCGCGACGGTCGGAGTCCCGAGGTGCGTCTGGTTCACCGCGGCGAGGTACGGCTGGAAGAAGACCCCGAGCACCAGACCGGCGAGGACCGCTCCGATCAGCTGTGCGACCCAGTAGGTGAGTACGCGCGACCACGGATGCTTGCGCGCGATCGCGAGCGCCAGTGTCACAGCCGGATTGAAGTGACCGCCGGAGATGGCGCCGAACGACGACACGGCGATCGCGAGAGCAAGACCGTGCGCGAGAGCGATGGCGAGTAGCGCGTTCGGCGGCGAGCCCGCCACGACCGACGTGACGATCGCTCCCGCGCCGATGACGACGAACATGAACGTCCCGGCGATCTCGGCCAGCAGCGCGCGGGAGTGCTCGGTCAATCGCCCCTCCATCACGCGTGCGCGGGTCGCGATGCCAAATGCTAGCGTTCACGCCCATGGCGGACTTCAAACCGGCCGAGGCCAACAAGGCGCGCATCCTGTCGTTGAAGGCCGCGCCCGCCGGCACGGGCCTCGATGACGCCAATCTCGAATGGGTCGAGGTCCAGATCGCCCTCGACAGCGATCTCGGCAACTGGCGGCTCCAGCAGGTCCGGCCGCTCTGGAAGGTCGAGATCGCGAAGCCCATCGAGTGGAAGTGGATCTATACGTGGGGCTCGCCCGCGTTCGTCACCGCGGGCGAGATCTATCGGATCCACTCGGGATCACGCATCCGCGCTGCGATGCATCCGCTCGCCGACGACCTCACCCACGGCCGCAAGCACGTCTACGTCGGTGGTCCGCTCGACTCTGCGCGGCTGATCTGGGAGCGCGGCGACTACGCGCGCCTGGTGGACGCGTTCGGGACCGTGATCGACGAAGTGATCGTGTGGCCGCCCGAGGCTCCGGTCAGCGAGCCGGCCGGTACTCCTTCGTCTGGAGCGCGATCTTCCGGATAAGGTCCTCGAGCACGGTCACGCCGATGCCCGGGCCCGTCGGTACCGTCATCGTCCCGTCGGGCTCCACCGTGAACGGTTCGCCGATGATCTCCTGCTCGAAGTAGCGCTCTGACGCGCTCACGTCCCCCGGCAGGCTGAAGTTGGGCAGCGACGCGAGGTGCACGTTGTGCGCGCGGCCGATGCCGAACTCGAGCATCCCCCCGCACCACACTGGAACGCCCAGATCCGCGCAGACGTCGTGGATGCGCTTCGCGACCGAATGCCCTCCGACACGACCCGGCTTGATGTTGATGACCTTCGTCGCGCCGATCTCGATGGCCTTGCGCGCGTCGTCCGCCGTGTGGATCGATTCGTCGAGACAGACCGCTGTGGCGATGGCGCGCTGCAGCGTCGCGTGATCGACGATGTCGTCATACGCGAGCGGCTGTTCGATCATCGTGGGGTGATACGCGTCGATGCGCTTGAAGAGCGGCAGGTCGTCGAGCGTGTACGCGGAGTTCGCGTCGAGCATGAAGGCCAGGTCCGGGTACCGGTTGCGCACCGCCTCGGCGACGTGACCGTCGGCGCCCGGCTTGATCTTCAGCTTCACGCGCTGGTAGCCACCTTGGAGCTCGCGGTCGATCGTCTCGAAGAGGGCCTCGACCGACGGGTGAATGCCGATCGCGACCCCGCAGAGGATCCGGTCGCGGGTTCCGCCGAGCACCGTCGATAGTGGGAGGCCCTGCTGCTTGGCGGCGAGGTCCCAGATCGCCATCTCGATCGTGGCTTTCGCCATCCGGTGCTCGCGGACCCACGACATCGCGTGGTCCGCGTTCGCCGGACTCGCGAGATCGGTCTTGAGTAGCTCCGGGATGAGGATCTCGTCGAGTGCGTACCAGACCGTCTTCGGCGTCTCGCCGGAGTACCACGGCAGCTCCGGCGCGACGCTCTCGCCCCAACCGACCGCGCCGTCGCTTTCCGTGCGGCAAAGGACGTGCGTCTGATGCGTCTCGCGCGAGCCGCTGGTCTCGTAGGGGCGCTTCAGCGGCAGCCGCACGACGAAGAGCTCGACCCGGTCCAATCTCATGACGTTTCATCCTTACGCCGCGGCTGCGGCACGAGCAGGTACGCGCCGCGCCCGTTCGCGCCGCGAAGGAACTCGACGGCAGCGTAGCCCTGCGCGAATGCGCCTTCGAACGCGCCGCGCGCGGCGCTGCGCCACTCGAGCGCGAGTCCCTGGTCGCGCCGCTTGATGCTTTGGAAGTCGGCGGGGATCTCGACGAGCAGGTGCGATTCGCCTGCCGGTGGATGGGCGAGCACGGGGCGGTCGCCGTCGGCGCGGAGGAGCAGGCGGATCTCCTCGCGCTCGGCGTTCTCGAGCGCGGGTGGCTGGTCCTCGCCGCGCAGCCGTTTGTAGGTGCGGTCGGTGCCGATCGGCCACTCGACGTAGAAGCGGTCCGAGGGAAGACCGGCGTTCAGCTTGTCGGGCATCGCGCCGTAGAAGTCGCGGTGGTACTCACGGGCGTACGTGCCCAGCTTGCCGAAGTTGAATCGCGCGTTCAGCGACTCGAGGGGGTCCATCGTCCAGGCCATGATCTCGATGCCCTGGTCCAGGCAGTGGTCCCGCTGTGCCTCCTTCAGCCCGATCGCCAGTCCGGAGCCGCGATGTTCGGGGCGCACGGCGAGCATGTGCGAGTGATGACGGAAGTGGTAGTCGTAGATGCCGAGGAAGCCGAAGACGAACCCCGCCGGACGCTCGTCCCCGTCGACGTAGCCGAGCGCGACGAATCCTCCGTTGTGGACGGTCGCCAGAAGCAGCTGTGGCGGCACCGTGACGTCGCCGCTCCAGGTCTCCTCCTGGATCGGGACGGTCAGCGCGCAGGCTGCGATGTCGGTCGCAACTTCGACCCTGAACGACACGGTTCGCCCAGTATCGGGCCAACGGAGCCTCGGCTATGCTGCCGCCTCATGGCTGACAACGTTGCGTTCCTGAAGCACGTGCCGCTCTTCCAGGACCTCGATCGGAAGTCGCTCGAGGCCATTGCGAACGCGGCCGTCGAACAGTCGTACACGGCCGGCCAGGAGATCGTCCGCCAGGGCGACACCGGGGTCGGCGCGTTCATCATCAAGACTGGCAGGGTCGAGGCGGTCCAGGACCGCAGCGGCCATCAGCACAAGCTCGCTGAGCTCAAGTCCGGCGACGTCTTCGGCGAGATGGCGCTTCTCGATGAGTTCCCGCGGTCCGCGACGGTCCGCGCGACCGAGCCGACCACATGCCTTGGCATCCAGCGCTGGCACTTCAAGGGGATCCTCGAGAGCCATCCCCAGATCGCGCTCACGCTCCTTCCTGTCCTCACGAAGCGTCTCCGCAACGCGGAACGCGAGGACGAGATGAGCGCCAAGCACTAGGGCGATGGCCGACGCGAAGGCTGCCAAGCTGAAGGCCGTGCCGCTGTTCGCGCACTGCACGGCCAAAGAGCTTGCGTTCATCGCGACGCAGGTCGAAGAGATGGACTTCCCGGCGGGCAAGGTCCTGTGCCGCGAGGGTCAGAGCGGTGGCGATTTCTTCGTCCTCATGTCCGGCACCGCCGACGTGACCCGCGCGAACAAGCGGATCACGAAAATGGCCACCGGCGACTTCTTCGGCGAGATCGCGCTCCTCGACGGCGGCAAACGGACGGCGACCGTTACCACGACATCGCCCGCGCGGTGCCTGGTCCTTGGCCCGCGCCAGTTCCAGAACGTGCTGCACCAGGACACCGATATCTCGCACGCCATCATGAAGGCGCTGACGTATCGCGTCCGCGAAGCCGGAGCCGCGAAGGCCGACTGACCTAGGCTCCACTCGTGCCAGGCATCGTCGAGTGCGTTCCGAACGTCAGCGAGGGCCGCCGCCTCGACGTCATCGACGGCCTCGCCGCCGTCATCATCGCGACTCCCGGTGTGCGACTCCTGGACCGCACGAGCGATCCCGATCACAACCGCTCGGTCTTCACATTCGCGGGCGAAGCAGACGCCGTCGAGAGAGCGGCACTGGCGCTCATCGACGCCACGTACAAGGTCATCGACATGCGCGGTCACAAGGGGGAGCACCCCCGACTCGGCGCTGTCGACGTGGTGCCATTCGTGCCCCTCACGGGATCGACCATGGAGGACTGCGTCGCGATCGCCCATCGAGTGGGTGAAGTCGTGGCGGCGCGCCATCAGGTGCCCGTCTTCTACTACGCGAAGGCCGCGACCCGGCCCGAGCGAGTCCGCCTCCCGGACATCCGCAAGCCCGAGTACGAGGGCCTCGCGGTGTTCCTCGGGACGACGCACGTACCCGACGCGGGACCTATGACGCTCAACCCGACCGCGGGCGCGATCGTGATCGGCGCACGGCCACCGCTCATCGCGTTCAACATCGAGCTCGAGACGATCGACCTGAAGCTCGCGCAGCGGATCGCAAGAGAGATCCGCGAGTCGTCCGGGGGTCTGCCGGCGGTGCAGGCGAAGGGCTTCATGCTGACCGACCCGCCACGCGCGCAGGTCTCGATGAATCTGCTGGATCACACCGTCACGACACTGCCGCAGGTATGGCACGCAGTGGAAACGCGTGCGACAGCCGCGGGGGTCCGCATCATCCGTGGCGAGCTCATCGGCCTCATCCCGCTCGACGCCGCGCTCGCCGTCGCCGGCGCGGCGCTGGAGCTCGAGTCCCTACCGCGCGACCGGGTGATCGAAGCGCACTTCCTGTAGGTGAATGAGCGCCCGCAGGTCGACCTACTGGTGCGCGGCGCGCGCCTCCTCACCCTCGCGCCATTCAAGACGGAGCAGCCGCGGGTCGGGCCCGCGGCGGGGGACGTCGGCGCGGTCGCTGACGGGTGGCTTGCCGCGCGCGATGGCGCGATCGTCGCGACCGGTCGTGGCGACACGTGGCAGCAGCTCGATCTCACACCAGGCGCGATCGAGCGGCAGGTCGCCGGCCGCGTCGTGATGCCCGGCTTCGTCGATGCGCATACCCACCTCTGCTACGCGGGTCAGCGCTGGGACGAGTTTGCGACGCGACAGAGCGGTGCCGACTACCTCGCGGTCCTCGAACGCGGTGGTGGGATCCACGCGACGATGCGCGCGACGCGCGACGCATCCGAAGAGACGCTCCTCGCGCTCATGCGCGCGCGGCTCGCCCGCGCCGTGTCACTCGGCACCACGACCATCGAGATCAAGAGCGGCTACGGCCTCGATCCCGACGAGGAGCTGCGGCAGCTGCGGCTGATCGCGCGCATCCGCACGGAGTCCGCGGTCGATGTCGCGGTGACGTATCTCGCGGCCCACGCGCTCCCGCACGGCACGGATAAGAAGACCTTCCTCAAGGCCGCCGAGGCGATGGTCGCGACGGTCGCGTCAGAGCACCTTGCGGAGGCGATCGACGCATTCGTCGAGAAGGGAGCGTTCGAGCCGGAAGAGGTGCGCCCGCTGCTGAAGGCGGGGCAGGCCGCGGGACTCGCGGTCACCGTGCACGCCGATCAGCTGCACGACGTGGACGGCGCCGCGTTCGCGGCGCGTCTTCAGGCCCGATCGGCGGATCACCTCGCGAACGTGTCGGTCGATGGGATGCGCGTCCTCGCCCGCATGGGGCACACGGTCGCGGTGCTCCTTCCCGGCAGTGCGTTCTTCGTCGGCTACACGCCGCCGGACGCTCGCCGGTTCCTCGCCGCGCGCGTCCCGGTCGCCATCGCGACCGATCACAACCCTGGAACGTCGCCGCTCGAGGGAATGCCCACCGCGATCGCCCTGGCGGTGACCCTCTCGCACCTTACGCCGCACGAGGCGATCGTCGCCGCCACGATCAATGGCGCGCACGCGCTCGGCCGCGGCTCGCGCACCGGCGCGCTGGTCGCCGGCCGGCGCGCCGATCTGATCGTGCTCGAGACCGACGATGAGCGCGATCTTTGCTACCGCCTCGGTGCACCATTGGTCCGCGAGGTCTACGCGGCCGGGAGGCGCGTGGCGTGAATTGAAAGGGGTACCCGACCGAATGGCAGATCTACAGCGCGGAAGCCTGAGCGGCCGTTTTCCGTGGTGGCTGGGCGGCGCGATCGCTGGCGCGCTCGTTGGCGGGATTCTCGCCTCGCTCGGTGGGATCGTGCTCGGTCTCGTGTTCGTCCTGCCGTTCGCCGCGGCGCGGGGCCGCGCCGGCGCGGCCATCGCCGGAGGTCTCGTTGGCTCCGGCCTCGCGGGCATCGTCGTACACGGGATCGCCACGGACCTCCAGACGGTCGCGTCGGCGGTGACGCTCGCGGCCGGCCTGCTGCTTTCGGGAGTGGCACTGACCAGGAGATAGGCTTAGCCCCGGCGTGCACTACCGATAACAGGAGGCGCGACCAAGTGGCAGTGGAACGCGTTGCGATCTATCCGGGATCCTTCGACCCGCCGACGAACGGCCATCTCGACATCGTCGAGCGGGCCTCGCGCCTGTTCGACCGCGTGGTCATCGGCGTCGGCCGCAACCTTTCCAAAAAGACCGTCTTCACCGCGGACGAGCGCGTCGCCCTGATGAAGGAGGCGTGCGCCAAGCTCAAAAATGTCGAGGTCGTCAGCTTCGACAGCCTGCAGGTCGAGTTTGCCCGGAGGGTCGGCGCCACGTTCATCATTCGAGGGATCCGCGCGCTTTCCGACTTTGAGTTCGAGTTCGAGATGGCGAACATGAACCGCTTGCTCGCTGAGGAGCTCGAGATGGTCTTGCTCATGACCGCACCGGAGTACCTCTTCGTTTCCGCTTCGCGAGTGAAGGAGCTCGTCGCGTTCGGCGCGACGGTCGAGAAGCTCGTCCCGCCGAACGTCGCGAAGGCGCTCGCGAAGAAGGCGAAGCAGGGCCTGCGCACCGGGGCGACCGAGCCGAAGGACTAATGAGCGAGGAGCGGCTTCGCCGCGACGAGGGAAACCCACCAGTCTTGAGCGTGTCTTCGCGGCGAAGCCGCGAGATAGAACAGGACTAGCGGGCGATGGGCACGCTCCTCGCGATCGACGCGGGCAACACGAATGTCGTCATCGGTGCGTACCGCGATACGAAGCTCATCGCCACGTGGCGCACCGCGACGGACCACGACCGCACCGAGGACGAGCTCGCGGTCACGCTCGAGGCGCTCCTACATCAGGAAGGGCTCTCGCTGACGTCGATGGACGCGCTCGTGCTCGGCAGCGTCGTGCCGCCCCTGACCACGGCGTTCAGCCGGCTCGGCGATCGCTACCTCAAGTGGAGGTCGATCGTCATCGGTCCGGGCATCAAGACGGGCGTGCGCCTGCGTGTCGACAACCCCTTGGAGGTCGGCGCCGATCGCATCGCCAACACGCTGGCCGCGCATCGCCGGTACGGCGGACCCGTCGTCGTCGTCGACTTCGGCACCACGACGAACTTCGACGTCGTGAGCGCGGAGGGGGACTTCCTCGGTGGATCGTTCGCCCCCGGTCTCGAGGTGTCCGCGGAGACGCTGTTCTCGCGCGCGTCGCGTCTCTTCGCGGTCAGCCTGACGCCGCCGAAGGAGGCCATCGGGAAGAACACCGCTGACTGCCTCCGCAGCGGGCTGATGTTCGGATACGTCGGCCTCGTCGAAGGCCTGCTCACCCGCATCCTTGCGGAGCTTCCCGCAAAGGCCGCGGTCATCGCGACCGGCGGGCTCGCCTCGACGATCGCGCCGCTCACCGACATGATCGAGAAGGTCGACGACGACCTGACGCTCGAGGGGTTGCGGATGCTGTGGGAGCTGAACGCGGCATGAGCGCCGACGTCCTGCGCGGCAGGTTCGTCGTCCTCGGCGTGACCGGCTCGATCGCGGTGTACAAGGTCGTCGAGCTCGCACGCCGCCTGACCCAGGCCGGCGTGACCGTACAGGTGGTCATGACGCCGGGCGCCACGCAGTTCGTGCAGCCGCTCACCTTCCAGGCGCTCACATACCGGCCGGTCGAGGTCGAGATGTTCGGCACGTTCGACGATCGTGCCGCCGGCCACGTCGCGATGGGGCAGCAGGCCGACGTCGTGGTGATCGCGCCCGCGACCGCGAACACGATCGCCCGCCTCGCGCAGGGGATGGCCGACGACCTGATCGGGACGACGGTGCTCGCGGCGCACGCCCCTGTCGTGATCGCGCCCGCGATGGAGACGCACATGTGGTCCAACGCCGCGACGCAGGCCAACGTCGAGACGCTCCGTGCGCGCGGCGCGGTCATCGTCGAGCCCGAGAGTGGCGAGCTTGCCTCCGGCGTGAATGGCGAGGGACGTCTGGCGCCGATCGAGACGATCCTCGCGGCGATCGAGGAGGCGCTGGCGGCGTCGACCGCGCTCGCGGGGAAGCGGATCGTCGTCACCGCGGGCCCGACGCTCGAGCCGATCGATCCGGTGCGCGTCATCTCCAACCGCTCGAGCGGCAAGATGGGCTATGCGATCGCGGCAGCGGCACGGCGCGCGGGTGCGGAGGTGACGCTGATCAGCGGGCCGGTCGCGCTGCGCCCGCCCGCCGGCGTCACGGTCGTGCGCATCGAGACCGCGGCCGAGCTGCGCGATGCCGTGCTGGCCACGCTCCGCGGCGCGCACGCCGTCGTCATGGCCGCGGCCGTCGCGGACTACCGGCCCGCGACGCCCGCCCACCAAAAGCTCAAGAAGCGCGACCAAGGCGACTCCCTCTCGATCCCCCTCGTGAAGAACCCCGACATCCTGCAGGCGATCGTCGAGAAGCGCGACCCACACACGCTGGTCGTGGGCTTCAAGGCCGAGACCGGTGACGCGGTCGCGGAGGCGTCACGCATGCTCCGGGAGAAGGGGCTCGACCTCGTCGTCGCCAACGACGTGACGGCGAAGGGTTCCGAGTTCGGCAGCGACACCGACCAGGTCACGCTCGTGAGCGCCGACGGTGCGGAGGCTCTGCCGCTGCTGCCGAAAGCTGAGATCGCGCGCCGTCTCGTAGCCGAGATCACGGAACGGATCGCCAGCTAGCCCGTACATTTCCGGCGTGGCGATCAGTTGGTGCACCTTTGACTGTTACGGCACGCTCATCGACTGGGAAGGCGGCATCGTTGCCGCGCTCCTTCCGTTGTTCGATCGACCGGTCGATCCCGACGCGCTCGCACAGGAGTACATCCGGACCGAGGCGACGGTCGAGGGCGGCGCGTACCTGCGCTACTCCGACGTCCTCGATCGCGCGGGCAAGGCGCTCCTTCACCGGCACGGCATCGATCGGCCGTCGCCGCTCCCGGCCTCGCTGCCGCGCTGGGAGGCGTTCCCGGAGGTCCCCGCGGCGCTCCGCGCCCTTCAGGCCGCGGGTCGAAAGGTCGCGATCCTCTCCAACGTCGACCGCGATCTGATCGCGACGTCGATCCCGAAGCTCGGCATCGTGCCCGACCTCGTCGTGACCGCCGAGGACGTCGGCAGCTACAAGCCGGCGACCGGACACTGGAAGCGGTTCACCGAGCTCACCGGCGCGTCGACCAGGGACACGGTGCACGTCGGCGCGAGCCAGTACCACGACATGCCGCCTGCGGCGGCGCTCGGCTTCCGCACGGTCTTCATCGACCGCCACGCCGAGCCGCTCACCACAACGCCGACACGCGTGCTCCGCGACCTCAGCAGTCTGCCGGCGGCGATCGCCGAGCTCGAGTGATGGCCGCGCCGAGCGGGGTGCGAGATCGCTACGTGGATCTCTTCCGCCACTATGTCGCGCCGCAGTGGCAGAAGGTCGTGATCCTCGGTCTCCTGCTGCTGACGAGCATCGGTCTGCAGCTTGCGGCACCCCAGCTTCTGCGCGCGTTCATCGACAACGCGATCCATGGCGCGGAGCTGGATCTTCTGGTGAAGATCGCGATCCTGTTCGTCGCGTTCGCGCTCGGGCAACAGATCCTCGCCGCGTTCGCGACATACCTCGGCGAGAGCATCGGCTGGATCGCCACCAATGCGCTGCGAGCGGACCTCGCGCTGCACTGCCTGACGCTCGATCTGGGCTTCCACAAGGCTCGGACGCCGGGCGAGCTCATCGAGCGCATCGACGGCGACGTCACCGCGCTTGGCGGCTTCTTCTCGCGCTTCATCGTGAACGTCCTCGGGAACCTCGTGTTGCTCGTCGGCGTTCTCGTCGTCGTCACGTTCGAGGACTGGCGCGCAGGCCTCGCGCTCACGCTCTTCGCGTTCGGTGCGGTCGGGTTGTTCCTCGGGCCGCTGCGCACGATCGCGGTCGGTGGCTGGCGCCGGGTGCGCGAGTCGTCCGCGCAGACCTTCGGCTTCCTCGGCGAACGGCTCGGCGGCACCGAGGACATCCGCTCGAGCGGCGCCGAGACCCACGTCCTCAACGGGCTCGCGCTGCACCACCGCTCGTGGCTGGCGGCGCGCCGCCGCGCGATGCTCGGTGTCGGCGTGATCTGGGCATCCACCATCCTGACGTTCGCGATCGGCAACGCTGTGGCGTTCGCCGTCGGCGGCTGGTTGTGGACGATCGGCGCCATCTCCGTCGGCACGGTCTACCTCCTGTTCTATTACACGGAGCTGCTGCGCCGGCCGATCGAGGCATTCCGCCGTGAGCTTGAGGACCTGCAACGGGCGATCGCGAGCGTCGGCCGGGTGGATGAGCTGCTCCGGCTGCGTTCGGTCCTCGACGATGGACGGCAGGCACTGCCGGGCGGCCCGCTCGCGGTGGAGCTGGACTCGGTCTCCTTCGCCTACGAGGACGCGCTCGTGCTGCACGACGTCTCGCTGCGTATCGCGCCGGGGCGCGTGCTCGGTGTCCTCGGTCGCACCGGCAGCGGCAAGACCACGCTTGCGCGGCTGCTCCTCCGGTTCTACGACCCGACGAGCGGTGCCGTCCGGCTCGGCGGCGTCGACCTACGTGACGCGTCCCTCGACTCGGTGCGCACGGGCGCGACGTTGGTGAGCCAGGACGTCCAGCTTTTCAGCGCGTCGGTGCGCAACAACCTGACCTTCTTCGATCCCACCGTCGGTGACGCGAAGCTGACGGAGATCGTCGAGCACATCGGGCTCGGGCCGTGGCTCCGGGCGCAGTCCCCGACGGATCCGCTCGGCGCCGACATGACGGCGGGCGGCCTCTCGGCCGGTGAGGCGCAGCTCCTGGCGTTCGCGAGGGTCTTCGTCCGCGATCCGGGCCTGCTTGTGCTCGACGAGGCGTCGTCCCGGCTCGATCCGGTCACCGAGCGCCACGTCGAGGAGGCGATCGACGCGCTCCTTGCGGATCGCACCGCGATCGTGATTCGCGCACCGGCTCGCGACCGTCTACCGCTGCGACGACATCCTCATCCTCGATGAGGGTCGCATGGTCGAGCACGGCCCGCGCACCGACCTCGCCGCTGACCCGGGCTCACGATTCGCCGCACTCCTCCGCACCGGGCTCGAACCGGTGCTCGCCTCGTGAGCGCCGTCGTGCACGACGACACCATCGGCACCGGCCGGTTCCTCTGGCGGATGGTGACGTACCGGACAGGCATCTATCTGGCCGACACCGTCATCTGGATCTGCATGTACGCGTCGCAGCTGCTGCCCGGACTCGTCGCGCAGCGAGCGTTCGACAGCCTGCAGCACGGCACCGCGGACGTGCCCGCGGTCCTCTGGTTCGCGGCGCTCTTCGTGGGTGTCGGCATCGCGCACGCGAGTCTCATGTTGGGCGGCTGGCTCGTGGATGTCCGCTTCCGGTTCGGCGTGACCGGTGTCCTCCAGCGGAACATGCTCATGGAGGTCCTGCGACGTCCCGGTGCGCGATCGCTGGACCGCACACCCGGTGAAGCCCTCTCGGTCTTCCGCGACGACGTCGAGTATGCCGAGAACGGCGCCGACTGGACGATCGACATGATCGGCAATCTCATCTTCGCCGCCGTGGCGCTGACGATCCTCATCCGAGTGAACGCGACGATCGCGATCTTCGTATTCGCTCCACTGGTCGCCATCATCCTCGTCGCGCAGGCTGCGACCACGCGGCTCCGGCAGACGCGCTCTGCGAGCCAGATCGCGACGAGCCGCGTGACCGGGGCGCTCGGCGAGATCTTCGGCGCGGTCCAGGCGGTGCAGCTCGCGCGTGCCGAGCGAGGAGTGGTCGAGCACTTCCGGCATCTCAACGACACCCGTCGCCACGCGATGATGCGCGAACGTGGCGCGCAGCTCGTCACGCAGTCGATCTACTGGAACACCGTGAACCTCGGCACCGGGCTCATCCTGCTGCTGGGCGCGCAATCGATGCGCAGTGGCGGCTTCACCGTCGGCGACTTCGCGCTGTTCGTGTCGTACCTCGGCTTCGTGACCGAGTTCACCGGCTTCGCCGGGATCTTCCTCACGCAATGGAAGCAATTGAACGTCTCGGTGAAGCGGATGCTCGCGCTCATGCGCGGCGAGGCATCCGGTGTCGCCGCCGAGGGGCTCATCGCGCGGACACCGCTCCAGCTGCACGGGCCGCTCACGACGCCGACACCTCGACGGGGCGGTGAGCTGGAGGTGTTCGAGGCGAGCGGCCTCACGTACCGGTACGGCATCCGCGATGTGTCGTTGCGCCTCGAGCGTGGCACGTTCACCGTCCTGACGGGACGTATCGGTGCCGGCAAGACGACCCTGGTCCGCGTGCTACTGGGCCTGCTGCGCGCGGAGGCGGGGGAGATCCGGTGGAATGGTGTCGCAGTCCACGATCCGGGTTCGTTCCTCGTGCCGCCGCGGACCGCATACGTGCCCCAGGTGCCGCGGCTCTTCAGCGACACCCTTCGCGCGAACATCCTCCTCGGCCTCCCGGACGACGCCCTGCTCCCTGCGGCGCTCGACGCAGCGGTGCTCGAGCGCGACGTTCCTGCGCTCGCCCAGGGGCTCGACACGCTCGTCGGGTCACGCGGGGTGCGGCTCTCGGGTGGCCAGGTGCAGCGCGTCGCCGCGGCGCGCGCCTTCGTCCGCCAGGCCGATCTTCTCGTCGTGGACGATCTTTCGAGCGCGCTCGATGTGGCCACCGAGCGCTCGCTCTGGGACCGACTGCTCGATCCGTCGGGCGGCATCGGGAACCGGCCGACCATCCTCGCGGTGTCCCACCGGAGGCCCGCGCTCCGTCGTGCCGGTCGGATCATCGTGTTGAAGGACGGGCACATCGAAGCGGAAGGTTCGCTGGATGTGCTCTTGGCTACATCCGATGAGATGCGCCGCCTGTGGGAGGTCGAGACCGACACGCGACCGTAGCGACGCGATGTGCCGTTAGGCTTATCACGTGACAGCACGTAACGACATTCGCAACGTCGCGATCATCGCGCACGTCGACCACGGCAAAACGACCCTCGTCGACGCCATGCTGAAGCAGAGCCACATCTTCCGCGAGAACCAGCAGGTGGCCGAGCGCGTCATGGACAGCAACGCGATCGAGCGCGAGCGCGGGATCACCATCATGGCCAAGAACACGGCCATCGTGTACCGCGGCACCAAGATCAACATCGTCGACACGCCCGGTCACGCCGACTTCGGTGGCGAGGTCGAGCGCGTCATGAATATGGTCGACGGCGTTCTCCTCCTCGTGGACGCGGTCGACGGGCCGATGCCGCAGACGAAGTTCGTGTTGCGCCAGGCACTGCAGCGTGGCCACCGCGCGATCCTGGTCGTGAACAAGGTCGACCGGCCCAATGCGCGACCGAACCACGTCCTCAATGAGACGTTCGATCTCTTCCTCGACCTCGGGGCGACCGAGGCCCAGGCCGAGTTCGAGACCGTGTATACGAATGCGCTCATCGGGGCGGCGAGCACCGACCACCGGCACATCGGCACGACGCTCGAGCCGCTGTTCGAGGCGATCATCGGCATGATCCCGCCGCCAGACGTCGACCCCGATGGTCCGACTCAGCTGCTCGCGACCATGACCACCCTCGACGACTACAAGGGCAAGATCGTTCTCGGGCGGCTCCAGACCGGTCGGGTGAAGCGCGGCCAGTCGGTCGTCCGGATCGATCACGACGGCAAGGTCCTCACTCCGACCAAGGTCACCGCCGTGTTCACCTTCAATGGCCTCGACCGCGAAGAGGTCGAGTCCGTCGAGGCCGGCGACATCGTCGCGATCGCCGGTGTCGGTGACGCCACCATCGGCGAGACGATCGCGGACGCCGCGGATCCAAGGCCGCTCCCGCCCATCCGGGTGGAAGAGCCAACGCTCCGCATGTCCTTCAAGGTGAACGACTCACCGTTCGCGGGACGCGAGGGCACCTTCGTCACCAGCAGAAAGCTCAGGGAGCGTCTCTATGCGGAGCTCGAGCGCGACGTGGCGCTCAAGGTCGAGGACACCGACACGCCGGACACGCTCCTCGTGTCCGGTCGCGGTGAGCTTCACCTCGCGATCCTCGTTGAGAACATGCGTCGCGAGGGCTACGAGTTCCAGGTCTCCAAGCCCGAAGTCATCGGCAAGGTCGTGGACGGCGAGACCCTCGAGCCGTACGAGCAGCTCGAGGTCGAGGTCTCACAGGAGGGCCTCGGCGCAGTCGTCGAGCTCGTCGGCCAGCGCCGCGGGATCCTCCAGGACATGAAGTATCGCGACGACGGCAGCGTGCACTGTGTGTACAAGGTCCCGACCCGCGGGCTCCTCGGGTTCCGCCAGGCGTTCCTCACCAACACGCGTGGCCAGGGCGTCATGAACACGCTGTTCGCGGGCTACGGTCCGCACGCCGGCCCGATCGCGACGCGCGAGTTCGGCTCGCTCATCGCGTTCGAGGCGGGTGAGACGAGCACGTTCGGCCTCGCCGGCTCGCAGGACCGTGGCACGCTCTTCATCGGACCGGGTATCGAGGTCTACGAGGGCATGATCGTTGGCCAGCACATCCGCGAGCGCGACCTCGAGATCAACGTCTGCAAGAAGAAGCACCTCACGAACATGCGCAGCAGCAACAGCGACATCGCCGCGAAGCTCGACGGCATCCGGACGCTGTCGCTCGATGATGCGATCGAGTTCCTCGCCGACGATGAGCTCCTCGAGGTCACCCCCAAGTCGTTCCGTCTCCGCAAACGTGTCCTCGCGAAGCAGGACCGCGATCGCGTTCTCGGCCAGATGAAGAAGGTCGCCGCTGTCGTCTAGCCTGGACTGCACCTTCTGCCGGATCGTTCAAGGCAAGCTCCCCGCTGACATCCGTTATCAGGACGACCGGATCATGGCGTTCAGCGACATCGCTCCCCGGGCTCCGTTCCACGTCGTTGTGGTCCCGCGCGAGCACATCCGTTCGCTGGCCGATACGAGCGATGAGTCGCTCGTGGGGCATCTTGTCGTGATCGCCGCGCAGCTCGCGAAGGACGCGGGGTTCGGAGAGCGCGGCTTCCGGATCCAGTCGAACACCGGACCGGAGGGCGGACAGGACGTCCTCCATCTCCACTGGCACGTATACGCAGGCCGCCCGTTGCCTCCGCTTCCGCGCGTCTAGCGGCGGGCGCGATCCCGGTACGACGGCACCGAGATCATCGGTGGCCGCTCGACGATGCTCACGTCCTGGACCTCGAGATGGAATCCCTCGGCCGTCGGCGAGATCAGCTTCATCGTCAGGTTCGCGGCGTCGAGCAGGCTCTCGCCGCGGGCGTCGCCGAGCCGCTTCATCGCCACCTGCAGGATCTCGAACGACATCTTCGTGAGCGCGAGCAGCGACTGGTTGCGGTGGATGCGCTGCTTCATGTCGACCTGCGCGATGGACTTGAGACCCGAGTCGCGCAGCACGTCGATGAGCAGCCCGGTCTCGATCCCGTACCCGCTGAAGAACGGGAGCCGCTCGAGGACGCTGCGGCGACCAGCCTGCTCGCCGGACAGCGGTTGGATCATCCCCGAGAGCTCCGGGAAGAACATGTTGAGGATCGGGCGCGCCGCGAGCTCGGTGACGCGGCCGCCGCCGGTCGGCTGCAGCTGCCAGCCGACATCGAGTGGACGCCGGTAGAAGGCCTTGGTGAACGCGATCTCGGGCCGGACCAGGAGCGGGCCGAGCAGCCCATACACGAATGTCGGGTGGAAGTTGGACACGTCCGTGTCCACCCAGACCACGATATCGCCCGTCGTGACCGAGAGGCTCTTCCAGAGCGCCTCGCCCTTGCCTCGTCCGGGACCGACCTCCGGCAGCAGCTCCTGATGGATGTACACCGGAACGCCGAGCCCGCGCACGATCTCGCGGGTCCGGTCCGTCGAGTTCGAGTCGATGACGATGAGCTCGTCCACCAGGTGGACGCGCTCCATCAGCCGGCTGCGGACAACGGTGATGACCTTCGCGACGGTCTCCTCTTCGTTGAGCGTCGGCAGCGCGACCGAGATACGAAGGCCCTGCTTCTCCTTCAGGGCGACGAGGGCCGCGAGATTCGCGAATTCCGCACTGGTGAACGTGTTCTCGACGAACCACTTGTCGACGAGCTCGCCGATCGCCTTGCTCCGTTCCGTGCGGTCGGTGGGAAGCGGTGAGGGCGACAGGAACACGTTCGATGCGACCGGCGTGTGGGTGCGAACGATGATCGCTGAACGTGCCTCGGCGATGATCTCCTGGCCGATCGGTCCGAGCGGTGCGGCTCCGCCGCTCGCGCCGAAGACGATGAGGTCGTGGCGGCTGAGCTCGTCGACGATGACTTTCGTCGCGTCACCGACGCGCGTGAGGAGCTCGTCGACACGCTCGTCGAAGGCGTGCTCACCGACCAGCTGGTAGAGGGTCGCGCCAGACCGCCTCGTGGCGCCGGCGGGGACGACATGGAGGAGCGTGACCGTGCCCTTGCGTGCGCGAGCGAGCCCGACGCCGAGCTTCGCAGCGAGCTCCGCGTAGCGGCCGCCGCGCACCGGAACGAGGATCCGCCGCCCGCGTCCCGCCGGGCCCTTCACGATCGCGAGGTCGCAGGGTGGGTCGCGGAGGATGTCCTCCATCGTCGTCCCGAGGTAATCCCAACCCGGCCGACGCCAGCCGATGAGCAGAAGGTCGGGGTGTTCGTCGTGGGCGGCCTCGACGACCGCGGCCCAGCCCCGCCGCGCGACGGTCACGATCGGCCGGACCGTGAGCGGAGCCGCGAGCGCGACGAGATCCTTGCGTCGGGCACGGGCCTGCGGCTGCGCGGAGGCGAGCGTCTCGCCCTCCGGCACCTCGATGATCGACGCGAGGACGATGTCAGCCGTGCCCGCGAGCGCTGCGGCGACGTCGATAAGGGGCTTGTCACGCGTGGCATCGGTGATGACGACGAGGCACTTCATCCGTGTATGACAGGTAGCACGAGCTCGGCCAGGATCCTCGGCCACTCGTTCTGCCGCGCCCGCCGGTGCAGCCGTGCGATCGGGTCGGCGAGAAGCCGAGTCTTGATCGCCTCGGCGAACGACCTGCCATCACCGCTCAGCGGTACGTACGTCGCGTCATCGCCGGCGACCTCGCGGAGTGCCGAGATGTCGGTGCAGATGATCGGCATGCGTCGCAGGCCCGCCTCGAGCATCGGGAGGTCGAAGCCCTCGTTCTCGGACGGCAGCACGAGGGCATCTGCGAGGCCGTAGAGATCGGCCAGCTCTCGCGCACCCAGGCGGACACCCTCGGTGTGGAAGAGATGCACGCCGGGCCCCGCCCGCTTCTTGAGCTCCTGCTCGTACGCGGCGTTCGTTGGGTTGTGCGCGCCCGGTCCACCCGTCACAACGAGCGCTGCGAGCGGGTAGCGCGTGCGCAGGATCGCGAGCGCATCGATCGCGATCTCGATCCGCTTGCGGCGCGTCATCCTGACCGGAAGCAGCAGCAGCGGATCGGCGTCGAAGAGCTCGAACGCCTTCGCGAGCCGCACGCCGCGGGCCGATAGTCCGAGCACCGCGATGCGGTCGACCCCGTTGGGCACGAGCGTGATCTTGTCGCGCGCCAGACCGGTGAGTGCGGAGAGCTCGGCCCGGGCCTTCTCCGATATCGCGACGTAGCGGACGCCGGGGGCTGCGGTGGCGAAGAGGGACCACGGGCGACCCTCATGCCGCTGCGCCGTGTATTGCCCGTCCTTCCAGCCAAGATCGTGGGTCCAGGCGACGAACACGCCCTCGTGCTCAGCGGCCAGCGCGAACAGCGCTTCGGTCAGCGCGGCGTTCAGCGTCATCGTGAACACGTTGTGCACGACCACGCGATCGGCGCGACGTACGTGTGGCCGCAACGCGCGGGTGATCCGTGCGACCAGCGCGGCATGCTCCGGTGTGACCTCTCCGCGCGCGAGCGCCGCCCGGTCGCGGAGCACCGCGGGGTGCTGCGAGTCGAGCTCCGGGATCATCACGACCGGGATCCCGCGTGCGGTGCCCCGTCCGGCGACGATCGCGACGCGATCGCCCGCGTCCTTCGCGGCCTGCGCGTGGATGCCCATCACATGCTCGACGCCGCCGAGGATCGACGGCGCGGTGTAATGGAGGAAGAGGACGCGCTGCTTCTTCTGCCTCACGTGGCGATCGGCGCGGGTGCGCGCACCACGCGCGATCCGCCGCCGGTCACCGTGATGCTGCGACCCGAACGGCGGACACGGAACGAGATGGTCGAGTCATACGCGCGAAGATGCTGCACCTCGATGGTGTCGAGCCACACCGGGAGCGCCGGGTCGACCGTGACGCGCCGGCGCTCGAGGTCCGGTTCGAGACCGAGGAGCGACCGCAAACAGAGGAACACCATCCCTGCGGACCACGCTTGCGGGATGCACGATACGAGGTAGTCGGCTGGTCGAGACGAGAACCGCAGGTCGCGCTGGAAGCCGCAGAACAGCTCCGGCAGGCGTGCGTTCGGGAAGCGCTTGCCGGCCTCGATGAGCGCTTCGATGATCGCGTTCGCTTCTTCGCGGAAGCCGTAGCGCACGAAGCCCTGGGCGATCAGCGAGTTGTCGTGCGGCCACACCGAGCCGTTGTGGTAGCTCATCGGGTTGTAGGTCGGGTAGGTCGATGACAGGGTGCGCACGCCCCAGCCGCTGAACATGTCCGGCGCCATGAGCCGTTCGACGACGCGCTTCGCGCGGTCTGGCCGCGCGATCCCGGCCCAGAGCGCGTGCCCGGCGTTGCTCGTGACGGCGGACACCTGCTTCTTATTCCCGTCCAGCGCCTGGGCGTAGCAGCCCTCGTTCTCCATCCAGAAGTCGCGCTCGAATCGCTCCGCGAGCGCTGTGGCCTCGGCGCGCAGCTTTACCGCGCGCTCGTCGTCGCCATCGAGCGCGTAGAGGTCCGCGACGCCGCACTTCGCCGCATACACGTACGCCTGCGCCTCGACGAGCGCCGCGGGAAGCGCCGCTGGCTGGCCGTCGGGGTCGGACAGCGAATTCGCCGAGTCCTTCCAGCCGTGATTGCGGAGATCGCTCGGGCTCGCGCCGTACTCGATGTAGCCGTCGCCGTCCGCGTCGCCGTAGGTGTCGCACCACGCGATCGCGCGCTCGGCCGCCGGCAGCAGCTCGCGCCACAAGACCCGATCGCCCGTCCACTTCACGGTCTCGGCGAACAGCATCGCGAAGAGCGGGGTCGCGTCGACCGTGCCGTAGTACGGACGGTGCGGGACCTCACCGAGGCGCGCGAGCTCGCCGCGCCGGAGCTCGTGGAAGATCTTGCCGGGCTCTTCTTCGGTGAAGCGGTCCACCTTGGTGCCCTGGTACTTCGCGAGCAGGCGCAGCGTGCCCTTCGCGATATCGGGGTTCCAGGCCAGGGTTTGATAGGCCGCGATGAGCCCGTCGCGTCCGAACGGCACCGCGTACCACGGGATCCCGGCGGTCACGTAGAGGCCGGTCTCCTCTTCGTCGATGAGTGCGCGTAGATCGAGCGCACTTCGCAGCACGAGCTCGTCATCGAGCGACTCCGAGCTGGTCGTGTACGCCGCGCAGCCACGCAGGAACTTGCGGTAGCGAGCGTTCAACGCGTCGAGCGCCTCGTCGAAATCGCGGGGCGCCGGTGCCGCGCCCACGCCGTCCTCCCGCGGCACGACGGCCAGCTCGTAGGTCACGATCTCCTGTGGCGCGAGCTCGCGCTCGAGGACGAACGTGCGTCCGCTGATCTGGTCGGGCGCGGGCCGCATCGTGATGTCGGTGGTGCGGCGCACGGCGTCGCGGCCGAGCCGCGAGAAGCGGATGCCATTGGGGATGATCTCGAGCGGCGTCTCCTCCGTCGTACGCGCGAGCCCGCGGTAGCCGCGCACCGCGAACAGGTCCTGGAACGACGCGTCGAACTCGAGCTCGATGCGCAGCCGGACCTTTCCCGGATTGCAGTTCAGGATCCCGACGCGCTCGCGCAGGCCGTCGGCCAGGAACCGGGTGCGCCGTACGGAGAGCGACTGGGACGCGAGGATCGACCCGTCCTCGAGGGTCGCGGGACGGTTCGCGAGCTGGAACGCGCCGACGTAGTTCTCCTCGGTGTTGGCCGAGAGGAGCGCCGGCGCCTGACCGTTGATGCGCAGCGAGTAGCCCGAGAGGTACTGGGTGTCGTGGTAGTAAAGCCCGAGCGCGGTGGAGGTACCCAACGGGAGGCTGCCGTCGTCCTCGGTGACGAGGACGAGGCCATCCTCCTTCATGGCGACGGTCACCAGCGCTTCGCCAGCTCGGGCTTCAGCTGTTCGAACGTCGATGCTTGGCGCTCGACGAGCGCTTCGGCGTGATCCGTATCGAGATCCTTCGCCTCATCGATGAAGGCGGCGACCTTCAGGAAGTACAGCGGGACGAGCGCCGTGACGTAGCGCTGGATGTCGGCGGGCCGCTTCT
Source organism: Candidatus Limnocylindria bacterium (assembly GCA_038324015.1). GTDB lineage: Bacteria > Chloroflexota > Limnocylindria > P2-11E > P2-11E > UBA4735. The sequence continues at coordinate 11,073 of JBBQHN010000003.1, read as the reverse complement.
TCGACGCAAGCACGAAGTCGAACAGGATGCGGGCCCACGCCGCGTCGTCGAGGTGATCCGGCACCGGGCTGCTCAGGATCTCGTCCCACGTCGTCTGATGCTCGATGCGACCGGCGGCGTACTTCTGCCGGAGGATGTCCACGCTCGCGTTCACGGCCTCGGGCTCGACGGGGTCGATCGAGCCGACGATCGTCGGGGCTTTCGATCCGCGCACGTCCCTCCACTGGTCGGCGTTCGCGATCGCCAGGCGGAACAGCGTGCTCACGACCTGCGTGAACATCGGCGCCAGGTCCGATCCCGGATCCTTGGGGTCGTGGATCTTCGCGCCAAGGAACGCCTGGACCGCGCGGCGTCCGGTCGCGAGCGCCGTAGTCGTCATGTAGATATCGATGCCGAAGCGCGCGACGTCCGTGGTCCAGACGTCTGTGCCTCCGAGCGCTGTGCCATCGAGGAAGTCGCGGGCCAGCTCGGGACTGAAGCCGAACTCGCCGCCGATCGGCTGGCGCAGGCGCAGGCCGTACAGCGCGCGCGTGAGCGGGTAGGCCACATTGTTCGTGATCGTGCCGTCGAACTTGTGACGTGCGTAGAGCGGCGTGACGTAGTCGGCGCTGCGTTCGCGGACCGGCGAGATGAGCCGCTTGATCCACTCGGGCGTGATGCTGCGGAGATCGCTATCCACCACGGCGCAGGCCTGTACGCCGAGCTCGGTCGCGACCTCGAAGATCGCACGGAACGCGGAGCCTTTGCCGGGCGGACCGACGTACGCGCCGGTGATGGTCGGGATAGCGCCGGTCGAACGCGCGACCACGTCGCTCGTTCCGTCCTTTGACCCGCCGTCGGCGTTGACGATCACGGGTGTCGCATCGGGAAAGTGCGCGCGGAGACCTTCCGCCACCGTGCGGGCGACGTGCCCGACCGTGCCGGCGTTGTTGAAGCTCGGTATCCCGACGAGCAGATCTGCGCTCCCGACGCGTGCGAGACCGTCGCGGAGCCGGTCGTCGAGGGCCGAAGCGGTCGCGTGGCGCATGGGCGTCTCCCCGGTCTTTTTCTTCCGGACCCACCCGTCTGCCTCAGGCCCGATGATAACGGGGTGCTTCTGGCCATCGACGCGTACGTCTTGCCATTGCTGGAGCGGGCCTACGCGACGTTCGGCTACCTCGGCGTCGTCGTCGCGATGGCCATCGAGAGCGCCGCGATCCCCGTGCCGAGCGAGCTGATCCTGCCGCTGGCGGGGTTCTCCGTCGCGCAGGCGGTACGCGAGCCGCTGACCGGGCAGCTCTGGTCATATTGGGGCGCGGTCATTGCGGGCGTCGCCGGGAACACGCTCGGATCGCTCGTCGCATATGCGGTCGGCGCCTACGGCGGCCGGCCGCTGCTCGAGCGATACGGGAGGTACGTGCTCATCTCGACCCATGACCTCGATGTCGCGGACCGCCACTTCAAGCGCTGGGGTGACGCGACCGTCTTCTTCTCGCGCATGCTCCCGATCGTGCGGACGTTCATCTCGGTGCCCGCGGGTATCGCGCGGATGCCGCTCTGGCGGTTCGTCGCGTTCTCGATCCTCGGCACGATCCCGTGGGTCATGCTCCTCGTCTGGGGCGGCATGCTGCTCGGTGCCAACTGGACCGATATCAAGCACGACCTTGCGGGGCTCGACTACATCATCGCCGCCGTCATCGTGGCAGCGGTCGGCCTTTTCATCTGGCGTCACCTCCGCAAGCCCTGATGGATCAGCTCTTTGCGTTCGACCAGCACCTCTACACGGCGATCGTCTCGGCGCGGAATCCGCTCATCGCGGTCGTCGCCATCGTCGTCACGTACCTGAACTTCCAGGGACTCCAGTGGTGGCTGCTCGGCATCGTGCTCTGGCGCACCCGCGGCGGCAGGCGCGGGCTCTGGGTCGCGCTCACGATCTTCATCGGCATGGTCCTCGCGTGGGCCACGGCCGAGACCATCAAGCGCATCGTGCAGCGGCCGCGGCCGTTCCTCGCGATCCCGGATGCGCTGCCCGCGATCATCCCCGAGCCTTCGTCCTACTCGTTCCCGTCGGGAGATACGGCACTGGCGTTCGGCGCGGCCGTCGCCTTCGGCCAGTGCTTTCCGCGTTTCCGCCCGTTCGCGATCCTGCTCGCGGCGGCCGTCGGGCTGTCGCGGGTCTTCGTCGGCGTGCATTACCCGCTCGATGCCCTCGGCGGCGCGATCGTCGGCATCGCCTGGGGGCTCGCGGCGCCGCCGATCGTCGCGTGGGTGCTGCGTCTTTTCCCGTGGCGCATCTTCGTGGTGCCGCACACCCACTGGGACCGGGAGTGGTACGAGCGCTTCGAGGCGTTCCGTGGGCGGCTCGTCCCGATGGTCTCCGCGTTGCTCGATCTGCTCGAGCGGGAGCCGCGGTTCCGCTCATTCACTTTCGATGGGCAGACGATCCCGCTCGAGGATCACCTCGCTGTCCGGCCGGAGGACCGGCCGCGCATCGAAGCGCTCGTCCGTGCCGACCGGCTGCTCATCGGTCCCTGGTACGTCCTCGCGGATCTGCTCCTCGTCGCCGGTGAATCGCTGATCCGCAACTTCCAGGAGGGCTTGCGCGTCGCGGGCTCGCTCGGGCGCGCCTCGCGCGTCGCGTATGTCGCAGACCCATTCGGCCACCCGGCGCAGATGCCGCAGCTCCTCCGCGGGTTTGGCTACGACTCCTATGTGTTCGCCCGCGGGGTCGGTGATGAGGGCGTGGCGCTCGGGAGCGAATTCAAGTGGGAAGCGCCGTCGGGCGACCGGGTCGTCGCGTCGCACCAGGTCGGCCACTACAACAACGCGCTCGGTCTCGTCGCCGATGGCGGCACCCCGGTCGCGGACATCCCGCGCCGTGTGCGCGCGATGCTGCCGCGGATCATGGCGACCACCGCGCCATACGCGGCGGGCGATGCGCTCCTGTTCATGGTCGATGACGACCATACCCAGGCGTTCGAGACGCTCCCAGACGCGGTCGACGCGATCGGCAGGGTGGCGCCGCGGACGAGGGCGCGCATCGCGACGCTCGAGGAGTTCGTCGCCGCGCTGCCCGCGCCGCGTGGGGTCTTCATCGGGGAGATGGTCTCCGGCAAGTACCGGCCGATCCTCCGCGGGGTCAACTCGACGCGCATGTGGATCAAGCAGGAGAACGCGGCCTGCGAACGGCTGCTGCTGGAGCGCTGCGAGCCGTTGGACGCGTTCGCGGGCGGTACGGCGAGCGAGACGATCCGTTCGCTCTGGCGCACGCTTCTCGCGAACCAGCCGCACGACTCGATCTGCGGCTGCTCGGCCGACGCGGTGCACGACCTGGACATGACGCCGCGCTTTGCCATGGTGCAGGCCGGTGGCGAGCGCGTCGTGAGCGAGCTGTGCACGACGCTCTCGGGCGTCGGCGGCGCGCCGGTGGTGTGGAGCGGCCTGCCCTGGGTGCGCGACGCGGTGGTGCCGATCAACGGCCGCCTCACGGTGATCAGCTGTGCGCCGCTCGGCGTCACACCGGCGGTGCGGGCACGGACCGACGGCGTGAGCGCGCCCGAGGCCGGCGTCATCGTGAACGAGCGGCTGCGCGTCGAGGTCGAAGAGGACGGGAGCTTCACCGTGATCGATCGCGCGACCGAGACCCGGAGCCCGCGGCAGAACCTGCTCATCGACGAGGGCGACCGCGGCGACGTGTACACGTACTCGTACGCCGGTCCGACGATCGGATCGAGGGGGCTCGTGGGCCGGCGAGCGACGCGCGTCGAGGGTGATCGCGCGCTCGTCACGGTCGACGTCGTGCTGCGGCTCCCGCCATCGCTCCGTGACGACCGTCTCGCGCGGCGGCCCGAGCTCGTCGACAACCGTGTCCGATTCGTCATCTCGCTCGACGCGGGCGCATCGCAGGTCGATGTCAGCGCGACCGTCACCAACGCGGCACGCGATCACCGGCTGAAGGTCGTCTTCGACACCGGCCTGCGGACCGCGACGCACACGGCCGGTGCCGGCTTCGCCTGGCTGGAGCGATCGAACCGGGCCCCGCGCAAGCGCGGCTGGGTCGAGCCGCCGACGCCTGAGCGCTGCTTCCACGATCTGGTGGCTGTGCGGTCCGGTGGCTCTGGCATCGCCGTCGGGGCCGACGGTCTTCGCGAGTACTCGGTCCAGAGCGACGGGAGCGCCATCGCGGTCACATTGTTCCGCTCGGTCGGCTGGCTCTCGCGCCGTGACCTCCCGGAGCGGAAGGGCGACGCCGGCCCGCGCCTCGAGACACCGTCCGCGCAGTGCCTCGGCGAGATGACCTTTCGCTACTGCGTCGTGCCGCTGAGCGAGACGATCGGCGTGCCTGAGGCCGCGCGAACGATCCGCGAGTTCCTCTCGCCGGCCTGGCTCGGCACGGGCGCTGGCGAGGAGCGCTCGTTCTGCTTCCTCGACGGCGATCCCGCAGTGACGCTCTCCGCGATCCGGGCGCGCACACCGGATCGCATCGTCATCCGGCTCGTGAATCCAGGCAAGGATGTCGCGCGCACGACCCTGCGTTTCGCGCGTCCGGTCCGCACGTCACGTCCGCTCGATCTTCGCGAGGGCGAGCTCGAGCTCGGCAATACCGGACTCGACGTCGTGCGGACCGCGGCGCCGCTCGAGCTGCGCTACGGCTCGGCGGCGGCGACCCTCGAGGCATTTGAGATCGGTACGTGGGAGATCGAGTTCGCCTAGCCGCGTCAATAGGACGAGCGCGCTGACGAACGCACCAGCGCCACGCGACCGCGCCTCACGTAGCGTCGCCGGATGCGCCGGGCCGTCCTTCTTATCGCTGTCGTCGTGGTCGTGTCCTCGGCAGCGCCCGCGTCCGCGGATCCCGGCGGGCCGTTCCGGCGCACGACGCCGCGCGGCGTCCTCGATCAGGATGCCGGAGGACTGATCATCGGGATCCCGGCCGGCCGCGCCTGGGGCGTCGAAGGTCTGTTGCATCCGCTCGGTCCCGCGAGTAGCCCGGTGGAGCTGACGGTCGAGCTCGCGGTGGACGATCCCGATGTCGCCGAAGCGTTCGTCCGTGTCGCCTACTACGCGGTGTCAGATCGGCGCTCGCGCCAGCTCGCGACCGTCGACTCGCCGTTCGTGCGCGTCGGCCTCGACCGGCAGCTCCGGGTCGCGCTGCAGCCACCACCCGGCGCCGTCGCGTTCCGTATCCGGGTCCTCGGGCGCCTCGTTACGGGTGCCCTCATCTCGAGATCCGACGCGATCCGCGCGCGCCTCATCGGACCGGCCGAGCAGGGGCCGCGACGGCCATCGCTCACGAGGCTGCTCATCGACCTCCCGTGACATACTTTGAGCCGCTCAGCACCTCGGAGGGGATGAATGGCCACAGTCACGTTCGATCACGTGACCAAGAAGTTCGGCGAGTCGGTGTTCGCGGTGAACGACCTCTCGATCCAGGTGAAGGACGAGGAGTTCCTCGTGCTCGTCGGCCCCTCGGGCTGCGGCAAGACCACGGCCCTCCGGATGATCGCCGGCCTTGAAGAGCAGACAAGTGGCGACATCTTCATCGGCGAGCGCCTCGTGAACGACGTCGCGCCGAAGGATCGGGACATCGCCATGGTCTTCCAGAACTACGCGCTCTATCCCCACATGACGGTCTTCGACAACATCGCCTTCGGCCTGAAGCTCCGCGGCATGGACAAGACCGAGATCGACCGCCGGGTCGCCGAGGTCGGCGAGATGCTTGGCCTCCAGAAGCTGCTCAAGCGCAAGCCGAAGGAGCTCTCCGGTGGTCAGCGCCAGCGCGTGGCCGTCGGTCGCGCGATCGCGCGCGAGCCCGCGGTGTTCCTGATGGACGAGCCGCTCTCCAACCTTGACGCGGCGCTGCGCATCGATACGCGGGCGCAGCTGCAGAAGCTGCATCAGCGCATCAAGCGCACGACCGTGTACGTCACACACGACCAGGTAGAGGCGATGACGATGGGTGACCGCATCGCGGTGATGAAGGACGGCCTCCTGCAGCAGATCGACACGCCGGAGAACCTGCACGCGAAGCCTGCGAACATCTTCGTCGCCGGCTTCATCGGATCGCCCGCCATGAACTTCTTCCCCGCGAAGCTCTCGGGTTCAGCGGAGTCGCCCGTCGCGGACGCCGGATTCTTCCAGACGCCGCTCTCGGGTGGGAGCGGACGCTCGACCGGCCGCGAGGTGATCGTCGGGATCCGTCCCGAGGACATCGACGCCGGTGTGCGGCCCGACCAGAGCAATAACATCCCCGTCGACGCGAAGGTCGAGGTCGTCGAGTTCCTGGGCAACGAGTTCCAGCTCCATCTCTCGGCCGGCGGCCAGACGTTCGTCGCCCGCGTCGACACTCGTACCCAGACGCAGCCCGGAGCGACGCTCAAGATCGGCTTCGACCGCTCGAAGATCCACGTATTCGACAAAACGACTGGCGAGGCCATCGCATGACATTGCGTGGGGAGCTCGACTCCTTCCCGCTCGAGACGGTCGTCCAGCTCATCCACTCGACGAACAAGACGGGACAGCTCGAGGTCCGCGGGACCGACTCCACTGGCGGCACGCTCGGCTTCGATGGCGGCCGGCTCGTCGCGGCCATCGCCAGCGAGGACACCGGTGAGCCCGCGCTCGGCGCGATCTTCGCGGTGTCGGTCGGCGCCTTCGAGTTCATCCCCTGGAACGAGAGCCCCGCTTCGAATCTCTCGGGCGACCTCGACCAGCTGCTCGACAAAGCCGTCCTGGAGCGCGACCGTATCGTCGCGGTCCGCAAGGTCATACCTGACGACCGTTCGCGTTTCCGTCTCTCCGAGCGCGCTGCGGAGAAAGGCAACATCACGCTCGAGCCGGACCAGTGGCGGACGCTGCTTGCGGTCAATGGCGATCGCGACGTACAGGGCGTCGCTGATCACCTGAAGACGGGCAAGCTCGCGACCCGCGCGGCCCTCGCGGCGCTGGTCGACACCGGATTCATTGATGTCCTCGAGCCCGCGGCTGAGCAGGCGCAGCCCGCCTACCCGCCGCCGGCACTCGAGCCTGTTGCAATGCCGGAACCGTGGAGCCCGCCCGCACCCGTGTGGGTCGCTCCGGCGCCGGAAGCGCCCGCCTGGGTTCCTGAACCCGCACCCTTGTACGTCGCTCCCGCCGCCGAGCCGGAGCCCGCTCCCGCCGCTGAGCCGGAACGCTGGTCGTCACCGGAGCCGCTCGGCCAAAGCTGGGAGCAGCCTGCTCCGCCCGCGCCAGCAGAGACCTGGGACCCGGCGCCCGCGCAGCACTGGGAGACACCGCAGCCTGATCTCCGCGCCGATCTCGCGGCGGCCCTCGACGCGCGGATGAGCCCGCCGGTCGTCGAGCCGGAGATCGCGCCCGCGCTGTCGCCAGTCGACATCCCAGCCGCGCAGGACGAGCGTCTTGCGGCATTGAGCGGCGTGTTCGCGCCGGCGCCGGCAGCGCCCGTTCCGGTCGAGCCACCGCCGGTGGCGACCGACCGCATCAGCGAGTGGTCCCGCATGGCGCCCGAGATGCAGGCACCCGCGCCGGTCGAGGAGAAGAAGAAGGGTCTCTTCGGCTTCCTCAAGAAGGAGGAGGCCCCAAAGGACGCGTCGCTCCCGACGGCCGCCACTGCCGCGGACGCCGCGCCGGGCGCCGGCGTTGGACGCGCGGGCCAGCTCGCGTCGTTCTCGAACGCGCTGCTCGCCGAGTACAACAGCGGTACCTACGGAAAGGGCCGGCTCGATGACCGCATGGCGAACCTCCTGATGCGCGTTGACGAGCAGGCCGAGCCGATCGACCGGCCGCTGCCGATCGTCGACGACCGCATCGACGCACAGGCGCTCGATCGCGAGAACGTTCCCGAATCGCAGGCCGTCCCGTACCTCGCGATGCTGGTGTCGCAGATCTTCGAGGACGCCGAGCGCACCTTCGGGAAGGACAAGGCGAAGAAGGGATATCGCGCGGCTCAGCAGCAGGTCTTCGGCGCCGATGCATCGGCACTGGCCGCGCCTGACGTCAGCGGGCGACTGCCCAAGGTCTGATCCCGGGTGATCCGGACCTGAGCCCGCTCTACCTCGGATTCGACCTCGGCGGTACGAACATCCGCGCCGCGGTCGCGCGTTTCGATGGTGACACCGCGATCCTCCTCGGCCGCGACGCGCGCCCGACGCCGCAGACCGGCCCGGACTCGGTCGTCGACGCGCTCGTCGCGAGCGCCGCTGCAGCGGTCGGCGCGGCGAATGTCCGTATGACCGACATCGCCGCCGCCGGATGCTCGGCACCCGGGCCGCTGGACCACACGACCGGCGTCATCCTGACGACGCAGAACATCGCGGGCTTCAGCGACGCGAACTTCCCGCTCGGTCCGCGGCTCAGGGAGCGGCTGGACGGACCGGCGGTGTTCCTCGACCGGGACACCGTCATGGCGGCCATCGGCGAGGGGACCGTCGGCGCGGCGAAGGGCGCCCGGAACTTCGTCTATCTCACCGTGTCGACCGGTGTGGGCGGCGCGATCGTCGCCGACGGTCGCATGTTGCGCGGCGCGACCAATACCGCCGGTGAGCTCGGCCACTTCCCGGTCGACCTCGAGCGTCGGAAGAAGTGCCGCTGCGGCGGCTACGACTGCGTCGAGTCCTATGCGGCCGGGCGGTACATCGCGGACGAGTACGGCGTGACCGACGCGAGCGTCGTGTACGCGCGCGCCGCGGCGGGTGAAGCGCGTGCCGCGGCGATCATCGCGCGCGCGATGCGAGCGCTCGAGAACCTCGCGGTCGGCATCGTGAACGCGCTCAATCCGGAGCGGATCGTCATCGGCGGATCGATCGCCGAGCACGAGCCGCGACATGTGCTCGAGCCCATGCGCAAGGCCATTGCGGAGCGCGCCTTCAAAGTCCCGGCGGCCGCATGCTCGGTCGTGCCGTCCGCGCTGCGCGGCGATGTGTCCATCATCGGATCGGCCCTCGCGGCCCGTGACCGCTTGGCGGGCAACGGTGCGTGGTTCCTCTAGATTGAAGTCGGAAAGCGGGTGGTCCACATGACACGTGTCGCTATCAACGGCTTCGGCCGGATCGGGCGGTTGTTCTTGAAGGCGAGTCTCGAGCGGCATCCGGAGCTCGAGATCCTCGCCGTCAACGATCTCGCGGACCCAAAGATGAATGCCCACCTTTTCAAGCACGACTCCAACTACGGGACGTACAAGGGCGAGGTGTCAGCGACAGCGGATGCCATCGTCGTCGACGGGCGGCGCATCGCGGTCGTCCAAGAGCGCGATCCCGGGAAGCTGCCTTGGAAGGCGCTCGGCATCGACATCGTCATCGAGTCGACCGGACTCTTCACCGATGCGACGAAGGCGAAGGCCCATCTCGACGCCGGCGCAAAGTACGTGATCATCTCCGCGCCGGCGAAGAACGAGGACAAGACCATCGTGCTCGGCGTGAACGACCGCGAGTTCGATCCCGAGAAGCACCACATCATCTCGAACGCCTCATGCACCACGAACGGTCTTGCCCCGGTTGCGAAGGTCCTCAATGACGAATTCGGCATCGAAAAAGGCTTTCTCACGACCATCCACTCATACACGAACTCGCAAAAGGTCCTGGACGTGACCGCAGACGACCCCCGCGACGCGCGATCGGCCGCCGAGAACATCGTCCCACACGACACGGGTGCCGCAAAGGCGGTCGCGCTCGTCATTCCCGAGCTCAAGGGCAAGTTCACCGGTATGGCGTTCCGTGTCCCGACGCCGACCGTTTCGGTCGTTGACTTCACCGCGACCCTGAAGCGCGAGGTGACGAAGGATGAGGTGAACGCCGCATTCAAGCGCGCGAGCGAAGGCAGCCTGAAGGGGATCATGGCGTACACCGAGGAGCCGCTCGTCTCGACGGATTTCAAGGGAGATGAGCACTCAACGATCGTCAGTGGGGTCGACACGATCGTGCTCGGCAACATGGTGAAGATCGTCTCCTGGTACGACAACGAGTGGGGCTATGCGTGCCGCCTGGCGGACATCACCGCTCTCGTCGCTTCGAGGCTCCGGACCAAGCAGCCCGCCGCCGCGACCGCGTAGCGCGTTGGCCAAGCGCACCATCGCGGCTTTTGACGCGAAGGGAAAGCGCGTCCTCGTCCGTGTCGACTTCAACGTGCCCGTGGAGGGCGAGCCGCCACGGGTCGCGGACGACACCCGTATCACCGCCGCACTTCCCACGATCAACGCGTTGCGGACGCAGGGCGCGATGATCGCGCTGTGCTCACATTTCGGCCGGCCGAAGGGTCCGGACCGGAAGCTGAGCCTGGCCCTGGTCGCCACACGTGCGTCCGAGCTGCTCGGCACGCCGGTCCCGATGGCCCCCGATTGCATCGGGCCGGAGGTCGCGCAGCAGGTCCGCGATCTCAAGCCGGGCGATGTGCTCATGCTCGAGAACGTCCGCTTCCATCCGGAAGAGGAGCAGAACGACCCGACGTTCGCGAAGGCGCTCGCGACCGGCTTCGACGCCTACGTGAACGACGCGTTCGGCGCCGCGCACCGGGCCCACGCGTCGACCGAGGGCGTCGCCCGGCTCCTCCCGGCGTACGCCGGCCTCCTCCTCGATCGCGAGGTACGCGTGCTGACCTCGTTGCTGGATGAGCCGAAGCGGCCGTTCGTCGCGGTCATCGGCGGCGCAAAGGTGAGCTCGAAGATCGATGTCCTGAGGTCGCTCGTCGCCAAAGCTGATGTCGTCGCGATCGGCGGCGGTATGGCCAACACGTTCCTCGCCGCGAACGGCACGGACATCAAGGCGTCGCTGAGCGAGCCCGACCGCGAGGCGGACGCGCGCGCCATCCTTGCCGCCGCGACGTCGCGCGGCACGGAGATCCTCCTTCCGGTCGACATGCGCTGGTCTGGCGACCGGATCCTCGACATCGGCGAGGAGACCGAACGGGAATTCGCCGCGCACATTGCAGGCGCGAAGACGGTCTTCTGGAACGGCCCGCTGGGCCTGTTCGAGCAGCCTGAGTTCGCGCACGGCACCGAGGCGATCGCGCGCGCGATGGCCGAGGCGACCCTGTCTGGCGCGGTGACCGTCGTCGGAGGCGGGGAATCGGTCCAGGCGGTCGAGCAGCTGGGTCTTGCGG
>JBBQHN010000002.1:0-50672 GCA_038324015.1 Candidatus Limnocylindria bacterium | reverse complement strand
GATGACATTGAGCGGGTTCGTGTCGACCACGAGGCCCGCGTCGGTCTCGGCGATGTGGAACAGCTGAAGCGGCTTCGGCGCCGGGTCGCGGATGACGATCGCGGTCCGCTTGTCGTAGATCGACCCGTGGCACGGGCAATGGAATCGGTCCTCGCTTGCGCTGAATGGCACGGCGCAGCCGAGATGCGTGCACTTGCGGTACGCAGCGATGATGCCGCCGGGAGCGTGCAGCAGGAAGAAGTGCCCCTGGCGGAACAGGATCGGCGCGTCACTCGTCGCCGCGAATGACGCGAGGACCTGTGCCTTCGTCCCCACGTTCACCGGCACGCCGAGACCAACGATCTTTCGGACCTGCATGAACGGAACGACCGCGGAGCCGATCTCGACGAGCGCGAGCGACGCCGCACCAAGGAAGCCGAAACGGAGGAGCTGTCGCCGACCGACGTGCGCCTGCGTGCCGGTGCGGATCATCCCTGTCCTCCTACACTCTCGTAGTAGGACGGTACTCCGGCGCCGCCGGAACGCAATAGGCCGGTCGTTACGGGTTGAGCCTGGACCCCTCTCCGCCGTTGGCGGGCACCTCGACATCCACGACCCACCGCACCGAGTTCGCGCAGGGGCAGGCGCCACCGACACGCGCGAGGCGCGGCATCGACTTCAGCGCGTTCTCGAGCGTCACGGTGCCCGCGACGACACCACGCTGCAGCTCGGCCCAGTGCTTCACGTCCACCGACGCGAGATAGGCCTCCGGCAGATGGTCGCGGACGTGCGTGATGTAGCGGTCGACGTCCTCGAACGCCGATCCATCGACACCGAGCATCTGGAAGGCGTACTCGCCGCGCCGCCGGAAGAAGCCGCGGTGCGGAAGCTTCAGAAGATCCTCGTCCCACGACAGACCATCGATCGTGCCGCGGTCGCCCTTCACGCGCGCGTACAGCGCGTCGGCATCGTCGCGCGAGAGGTCCGGGAACCGCGCGCGCACGTAGCGCTGGTCGATGTCGTCGAGCATCTTCTCGACCTCGGCGACGTACTCGTCCTGCGCGACGCGATTGGTCTTGTCCTTCAGCCCGAGCTTCACGTTCGTCTTGCCGCCGCGCTCATCACCGAACATCTCGAGGCCACGACCGAACCACTTGTTGATCGCCTTCTGCAGCGCCGGCATGGTGATGAGCGCATCGGACTTCACGGCAGCCTCGGCCCAGCGCCGCATCGGGATGACGCCGGCGGCGAGGTGGAACGCCTCCTCGCGGAGCATCGGCGGCATCGACGCGGCCATCGGCGCGTACGCGTTCACGCGCTGCATCGTGAGCTGGTACTTCCCCACCCGGTCGATGAACGCGGCGAAGACGACGTTGTCGACAAAGCTGTCGTACTCGAGGTTGAACGCCGCGAGCACGTGCGATCCGGTCTTCATGGAGAGGATCTCCTCGACCATGTCCGCTGGCTTCGTGTCCGTGACCGGTGACCAGTCCGCACTCGTCAAAAGGTGGATCATCTGGTAGCCGTGGCGCAGCTCCTCGGCCATGACGCGCAGCACCCAGGCCTGGTCCTGCGGGTCGCTCGCGCGCGCAAGGGTCGCCTGATGCTGCTGGATCGAGCCGAACTCGGTCGAGGCCTGGGCGCGGATGATGGCGAGCAGCTCTTCGGCGGCCTTGGGATCGAGCTCTCTCGGGACGATCGCCTTCGGTTGCCCCTTGCGGTCGCCGACCTCGATCTGCTCAGGCATGTTCTGCTGGATGCGCGCGCAAAGACAGAACGCCTCGTCCTTCGGGAAGTAGGTGTCCCATTGCTCGGGCAGCTTCGTGTAGTCGGGGAAGTTGTGACGCTGCCAGTGCAGGACGGCCTCGTGGTACTCGCGCGGAAGCTGGCTCTGCTGGTCGGCCACGACACACCTCCCGTCGTTACTAACTAGTTAGTCAAAACGCCTCGCCAGTCTACGTCGCGCGTCCACCGCGGACCGCGAGGCCCGCGAGCCCGATCGATTGGAAGGCCTCCGACACATCGTCAACGCTGGCCCGGCCCTCCGGCCGGAACCACGTGCAGACCCAGAAGCACATGCCGAGGATCGCGAACGCCGCGACCGCGGGGTCCGCTTTCCGGAAGAGGCCGGCCGCGGTTCCGTCACGCACGACGTGCTCGAGCGCGGTCGCGATCTTCCGCTCGGTCCTGGTGACGCTACGCAGATGCTCCGGCGCGAGGTGGCCCTTCTCCTGGAAGTACACGGTGAAGAAGGACGGCCGCTCGGCCACCAGGCGCACGAACGAGTCGATCATCTGCGCCAGCTTCCGGTCGGCCGGCGCGCCCGAGCGCTTGATCGCCGAGATCGAGGCGTCGGCGAGCTTGAGGGTCTGCGTCGAGATCTGGAAGAGCAGCTCTTCTTTGTTCTCGACGTAGTAGTAGAAGGCCGCTTTGGTGAGATCGAGGTGGTCGGTGACGTCCTCGACCGTCGTCCCAACGAACCCGCGCTGCTGCATGAGCAGCGCGCCGGCGTCGAGGATGGCCTGGCGTCGCGGCCCCGAGCGCGGCTCGTCGCCCGCGGCGCGCGGTCGCGCTCGGAGGGTCCGGCCGTCGGGGCGCTTCGGCTTGAGCTTCTTCGCAGGCCCGCGCCGAGCGGGCAACGCTAGAGCCGCTTCTCGAGCGCGGTCAGCGGCGCGGGGGTGAATTGCATCTTCTCGAGGAAGCCGGCGATGTCCAGGTCGCTCGTCGCGACCATCGTCCGCGCGATGTGCGCGCCCTGCGCGCGGAAGTGCGCGAGCAGCGCGTCAATGAGCTTGGTTCCGAGGTCACGACCGCGTACGTCCGGATCCACGCCAAAGAACTCGATCCAGCCGGTGGGCTCCTCGAGGCCGAATTCCCCGCCCCGGACCTCGCCCATCATGAAGCCAGCGACCTTTCCGCCGACTTCGGCCACCTGCGACGACTCGGCGTCGCGCCGGAGGTAGTAGCCGACCCGCTGCTCCCAGACCTCGGGGCGGTAGCGTTTCGTGATGCGCTCGTCGATGCGGGTGATGCCCTCGATATCGAGCTCGGTCAGCGGCCGGATGCGGACGTCAGCGGTCACGGGCGCAGGATAGCGGCGCGAAACGATTCAGAATCCGGGATCAAGCGTGTGTCGGCTCGCGACGGCGGGTGACCCCCGTACGTTCGCCGGACATCCACCATCTGGATGAGCCTGTTACCGGAGAGCGCGAAAACCCCAATCGATCGGGGCATCCGGCCAATATGGCCGCCCGGCGAGCGACCGAGGCCCGACCGAGCCGTCCGGGTGGGTGTCGAGTGACGGCTCTATGAGCGGACACCTAGATAGTCCGAGGCGGGAAGGGAATGACCATCCACACCGCCCGGCTACGGGCCCTCCACGTGCTTGTGCTCGCCGCGCTGTGCCTGGTCGCCCTCGGCGCGCCGGCTGCTGCGGACGACGGCACGCCGGCGACCCCCGCGCGCGCTGTTCCCATCGCTCGCGCGATACCGCGCACCTTCAGCAGCTACGAGGCGCTCATCGCCACGGCGGGCGCCGTCGCGAACGATCAGCTCGCCCTCGACGCGCAGCTCGCGGCGACGCGCGCCGCGGGCGATCTCGCGAAGACGATCATCGCGTCGGTCACAGATCCGCGCCTTCGCGGCGGGCTCGTGCGCACCGCGAGCGATGTCGCCGATCCGGCGCCGGTCGCGGCACTGCGAGCGGAGATCGCCGGAACGGCTGAGGCGGAGGCAAAGCTTCTGGCGAGCGGCGCGATCGGCACGGCTCCCGCGCTCACCTGGAAGCGGCCGCTCGCCGGGGAGATCAGCCAGCTGTTCGGACCGACATACCTCGGCCTCGAGCCGGCGCGTCTCTACAAGGGCGTCTTCTACGGGCACTTCCACGACGGGGTGGACATCCTTGCCCCCGGCGGTACGCCGATCATCGCGCCCGCTCGCGGCCGTGTCGTCTTCGCCGGTCGGATGGGTGACGGCGCCGAGGTCGTGGTCATCGCCCATGACGACGGGCTCGTCTCGCTCTACGCGCACCTCGCGAACAGGCTGCTCGCGCCCACGTTGAAAGCCGGCGACCTCATCGAGGCCGGCGACCGCATCGGCGTCGTGGGTCTGACCGGGCTCACGACGGGCTATCACCTGCACTGGGCCGTCTACAAGAATGGCGAGCCCGTCGATCCCCTCAGCACGCTCGGCGGCTAGACCGCCACCGACGCGAGCGCGCCGCGCGCGACCGCCGCGAGCGACCTGATGAACGCGGGATCACAGTTCGGCATCGGCACCCGGTGGTATCGCAGGCCCGCGGCCTCCGCCTCACCAGCCGCAGCGACATCGAGGTCGTACAGGACCTCGAGGTGGTCCGCGAGGAACTGCACCGGCGCGATCAGCACGTCGCGATGGCCCTCCGCCGCGAGCTCCGGGAAGAGCTCCTTGAGGTCGGGCCGCAGCCATTCCTCCTGGGTGTGCCCGGCGCTCTGGTAGGCCCACCGCCAGTCATCCGGCCCGAGCCCCGCCAGGGCGGCGACGAGCGTGCCGGTCTCCTTCAGCTGCTCCACATACGCGGGCTCCGCGTCGAACACGCGCCGCGGCAGGCTATGCGCTGTCAGCAGCACCGGCGCACTGGGCAGCCATTCGCGGGCGGCGCGGACCTGGGCCGCGAGCGCCGCGCCGAACGCCGGCTCGCGATGCCACGCGCCGGCGACGACCACTGGCACATGCGACGCCAACTCGAGTCCGTCCGCGTAGCCGCGCATGAGCAGCGACGACCACTGTGGTGACATCACGATCCCGACGATCCGCTCGACGTCGCCAAGCTCGCGGACCCGGTCCGCGATCCACGGCTCCGAGTAGCGCATCCCCGCCCGCACCCGGTAGCCCACGCCGAGCTCCGCCTCGAGCGCGGCCGCCTGTGCCTCGGTGATGCGAACGAGCGGCGATCCGCCGATCCGCGCGTAGCGCCGGCGCATCTCCTCGACGAGGACGTCATCGGGAACGCGGCCGCCGCGTACGCGCGCGAGGTACGGAGCGAGGTCCGCGTCGTCGCGCGGCGCGCCATAGGTCATGAGCAGAACGCCGACCGTCATGCCGCGACCACCGCCGTCTCCTCATGCACGAGCGCGCAGAGACGCGCGAGCGTGTCGGCGTCGGTCTGCGGGAGCACCCCGTGCCCGAGGTTGAAGATGTGGCCCGGTCGACCGTCCGCGAGGCGCAGCACCGCACGCGCGGCGTCGGCGACGACAGGGAATGGGGCGAGGCACAGCCCCGGATCGAGATTGCCCTGGATCGCGTGGTCAGGTCCGATCAGGCTCCAGGCCTCATCGAGCGGCACACGCCAGTCGGCGCTGACCGCCTCCGCGCCGGCGCGGCCCATCGCCGGCAAGAGCAGCGGATTGCCGGTGGCGAAGTGGATCCGCGGCACCGCAAGGTCGTCCAGCGATCCAAAGATGCGCGCGGTGTACGGCAGCACGGAACGCGCGTAGTCGGCCGGCGCGAGCGCGCCGGCCCACGAGTCGAAGAGCTGCACGACGTCGGCACCGGCGTCCACCTGCGCGCGGAGGTATCGCGATAGGACAGTGACGAGCGTCTCCATCAGCCGCGACCAGCGCTCGGGCTCGCCGAACAGCATCGCCTTCGTCAGCGCGAGGTCGCGGCTTGGCCGGCCCTCGATGAGGTAGGAGGCGAGCGTGAACGGCGCGCCGGCGAAGCCGACCAGCGCGACGTCGGGCGAAAGATCGCGCCGCAGCGCGCGGATGGTCTCGAAGAGATACGGCGTCGCCTCCTCTGCCGCGATAACACGGAGCGCTGCGACGTCCGCATCGGTTCGCACCGGGGACTCGACGATGGGCCCGAGATCCGGCTGGATGTGGAACGGCACGCCCATGCCGTCGAGCGGCAGCATGATGTCGGCGTACAGGACCGCGGCGTCGACGCCAAGGCGGTCGACCGGCATCGTCGTGACCTTCGCGCACAGCTCCGGCGTGCGCGCCATCTCGAGGATGCCGTAGCGCTCGCGGAGCGCGCGATAGTCCTCAAGGCACCGGCCAGCCTGGCGCATGAACCACACCGGTGTGCGCTCGACACGCTCGCGGCGGGCGGCTCGGACGAGGAGTGGCTTCATGCCGGCACCGCGACGGCGCCATCAATGAGGTCCAGCGCGGCGCGGATGCCCATGGCAGCCCCGAGGAAGATCGGTGTCTCCCGCTCGGTGTACGAGGACGACTCCGTCTCGCGGAGGTCTGCGACGAGCGCAAGGAAGTCGCGGGGGTCGGGCGCCTCGAAGGCGACGACGAACTCGTTGTCGTCGATGCCGAAGCTGTATCCGGTATGGATACGGATGTCCGGATACTTGTGCCCGACCGCGAAGTGTCCGGCCATGATCCGGCCGCGCTCCTGGAGCGGCAGCGCGTACCACGTGCGCTTCTTGGTCATCGGGTAGACGACGACATAGGGCTTGTCCCCCACCGGACCTGCCGGTGCACGGTGCTCGCTGGTGGCATGCTCGTGCTCGCCCAGGTACTTCGACTTTCGCCGCGCCGCGAGGTAGGCGTAGGGCCGCGTGCTCCAGGCCCATAGCGCCGTCGCCGCGAGTCGGCTCTCGGCCGAGCGGAGGTCCGCGGCATCGTCCGCGACGAGCCACAGCAACAGGTCGGCATCGGCCCGCGTCCCGACGAGCGAGTAGCTGTGCGCAACGACACCGCAGGTCTCGAGCGCCCGGGCGAACTCGTGCTTCTGCGCCTCGCGATCGGCGGGATCGCGGCGGCGCCACTCGGGCGACACGGCGACCGTGATGAACCGGAAGAGCTCGTTCATGCGGCCATCTCCTTCAATGTCTCCGCGGCCGCCGACGCGATCGCGTCGACGTCAGAATCGGTGTGCGCGAGGGACAGGAACCAGCACTCGAGCTGCGACGGCGGGAGCAGCACCCCGCGCTCGCGCATCCCCCGATGGAAGCGCGCGAATGCGGAGCGGTCGACGCGCGCGGTGTCGGCATCGCAGGTCACCGGCCGATCGGTGAAGAACAGCGTGAGCAGCGATCCCGTCCGCTGCACCAGCGCAGCGACGCCGGCAGCGTCGGCGGCACGACCGAGTGCGGTTTCGAGCCGTGCTCCGAGACGCTCGAGCTCGGCATAGGCAAGCGCATCGAGGTGCCTGAGCGTCGCGAGTCCGGCAGCCATCGCGAGCGGGTTCCCCGACAGGGTGCCGGCCTGATACGCCGGACCGAGCGGCGCGACCAGCGACATGAGCTCTCGCGATCCGCCATACGCGCCGACCGGCAGGCCACCGCCGATGACCTTGCCGAAGCACGCGAGATCCGGCCGCACGCCGGTCCGCTCGAGCGCGCCACCGCGCGCGATCCGGAAGCCGGTGATGACCTCGTCGAAGACGAGCAGCGCGCCGGCGCGGCCGCAGAGCGATCGGAGACCGGCGAGGAAGCCCGGGGAGGGCGGGACGCAGCCCATGTTGCCGGCGAATGGCTCGACGATGACGGCCGCGACGCGATCGTCGATCGCGCGCGCGGACGCAGCGAGGTCGTTGTACTCGACGACGATGGTGTCAGCTGCGGTCGCGGCGCTCACGCCCGCGGAGTCGGGCAGTCCGAGGGTCGCGACACCCGACCCGGCGCGCGCGAGCAGCCCGTCGCTGTGGCCGTGGTAGCAGCCGGCGAATTTCACGATACGGTCGCGCTTCGTCGCAGCACGTGCCACGCGGAGCGCGCTCATGGCGGCCTCCGTCCCGGATGAGACGAAGCGGACCATCTCCGCGGCCGGATACGCCGCGACGATCGTCTCGGCAAGCTCGACCTCGAGCGGCGTCGGCGCGCCGAACGTGGTGCCAAGCGCGGCCTGATCCCTGACGGCGCGCACGACGTCCGGATGCGCATGACCGAGGATAAGGGGACCCCACGAGCAGACGAGATCGAGGTACTCACGTCCGTCGGCGTCCCAGACGCGAGAGCCGGCACCACGCACGATGAATGGCGGTTCGCCGCCGACGGCGCGGTACGCGCGCACCGGGCTCGACACGCCACCGGGCATGACCGCCTCGGCGCGCCGGAGGAGGGAGGTGTTCGCGCTCAGGCTCAGCGCCATGACGCGGCCTCGAGCGCAAAGTACGTGATGACGGCATCGGCGCCCGCGCGGAAGATACCAACGAGCGATTCCCGCGCCGCGCGGTCGCGATCGATCCACCCACGGTCCGCGGCGGCACAGATCGCCGCATACTCGCCGCTCACCTGATAGGCCGCGAGGGGAACGTCGAACCTCGCGCGAGCCCGGGCAAGGACGTCGAGGTACGGCCCGGCCGGCTTGACCATGAGCATGTCGGCGCCCTCGGCGAGGTCGGTGGCCATCTCCGCGAGGGCCTCGCGCCCGTTCGGCGGATCCATCTGGTAGCCCGCACGATCCCCCTCGCGCGGCGCGCACTCGGCAGCCTCGCGGAACGGTCCGTAGAACGCGGAGGCGAACTTCGCGGCGTACGAAAGGATCGCGACGTCGGCGCGGCCGCTCTCGTCCAGCGCCGTACGGATGGTGGCGACGCGCCCGTCCATCATGTCGGACGGCGCGACGACGTCCGCACCGGCGTCGGCATACGCGGTCGCGGCGCGCGCGAGGAGCGGCAGCGTCCGGTCGTTGTCGACACCGTCTGGACCGAGGACACCGCAATGCCCGTGGCTCGTGTACTCGCAGAGACAGACATCGGCGACGAGCACGAGCTCAGGTGCCGCCATGCGGATCCGCCGAAGCGCATCGGGGACCGGTCCCTCTGGATCGGCGGCGGCGCTCCCGGTGTCGTCCTTTGACCGCGGCAGACCGAACAGCAGCAGGCCGCCGAGGCCCACGGCAGCCGCCTGCTCCGCGATCCGGCCCGTCTCGCGCGCGGGCCAGCGGAAGTGGCCGGTGAGCGACGCGATCGGCTCGGGTGTCGTGATGCGCGCGTCGACGAAGACCGGCAGCAGCAGCTTCGCCGGATCGATCCGTGTCTCGCGTACCAGCGACCGCAGTGCCGCGGTACGCCGCAACCGGCGGTGCCGCTCGAATAGGCGCGGCGCGGGCTCAGCGACCGGCGATCGCATGGTGTCCCTCCAAAGCGGACTGGATGGCTCGCGCGAGTGCGGCGTCATCGGCTGTCGCGAGGAGCGGGTCGATTCCGAGGACCGCGCGGACCCGATCAGCCGTGACCGACCCAGTCGCGATCGCCAGCGCCGGCCGAGTCCCGAGCGCGGCGAACCCGTCGACGGCGGACGGGGAGGCGAACACGACGGCGTCCGCGGCGGGAACGCGATCGACCGGGACGGGGACCGTTCGGTACGCGACGACCTCGCCCACGACAGCGGCGCCGCGACGCCGGAGGATCTCCGCCGGCTCCGGCAGCGCGCGATCCGAGCGAGCGAGCAGCACCATGCCGCGTGGCAACGGCACCTCTTCCGCGAGCGCGCGGCCGGTCGCCACGGACGGTACGAACGTGACGCGAAGTCCGGCGTCGACACACGCCGCCGCGGTGGCGGGCCCGACCGCCGCGACAGGTGCCCGACACTCCTGACCTTCGAGCGCGCGGGCGCCGTTCGCGCTCGTGATCACCAGGAGGTCGTCCGCCGTGAGCGCCGCGACCGCCTCGTGTAGCGGCGCCGGATCACCGAGCGCCTCCACGCGGACGCACGGCAGCTCGATCGCCGCGATGCCCAGCTCGCGCAGCCGCGATGCCAGGCCGGTGTTCTCACCGGCGCCGCGGGTCAGGAGCACCACCGGCTCAGACCGCATCGAGCACTCCGAGAGCGGCCGCGACCGTGCGTGCCAGCTCGAACGGGTCGCGGCCCCGAGCGGTCGCACGCCGGCCATCGAGGGCTGCGTCGAGCACCAGCTCGGTGCCATCAACGCGGGCGAGCGCCCCGAGCGCAAGCTCGCAGCTGCCACCCAGGAGCCGGAGCAGCTCGCGTTCCGCGTCGGTGGTCGACCGCGTCGCCCGATCGTCGATCGCCGCGAGCAGCTCGATCGTCGCGGGGTCGTCGGCGCGGCATTGCACCGCGATCGCTCCCTGGCCAGGTGCCGGGAGCATGACGTCGAAGGCGAGGATCTCGGCGTCATCGACCGCGAGCCCGAGACGCCGCAGGCCGGCGAGCGCGAGGACCGTCGCGTCGTGGTCTCCGCGGACGACCTTCTCGAGGCGCGTTTCGACGTTCCCGCGGATCGGACCGGTCACGATGTCGGGCCGGACAGCGCGCAACGCCGCATCGCGCCGCGGGCTCGACGTGCCGACACGCGCGTTCGGCACGAGCGTTGCCAGACCGCCGCGCGCAGTCGTCACGAGCACGTCGCGCGGGTCTTCGCGGCGCAGCACGGCGCCGATGACGAGGCCGGGGCGCGGTCCGGTCGGAAGGTCCTTCAGCGAATGCACCGCCGCGTCGACGGCTCCCGCGCGCAGCGCGTCCTCGAGCGCCGTGACGAACACACCCTCACCGAGCTCCTGGAGCGGCCGGCTCGATGCGTCACCGACCGTGCGCACCACCCGGGACTCACCGGCGCCGCCGAGCGCGTCGATGACCAAGCGGGTCTGCACGAGCGCGAGGGTGCTGCCGCGGGTCCCGAGAACGAGCGACCTCGTCACAGCGCGAAGAGATCTCGCGCGGCGCGCTCGCGCTCCGGCTCCGCGCGCAGCCGGACCGTGGGCTCGTGCATCAGCGCGTGGGCCAGGCTGTCCGAGAGCGCCTCGACGACCCCCCGATCGCGCTCGGAGAGGTGCCCGAGGCGGCCGAGGGCGCGATCCAGCTGCTCCTTTCGGATCGACTCGGTCCGCTCCCGCAGCGCGCGGATCGCCGGAGCGGCCCTGCGCTCGTTCAGCTCGCGCATGACCGCATCCGCCGCGCCCTCGCAACCCGCCTCGATCTCCCCGATCGCATCCGGCGCGAGCTCCGCGCCCGCTATAGCGATGCCATCCACGTCCACGTAGCGGAGGCCCGGGAGGGCCCGGGCATCCGGATCGACGCTGCGCGGGACGGCGAGATCGATGACCGTGAGCGGGCCCGACCGGAGACGCGAGCGAAGCAGGTCCAGCGTGAGAACGGCGCCTCGGGTGTCGGCCGCGGAAATGACCGCGACCACCTGTCCGAGCGCGCCGGCGATGCGTTCCAGTGGCAGCGCGGTCGCGCCGTGAAGATCAGCGAGCGCGGCGGCTCGCGGAACATCACGGTTGGCCACGAGCACAGCGCCGGCCCGCCGTCCGAGCGCGCGCAGCGCGAGCTTCCCCATCTCGCCCGCGCCGATGACGAGGATCGTCGCGCTCGCAGGATCCGCGACGCCCTCGAACGCGGCGTCGACCGCGAGCGAGCCGAGGCTGCGGCTTACCGCCCCGAGCGCCGTCGTGCGGCGCAGCTCGCGCCCGAGCTCGAGCGTGCGTCGCAGGATCAGCGCGAGGACGGGATCGATCGGAGCGGCCGAACGCGATGCGTCGAAGGTGCGGCGCAGCTGGCCCAGCACCTGCGCCTCACCGCGTACGACCGAATCGAGGCCACAGGCGAGGCGCATGAGATGCAGGACCGCATCGCGGCCCATGCGGATCGTCGCTGCCGGAGGTAGCGCGACGCCAAGGCGCGCCGACAAAGCCGCGCGCGGGTCCTCGCCCGACGCCAGGACGCACGAGATCTCGACCCGATGGCACGTCGCGAGGACGAACGCATCGCTGTCGTCACGGATGCCGGCGATGAACGCCTCGCGGACATCGAGCCCCGCGTCACGCTGATGAAGCGACGCCTGCGCGATGGGCAGGTCGGGCGTCACCGTGGCAAGCTACGGCGGCTCGCGCGAGCTACAAAACAACCTCGGTCGTTTTACCCAGCTTTCCGCAGTTGCGTGGAGATTCGGTATGCGCCGGACCGCCAGGAGCACGACGAGGTCGGCGAGTTCCCCCGAGACCGACCGCGGGGGCGACGGTCAGGCGGGCACGTGAGTCGTGCGCCGGCCGCGGGTCGCGACGAGCAAGATCGCGAGCCCGAGGAGCGGGATCCAGCCG
Source organism: Candidatus Limnocylindria bacterium (assembly GCA_038324015.1). Lineage (GTDB taxonomy): Bacteria > Chloroflexota > Limnocylindria > P2-11E > P2-11E > UBA4735. Next base: position 38,696 of record JBBQHN010000002.1, on the reverse strand, counting down.
AAGACGAGGAGCCAGATCGCGAGGTCCGCGAAGCCCCGCAGCATGAGGGCGAGCGCTGTGAGCGCCGCCGCCACCGTGTGCGCAGGATCCCAGGCAGGGGTCGGCGGGGTCATGATGACCGCGACCGTCGGGGTGATGCTCATCGTGATCGTGGAGTACTGCGTACGTGACGCGATCGAGTTCACCTGGCCCTGCAGCTGCTCGATCTGGGTGCGCACGCTCGAGAGCGCCACATCGATCTTGAGGATCTCGTCGATGGTCGCGGCGCGCGTCAGGAGCGCGTTGTACCGCTGCTCCTCCGTCTGCTTGGCGGTGAGGCGGGCCTTGAGGTCGACGAACTGGTCGGTCACGTCCTTGCCGTCGACCGTCGAGGAGACGACCTCGCCGTCGAGCGCACGGATCTGGCGGAGCGCTTCGGTGAAGCGGTCCGACGGGACGCGGAGGGTCAGGCTCGCGACGTGATCGTCCTTACCGCCACTCTGGCTCACACCGATGACGTCACCGCCGAGACCGAGTGCGATCGCCTGGGCCTTGTCGGCGGTGACCCAAGGATCGCTCACCTTCATCGCGACGTTCGCGGTGAGGATCACCGACCGCGTGACATCGAAGGCCTGCGGAATGGGCACGCCGTTGTTGCCGACCGACTCGCCCGACTTGGGCACGGAGGCGTCGACGGACACGGGCTTCCCCACCGCGAAGTTCGCCGGTGCGGCGCCGCCGCCCTGTCCAGGCCCGGAGGAGGTGGTCCCGGCGCCGCTCGCGCATGCCGCCAGGAGGAGGATCGCCGGAACGAGCCACACGAGACGCTTCATCTTCACGACCTGCCTTCTGCCGGTTGCGCCGGCCACGAAGGCAGACGCCCTGACGGGCGGTTCGGTTCCGGAGCACGCTTTCGGGCCTATTTCCAGCGGTCGCCGAAGAGCGCCGCGGCGGTCTCCGCGGCGGTCGCGATGAGCGCGGCGAGGTCGGTGCCACGCTCGGCGGCGACCGTCCGGTACGTGATCTCGACGTGCGCGGGCTCGTTGCGCTGCCCGCGATGGCCCTCGGGAGCGAGGTAGGGCGCGTCCGTCTCGACGAGTACCGGCCCGGGATCGCGCGCCGCCTCGCGCAGCGCGCGGTTCGCGCGGTAGGTCACCGGGCCGGCGAACGACGGCACCAGGCCAAGGGCGCGCCACGCGGCTACCTCGGCCGGCCCCTCGCTGTAGCAGTGGAGCTGGCCGCGAAGCACGCGTCCCTTCACGAGCGACCGAACGACCGGACCGGCCTCACGGACATGCACGACGACCGGAAGACCGAGCTCGTCCGCGAGATCCAGCTGTGCCAGGAACGCACGCTCCTGGTCGGCCTGAGGAGCACTGCGTCCCGATAGATCGATGCCGATCTCGCCGATCGCGACGACGCGCGGGTCGGCGGCGAGCCGGCGGAGCGCCTCGAGCGTGGCGTCAGCCAACGAGACCGCGCGATGCGGATGGATGCCGACGGCGACGCGGACCTCGGGATGCGCTCGCGCCATCGCGATCGCAGCCTCGCTCGAGGCAACGTCCTCGCCGCAGGTCAGGATGCGCGTGATGCCCGCATCGCGGGCCCGCGCGAGCACCGCGTCGAGGTCGTGCTCGAACCTGGCATCCGTCAGATGCGCGTGCGCATCGATCAGGACGCTTTCGCCGCCTCCAGCCGCGGAAAGAGCGGCGGGCCACTGTGCACCGTGCGGCCCGGCTCGAGCAGGCCCCAGCGTGCGACCTCCGGCCACGGCGCGTGCTCCGGCGACGGAAGGCCGAGCTGCGCGCAGATCGAGTCCGCGACGTTAGGCATGTACGGCCAGAGCGCATGGGCGATGATGCGCAGCGCCTCGAGACCCGCATACAGCGACGACGCGACGAGCTGCGCGTTCGCTGGGTCTTTGGCCAGCTGCCACGGCTGCGTCACCTGGTAGTGCTTGTTCGCGGCATCGACGAGGGAGAAGATCGCCGCGAGCGCGTCGGCGAAGTGCAGGTCAGCCGCGGCGAGGTCATGCGTCTCGACAGCCCGAACGGCGGCAACATGCACGGTGATCTCGGACTCGCCCTCGCCACCCGAGCGTGGCACGAGACTCAGGCAGTAGGTCTCGACCATCTTCAGCGTGCGTGACACGAGGTTGCCGAGACCGTTGGCCAGGTCCGCATTGAAGCGCGCGTTGAACTGCTCCGGGCTGATCGGCGAATCCTTCTCGAATGGCGCCTCGCGCAACACGAGGTAGCGGATCGCGTCCGGCCCCCATTCCGTTGCGGACGCGATCGGGTCGATCATGTTCCCGCTGGAGCGCGAAAGGCGGCTTTCCCCATACGAGAGAAAGCCGTGGGCGAACACCTTCTTCGGTAGCTCGACGCCGGCCGCCATGAGCATTGCGGGCCAGAAGATGCAGTGGAAGCGCGTGATGTCCTTGCCGATCACGTGCACGTCGCAGGGCCACCACTTCTTGAACAGCTTCTCGTCCGTCCCGAACCCGACGCCGGTGGCATAGTTGATGAGCGCGTCGAACCACACGTAGACGACGTGGTCCGGGTGATCGGGGAATGGGATGCCCCAGGACAGGTTCTTACGCGAGACGCTGATGTCCTTGAGCCCGCGGTCCAGCCAGCCGAGGACCTCGTTGCGGCGGATCTCCGGCTCACAGAACTCGGGATGATCGCGGTAGAGGTCCTTGAGCTTCTGCTCGTACTTCGACAGCCGGAAGAAGTAGTTCTCTTCCTTCAAGCGCTGGATGTTCGAAGGGTCGTCGGGATGGACCGGGCAGCACCCGTCCACGAGATCACCCTCCTCGTAGAAGGCCTCGCACTTGATGCAGTAGAGGCCCTCGTAGGTGGCGAGGTACACATCATCGTTCGCGATCCAGCGGCGAACGAACTCCTGCACGCCTCTGACGTGGTCTGGATCGGTCGTGCGGATAAAGCGGTCATACGAGATATTCCAGGTGTCGGCCATCTGCTTGAATTCGGCGGCGTGCTTGTCGACCAAGGCGCGGGTCTCGATCCCCTGTTCCTTCGCGGCGCGCTCGTTGCGCGTCGCGTTCTCGTCGGTCCCGGTCAGGAAGAAGACATCGCGGCCGCGCTGGCGGTGAAAGCGAGCGAGGGCGTCGGCGCCGGCGAACTCGTAGGCATGGTGCAGGCCGGGGCGATCGTTGACGTAGGCGATCGCCGTCGTGACATAGAACTTTGGAGCCGCCACCTCGGTATTCTAGGTCGGAGATAGTGGTGGAACGCGGAACGGCCACGCGCGTGTCGGTGGCCGTGCTGACCCGTCTGCTGCTCGTGATCCTGACCTTCGTCCTCATCGTCGTGCTCTCCCAAGTGGCGATGGTGTCGGCCCGCACGCGCATCGAGCGCACGGACCTGCCGACCATCGCGGGACAGGCGTGGGAAGGGACGCAGGACTACTTCACGAGCCTGGCATCCGGGTCGCTCGGCGAAGCGACGTCGACTTCGATCCTCGGCGGGCAGCGCCGGGCGATGGGCGACCTGCTGCTCGATGCCTACTCCAAGAGCATGATCCTGGTCCTCCTCGCGATCGGCCTCGCGACGGCGGTCGGGATACTGATCGGTGTCCTCGCGGCCGCGACACGGAGCGCACGCTGGCGAGCCACGTTGCTGACGTTCACGACGCTGACGGTCTCGCTCCCGTCATTCCTCGTCGCGATCCTGCTGATCCTGTTCGGCGCCGAGCTCACCGCGCGCGCCGGCATCCGGCTCTGGCCGACCTTCGGCTACGGCATCGATAACCACCTCATCCTGCCGGTGGTCGTCCTCGCGCTCCGCCCCTTCGCGCAGATCGCGAGCTTCGCCTACGTCGCGACCGACGAGATCCTCCATCTCGATTACATCCGGACGGCGCGGGCGAAAGGCCTGGTGGAATCGCTCATCTTCGCCCGGCACGCGCTGCCCAATGCGGCGGTGCCGATCATCGGCGCGGTCGCCACGGGGCTGTCGATCGCGCTCTCAACGCTGCCCGTCGTCGAGGTGTTCTTCTCCTGGCCGGGCCTCGGCTTCGCGCTCCTCCAAGCCGTGCGCCGCTTCGACGCGGCGACCGCGGGCACGCTCCTCGGCGCACTCGCCGCCACGATCGCGGTGGTCCGGTTCGGGCTGGACGCGCTCGCCGACCACTTCGCTCAGCGCGCGACGGGCGCACCGTCGTGAGGCGCGCGCTCAACTGGCAGCTCATCGTCGGCGTCGCACTCATCCTCGGGTGGCTCATCGTCGGATTCGGCGCGCCGTTCTTCAGCTCCGCCGATCCGCTCAAGGAGCACACGTTCGTCCAGCTCGGGACGCGCTCGATCCCCGCGCCATTCGAGCCTGGTCAGTTCGGGTACGTCCTCGGCTCCGACCGTCAGGGCCGGGACCTGTGGGCGACCGTGATGTTCGGCGCGCAGGCGACCTTCACGCTGGCGTTCATCGTTCTGGGCGCGCGGCTGGTCATCGGCGTGACGCTTGGTGCCGTCGCCGGATGGTTCGCCGGCAGGTGGATCGACCGCGTCATCTCGGCGCTGATCGACGCGTTCGCCGCGTTCCCCACCCTCCTGTTCGCGGTCCTTTGGATCTTCGCCTTCGACATCCGGTCGGGCCTCCAGGCCTTCGCCGCGGCGCTCACGATCACGGGCTGGTGGGGCGTCGGGCGGGCGGTCCGCGCCGCGCTCGTTGACCTGCGCGGCCGCCCTTTCCTCGAGGCGGCGCGCGCCGAGGGTCTTTCTGAATTCGCGACATTCGCCCGTCATGCGGTCCCGAACCTCCTGCCGACCCTCGCGATCACGTCGGCGCTCGAGGCGAGCGCCATCCTGCTCATCCTTGGCGAGCTCGGCTTTCTCGGGTACGTGGTCGGCGGCGGCACGAGCGTCCCGATCGACGACCTTCGCGGGTCCGGTCGCGCCTTCTTCTTCGCGTCGCCCGAGTGGGGCGCGATCCTGGCACAAGGACGGTTCGAGGTCTTCCGCGCGCCATGGATCGCGCTCGTCCCAGCGGCGGCGTTCGCGAGCGGCGTGCTCGCCTTCAACCTCGCGGGCCACGGCTTGCGGATCTTCTTCGAGCGCGCGCCGGTCGCGCTCGGCAAGCTGCTCAACTGGCGCGTCGCGACGGCCGTGGTCGCGGTCGTGCTGGTGTTCCGCATCGTCACGCCGCTCGTCGGCCCCGCGGCCGCACTCACGAGCGTCGCGAGGCAGTTCGACGGCGGGCAGGCCCACGCGAACCTCGCGTACATCGCCGATCCCGCGCGCGGCGGGCGCTACACGGCGTCACCCGGCTACAAGGAGGCGGCAGCCTACGTGGCCGACCGGTTCCGCTCACTCGGCCTCGAGCCCGCGGGCGACGACGGCACCTATTACCAGAGCTTCAAGATGGCGGACGTGGGGCTCACCGCGATGCCGACATTCCAGCGTGTCGGCGCCGACACGAAGGCGTACCGCCCGCGCATCGACTTCAACGAGAGCATCGGTGGCCGGCGCGGCGGCGGTACGGTCGAGGGGAACATTGTCTACGTGGGCGCCGGCAACAAGATCCCCGGCTACTCCGACTATGAAGGGACCCATTCGCAGGGGAACATCGTGATGATCGCGGGCCCGAGCGTCGCGAACCAGGACCGCATCGATATCGCGCGCCGGGAGGGGGCGATCGGCGTCATCCAGGTCTCGTTCGGCGAGCTCATCAAGCCGTCGTACGTCGCGGCATTCGAGGCCGAGACGATCCCGGTGCTGACGATCTCCGCCGGCGTCGCCAACGAGCTGATCGCCGCATCGGGCAAGAACATCGTCGACCTCAACCAGTCGCTCATCGACCGCCTGCGGCGCGCGCAGACGCGGCCCAGCCTACGGCAGGAGGTCCCTCAGCCCATCTCGTTCGACACCGCCACGCGGGTCCGTTTCACCGTCCCGCTCGGGCCGATCCACGACATCGTCGGCCAGAACGTCGTCGGCATCCTCCGGGGCGGCGACCCGCAGCGCAACGACAAGTTCGTGCTCGTCGGCGGGCACCTCGACGGGATCGGGACGGACCCCGATGGCACGGTGTTCCCTGCCGCGAACGACAACGGCTCCGGCCCGGCGGTGACGCTCGAGATCGCCCGGGTGCTCGCCGCCAACCGGTCGATGCTGAAGAACTCCGTGATCTTCACCACGTTCGCCGGTGAGGAGGAGGGCCTTGTTGGGTCCGAGTACTTCGCGAACCACTCGCTGACCACCCCGCTCCGCCCGTCGAACATCCTCGCGTTCGTGAACCTGGACGTGTCCGGCTGTTGCGGCGACACGCTCGCCGCCTCCGATGAGAGCTTCGCGCTGCACGCCCGGCTCGCGAGCGCAGCGGACCGGCTCGGCTACGCGTTCGGCTACGTCCCGGCCGTCGGCGGCAGCGACCACCTCTCGTACACCCGGCGCGGCGTGCCTGCCGCGATGGTCGGCTGGACCGAGTTCGGGCCGTTCCACACCACGGGCGACACCCTCGCCACCGTGACCGCGGAGCACCTCGCGATGGCCGGCCGGGTCGCGACGCAGACGATCTTGGAGCTCGCCGCGACCAACTAGGTCGCGGCGATCCTCGCGACCTCGGCCGTGATCACATCGATCGACGCTGCGCACCGGTCCAGGACGTCGTTTCCGGCAGCGGAGCCTGCCGCGACCGACTCCACCCCCGCGAGCGCGTTGTACAGGTTGCGGACCAGCCGCTCGGCCTCGGTCGGCGGATGCCCGATCGCGATGAGCGTCTTGTCCACCTGGATCGTGTGCTGGCGCAGATGCTCTTCAAAGCGGTGCATCCGGAAGCGGATCGAGTAGCCCTTGTCCTCCCAGAAGAACGACGGCGTGTCGAGCTCGGCATCGTCGACCGAGCCAAGCGCACCCTGGATCGCGGCGTGACTGCGGAACAGCGCGTTGAGCGCGTCGGCCCGTGTTCCGCCCGGGTCCTCGGGCGCGCCGCGGATCGCCTTGAACGCGTCCTCGGACGGCAGTGGCTCGGAGGGTTGACGCGCTCGGACCAGGCCCAGCGCGATCGTGATCGCCGCCAGGAACCCCTTCTCCGCGTTCAGGATGTGCCTCAGTACCTCGCGCAGCGGCCACTGCTCGTCCGGCGGTTGCACGTCGAGCTCGGCCAGGGACACGCCCGCGAGCGCGCCAGTCAGGTCACGGTAGGCCTCATGGACCTGCGCGAGGATCCGCTGTGCCGCGGTGAACGGCTTCCCAGCGTCGAGCCGCGCGGCAGCGACCGTCGCGTGGGCCTCGCGCAGCTGGTGGTGGGCGGTCAGCAGCGCGAACCGCAGCCCGTCGTCGTCATACTCCTCCCAGACGTACGGCCGCTCGAGGACGGCGTCCGTAAGTCCAACGCTCGCCGCGACGAGCCGCTCGACCGCCTGGGTCACCGTCAGGCCAGCGAGACCTCGGGCACGCTCGTACGTCGCGCGGGCGCCGCGCGGGTTCTCGACGAACACGTCGACGACCTTGCTACTCGCTCTCGGCATCCGCCTCCCCCGCGCCACCGACCGCCGGCGCGATCACCACGGTGACCTCCCCCTTCGGACGTTCCGAAGCATACCGAGCGGCCAGCTCCGTGGCCGTCCCGCGCACGAACTCCTCGTGGATCTTGGAAAGCTCACGGGCGACGACGACACGCGCGCCCGGCGCGATCGCGGCGAGATCCTCCAGGAGGTCGCCGGTCCGGTACGGACTCTCGTAGACCACGATGGTTCGGCCTTCCGCGAGCAGCGCCACGAGCGCGCTCTTGCGTTTGCCGGTCTTCTTGGAGAGGAACCCGAGGAACGTGAACTCGCGTGTCGGCAGGCCGGAGGCGACGAGCGCCGAGATCGCGGCATTCGGGCCCGGGATCGGCGTAACGGTGTGGCCGGCCGCGATGGCCGCGACGACGAGCGCCTCGCCCGGATCGGAGAGGGCCGGCGTGCCCGCGTCCGACACGAGCGCGACGTCCCAGCCGCGATCGAGCTGACCGACCAGGACGCCGACCTGCCGCTTGTGGTTGAACTCGGTGTATGAGGTGAGGTGCTTGGCCCGGATCTCGTACCGGCGCAGGAGGATCTGGGTGTGCCGGGTGTCCTCGCAGGCCACCATGTGGACCTCCTGGAGGATCTTGAGCGCGCGCGGCGAGATGTCCTCGAGGTTGCCAATGGGCGTCGCAACGAGGAAAAGCGTCCCCACGGCGCCCAGTGTGGGCTTCGGCAGTATTCCTGCAGGGAGAGCCCCGATGAACCCGATCAAGGGCGCCGTCGCCGGCGCTATCGGCGGTGCCTGCGGGGCCTACACGATGGAGCTCTTCCAGCAATGGTGGAACGACCTCGAGAAGCGCGCCGCGCCGAAGCGGAAGGCCCACGCCATCAAGGAAAGTCCAACGGCGGAGCCGGCGACCATCAAGGTCGCCGAGCGCATCTCGAAGACGGTCCTCGACACCGAGCTCTCCGACGAGCTCAAGCCGCTGGCCGGCGAGGCCGTCCATTACGCGACCGGCGCCTCCATCGGCGCCGTCTACGGCGCTGTGGCTGAGATCTTCCCGCCCGCGCGGATGTTCAGCGGGCTCGGGATGGGCGTCGTTGCCTGGTGGACCGCCGACAACATGTTCGTCCCGGCGCAGCGCCTCGGGAAGAAGCCCGAGCAGACGCCGCCCTCGACGCACGCATACGCGCTCGCGTCACATCTGGTCTACGGCTTTACGACTGAGTTCGTGCGCCGCATCGTCCGCCTCGTCCTCTAGCCTTCCGTTCGCCGCGGACTACACGCCCTCGCGCGTCACCCGGACGGACTGCGCGACGACGATACCCACGACCACGACCGCTCCCCCGGCGACCTGCAGCGGCTCAAGAGATTCTCCGATGAGCAGCCACGCCACGATCGCGGCGATCACTGGCTCGGCCGTGGACGTGAGCCCCACCCGCGCGGCAGGGATGAGCCGCACGGCGCCGACGCTGAACAGGTACGGGATGACGGTCGCGATGATCACGACGCCGAGCACGTCGAGCCCGAGCTCGCCGTTGAGCTCGCCCCACGGAAGCAGCCAGGGTGGCCGCACGACGCACCACGCGAGCGCTGCGGTCGCGAAGCCCGCGCAGAGGAGCGCCCAGCTCGAGTAGCGGTGCACGAGCCGCTCCGCGAGAAGGAAGTATGCCGCGAGGATGACGGCGTCGATCGTGGCGAGGATCGCGCCGACGGCGTTCACCTGACGGAGTTGCGCGTCGTACGCGCCGACCACGAGGTAGCAGCCGACGAGCGTGAGCACCGCGGCGACCCAGAGGCCGAGGCCTACATGCCGCCCGCGCGCCCGCCAGTACGCGAGGATGAGGAGCGGCGCGGTGTACTCGATCACCAGCGCGACACCGATCGGGATGCGCTGGATCGCCTGGTAATAGATGAGCTGCACGGCCATGACCCCGAGGAGCCCGAAGAGCGCGAGCCATGGCACATCGTCCCGCTTGATCGTCAGCAGATCGCGCCGCTTGAACGCGAGCGTCAGCGTGAGGAACACGAGGAACGCGAAGAGGATCCGGAACTCCGCGAGCACGTCGGGCGCGACACCCAGGTCGAACGCGCGCTTGGCGATGACGCCACCCACCGCGTAGAACGCGGCGGCAGCGATCGCGAAGCTATAGCCGAGCGCGCTCGGACTCAGTCGGATTCCCAGTCGCGCGGGTAGAGGAAGTCGTGCCCGACGGTCCGCAGACTGACCTTCGCGATGATCGGCATCACGCGCTTGAAGTGGTTGCGCCGGATGCGCTCGCGGATCCGGCCGATGAGCCCCGGATCGAACCCGGCCGCGATGAGCTCCGCGGGGAGCGCCCGGCGGTCGACCATGTGGTACAGGATGACGTCCGCGTCCTCGTAGCTGAACCCGAGCTCGCCCTCGTCGGTCTGTCCCTCCCACAGGTCCGCGCTCGGCGCCTTCGCGACGATCTCCTCGGGCACGCCGATGGTCACGGCGAGCTCCCGCAGTTGCGTCTTGTACAGGTCGCCGACGGGGTTGAGCGCGCACGCGAGATCGCCGAACTGCGTGCCATAGCCGAGCAGCAGCTCCGTCTTGTTCGAGGTGCCCAGGACGAGGCCGTCCGGCCACGAGCGGTCGTACTCGATGCTCTTGCGCTCGCGCGCCATCTTGTTGCCCAGGCGGACCTTGTGCGCCCGCGGCAGGCTCGCGAAATATGCGTCGATCTGCGTCGTGATCGGCACCTCTTCGAGGGTGAAGCCGAAGGTCTTCGCGACCGCCTGGGCGTCCGTGCGCGATCGCGCCGCCGTGGCGCGGTACGGCGTGAAGAGCCCGAGCACGTTCTTTGGACCGAGCGCCTCGGCGGCGAGCGCGGCGACGACGGCGCTGTCGATGCCACCGGACACGCCGAGGACGACGCGCTCCATGCCGGTCTTGCGCGTTTCGTTCGTCAGGAACGACACCAGCATCCTGCGCACGAGGACCTCGTCGATGCGCAACGGTGTCAGGTCGCCCGGTGCCATGCGGATGGCCGCCCGGTCCCGTTCGATCACGTCGTGAGCTCGATCAGGTCGTCACCCGAACGCCCATGCGCGCGGCGAGCGTCGCGAACACCAGGTCGGGCCGTTCGTCGCGCAGCAGCGGGTTGCGCGCGCGCTCGCGCGCGACGAGCGCGGGATCGATCTCGGCGAACAGGAGCTCTTCCTCGAAGTCCTTCGCGCGGGCGACGACCGTGCCATCCGGTGCCACGACCTCGGAACCTCCCCAAAAGCCGACGCCGTCCTCGTGGCCCACGCGGTTCGCGAAGACGATGTAGACGGTGAGGTACTGCGCGTAGAACTGATCCATCAGGCGGCACGAGGCCGAGGTCCCGAGGTCCCCACCCTCCGCGACTCCGCGGCCGGGACTCGCCGAGGGCGAGAAGATCACGTTCGCGCCGCCGACCGCGTAGAGGTACGGCACCGAGAGATGCCAGATGTCTTCACAGATCGCGATGCCTGCCGCGCCGACCACCGTGTCGAACGTCCGGAAGGCGTCCCCTGGACCGAAATAGCGCCCATCGTCGAAGATCCCGTATGTCGGCAGGTAGACCTTCCGGTGGACGTGCTTCAGTGCGCCGCCGGACCAGTAGCCCTGTGCGATGTGCAGCTTCGCGTCCTTCGAGCGCTCGACGAATCCGGCAACGATGTCGATGCCGAGTGACGCCTGAGCGATCGGCGCGAGGAGGGGGTCATCCCCACCGCATGCGACGTCGGCAGCGAGGTCCTTCAGGTAGTAGCCGGTGAGCGAGAGCTCCGGAAACACGACGAGCTTGGCGCCGCCCGCCGTGGCCTTCGCGATCCACTCGCGGTGCATCTCGAGGTTCCGCTTGACGGCGCCGAGCGCCGGCGCGCATTGCGCGATCGCGATCTTCATGCGGCGCGGAACGTACCGACACGGTCAGCGTACTCATGCGCGAGTGCCCACGCGCGGGCCTCGTCCGGCGCCTCGGCCCAGACGCTGAAGAGCGGCTGGTCGGCATCGGGCAGCACGAGTGCCCACGAATCTTCGAACACGTGCTTCACACCGTCGACCTGTTTCGTCCGCTCGGTGGCGGACTCCTGGGCGAGCATTCGCATGACCCGGCCCTTGTCCTCCCACGGGCAGGTCACCTTGAGCCGGACGAGATGCGCCGCGGGCGTCTGGTCCATCACCTCGGCGAGGGTCGTCGTCTGAACGGCAAGCAGCTCGAGGAGCTTCACGATCGCGAAGAGGCCGTCGAACGACGGATGGAACCGCGGGAAGATGAAGCCGCCGAGTCCATCCGCGACGAGGAGCGGATGCTCCCGCGCCGCGAGGCCCATTTGCGCCTCGGCGGATGCCCGCACGCGTTGGACGCGGCCACCGGACTCGGCGACGAGCTGCTCGATCATCGCCGGCGCGAACACGGGCACCGCGATGAGCCCCGGCGTCGTTTTCGCGATGAGCCGCACGAATGCGGTGAGGAAGTGCCGGTCCTCGATGATCCGGCCGCGATCATCAACGAAGAAGACCTTCTCGCCGCCCTGGTCGAGCGTGACGCCGAACGTCGCGTGCAAAGTCGGGGTGATGAGGGCGAGCTCGCGCATCTGCTGCTGGAACTCGTCGAACGAGCGCGAGCCGATGTTCTCCGAGACGACCGAGTTGATCCCGATGACCTCGACGTCGAGAGCCTCCATGAGCTGCGGGAGATACTGCGCGGCCGTGCCATGCGAGTAATTGAGGACGATCTTCGGCTTCGACGAGGCGATCTCGCGCTTCTGCGCGACCTCGCGGAGGAACGCGTCGCTGTACTCCTCGCCCACCCGCGGGATCTCGATGATCTTGCCGATCTCGTCGTATGAGCTCCGCCGGAAGTCCTCGCGGAAGAACGCGTTCTCGACCTTGCGCTCCTGCGCCTTGTCCATGTCCAGCGCCTGGCGGTCGAAGAACTTCACATCACAGACCCGCACATCGAACGGCGACACGCGGACGTGGACGCCGCCCGCCGCGCCGAGCCGCCGTGTCTGAAAGCGCCCGATCGGCAGGGGCGCCTGGGTCAGGTCCGCGACGTGCACGCCGCAGCCGACGATCCCGCCCATGACCGCACGCTTCAGCATCCGGCTGCTGCGGTGCTGGTCGCGGTTCATCGTCACTGTCGAGCCCTTCGGCAGCGACGACGCGTACGCCGACCCGAGCCGTGCCGCGAACTCGGGCGTGAGGTCCACGTTCACCAGGCCGGTGACGCCGAACCGGCCGAACAGCGACCGCCGGCCTTGCGAGCCCCAGATGAGGCTCGAGCCCACGACCGCGCCACCTTCGACCTGCTTGTCCGGCCAGATCTTCACCGAGGCGCGGACGCGCGCGCCCTCATTGATGACGGAGTGGTCACCAACGACACTGCCCTCTTCGAGAACGACGCGCGCCTTCAGCGCGCACTGGCGGCCCACGATCGTGCCGCGCAGATCGGCGCGCTCACCGATGTACGAGTTGCGCCAGACGATCGAGCTCTCGACGTACGCGGACTGGTCGACCATCACCGCGTCGCGCAGGACCGTCGGACCGATGATCTCGGCGCCACCCGCGATCCGCACGCCGGCTCCGAGGTAGACGGGGCCGGTCAGCGTCGCCGTTGGATCGATGACGACGTCGCCTCCGGCGAACACGCCGGGCCGAACTTCGATCCCGAGCGGCGCGCTCTTCATCTTCCCCTGCAGGAGGTCGGCGTTCGCGCGGCTGTACTCAGCGATCGATCCGACGTCGGTCCAGTACCCCTCGGCGACGTAGCCGAAGAGTGGCTCGCCGTCGGCAAGGAGCTGCGGGAAGAGGTCCTTGCTGAAGTCGAACTGCTCGCCGATGGCGAATCGCTCCATGACGCGCGGCTCGATGACGTAGATGCCGGTGTTGATGGTGTCCGAGAAGACCTCGCCCCAGGAGGGTTTCTCGAGGAACTTTGTGATGCGGCCGTCGGGCTGCGTGATGACGACGCCGTACTCGAGGGGGTCGGACACCCGAACGAGCGTGAGGGTGACCGCGGCCTTCGAGGCCCGGTGGAACTCGATGACTTTGGAGAGGTCGATGTCGGTCATCGCGTCGCCGGAGATCACCAGGAACGTGTCGTCGAGCGCCTCACCGATCTGGCGCACCGAGCCGCCGGTACCGAGCGGCGTCTCCTCGACGCTGTACCGGAGGCGCATGCCGACGGCGCCGCCGTCCCCATAGGCGTCCTGGATGACGGACGCGAGGTATTGCAGCGTCACGAACGCGTCCTCGATGCCGTGACGCTTCAGGAGGTCGAAAATGTGCCCCAGGCAGGGCTTGTTGACGATCGCAACCATCGGCTTCGGACGGTTGATCGTCAGCGGTCTGAGGCGGCTCCCCTCGCCGCCGACCATGACGACGGCCTGCATGAGGCGAGTCTAGGTCGGTGTGAGGAGCGAGGTCAGGCCGGTCCGCCGAGCCCGAATACCGACTCGAGGTCGTGGCGTGAGTACATCCGGAACGCGACGTGCGTGTGGGTCTTCTGGACGCCCGGGAGCTGGCCGATGGTGCCGGCGACGAGGTCTGCGAGCTGCTCGTGCTCGCGTGTGCGGACCATCGCGATGAAGTCCACCTCTCCGGTGACCGAGTAGACCTCGGAGACGCCCTCGATCGCCGCAAGGGCGGCGCCGAGCTCGGGGATCGCCTTGCGATCGGCGTTGATGAGCACGATCGCCGTGATCATGTGATCTCAGCTTCGCTGAGACTGCTCAGGGCTGATCGATTCGCTCCTCGCGGCGAAGCCGCTCGTCGGTCATTCATTCCATCTCAACTTCGCTGATCTCAGAGGCTCTTGACGTCGATGTCGTGGAGCGCGGACTTGAGGTAATGCGCTGCTTCCTGGTACGCCATCGCCTTGCCGCGGTTGAGCGCGGCTTCGTAGCTCTCGAGACTGTCGGCGTTCGCGCGCTCGTCGTAGCGGTGGAACGCCTCTTCGAGCTGATCGACGGCGAGCTTCACGCGGTCGCGAGCGGCGGAGCTGATCACGGACACCCTCCCGATGGCTGCGTCACAACGAGGATATCGGGAGGGCGTCCGGACCGCTGATCCGGCTAGGGGTGACGGTGGGTAGTCGTGGTCGTCGTCTCCTCCAAGACCTCGGGCTCGGCCTCGTTGACCTGGACAGCTGCGCCGCCGTCCGGGCGGATGTTCACGTTCGTGGTCTGACCGTTCGGGACAGAGGTGTCCGTGATGGTCGTCGTGCGAGGGTCTAGCCGCCGATCTCCAGGGGCTGGGCCGTGATGCCGAGGTCGATCTCCACGATGCCGTCACGCACCCGCACCGGGTACGCGTTCACCGGATAGACCGCCGGCAGGGCCTTGACCTGGCCGGTGAAAAGGTCGAAGCGCGCGCCGTGGCGCGGACACTCGACGCAACACTCATCAAGCTCACCCTCGCCGAGCGTGCCGCCGTCATGGGTGCAGACGTTGTCGATCGCGCCCCAGCGGCCATCCGCGGTCCGGCCGAGCGCGAACGAGCGGCCCTCCGCGCCGACGACCATGACCCCGCCGGGCGCGAGGTCGGACTCACCGGCCACCGGCTGCCACCGGGGACCGTGGCTCTCGATCGTCATGCGGCCTCGAGGTCGGCGAACCGGCCGATGCGTGGCGCGAGCGCCGCGAGGACGCGCGCGCCCACCTGCGGATCGGGGATCTCGTTGATGACCCGCTGGAAGAAGCCGTGGATGAGCAGCTCCTCGGCGCTCGCGCGATCGAGCCCCCTCGACATCACGTAGAAGAGCTCGAGGTCGTCAAGACGCCCTGCGGTCGCGCCGTGACCGCAGCGCGCGACGTCGTTCGTGAGGATCTCGAGGACCGGGATCGGATCGGCGCCGGCCTTGTCGGAGAGCAGCATGTTGCGGCACTCCTGGTACGAACCGGACATGCTCGAGGTCGGTTCGACACGGATCACTCCGTAGTAGGTCGCGTGCGCGCGCTCGTAGAGTGCTGAGAGGTAGAGGAGGTCGCTCTCCGACGCCTTCCCGTCCAGCTTCTGCAGCGAGTTCACGTCGATGCGCTGGTCCGACCCTGCGGCCACGAGCCCGTAGAGCTTCACCGCCGCCCCGTTGCCGCGGATATCGGAGTCGATGCCCAGCTTGGTCTTGTGGCTGCCGACCAGCACGTTGAAGCTGCGGACCGTGCTGTCGGCCTCGGAGATATAGCGCTGGTGGCCGAGATCCCACACGTCATCGCCAAAGCGTTGGATCCCGACGTACCGCACCTGGGCGTTCCTTCCGGCATGCACCTCGAGGACCGGGAGCGCGACGCGGCCCGAGCCGCCGCCATCCGAAGACAGCTCCTCGACGAGGGTGACACTGCTGCCAGGCTCGGCGACGACGACCGTGCGGAACACGATCGCGCCGGTGCCGGCAGCCCAGTGCTTCTGGACCTGGAGCGGAAGCTCGACGGTCACGCCGGCGGGCACGTATACGAACGTGCTGCCGTGCGCGAAGGCCGCGCCGTTGATCGCGCGGAACGCGGCGTGGCTCGGAAGGCCGCCGTTGTCGCCGAGGGCCTTGCGGACGAGGTCGGGATGATCGCGGACCGCGTCGATCCAGCGGTCGAATACGACGCCGCGGTGGGCGGCCTCGACGGGCATCGAGCTGAAATGCGATGGCGGCCCCAGCGGCTCGTCGACCACAAGCGGACCTGTCGGCAGCCCGTGGAGCGGGAACCGACGCCACTCCTCGTCGCCGGCCTTCGGCCAACGGTCGGGCGTGTAGGCGGCGAGCTGCTCGAGGCGCCACGCAAGGAGCCACTCCGGCTCGGCGCGCCGACGCGAAAGCCGCTCGACCAGCGATCGGTCGAGCGGCAGCGTTGCGGTGGGCGCGATCGCCAGCGCCACTATCCGATAGCGCCCTGCATCTGCAGTGTGATGAGCCGGTTCATCTCGATCGCATAGTCCATCGGGAGCGTCTTCACGATCGGCTCGATGAAGCCATTGACGATCATCGCGGTCCCCTCGGCCTCGGTCATCCCGCGGCTCATCAGGTAGAAGAGCTGCTCCTCGCCGATCTTGGAGACGGAGGCCTCGTGGCCGATGGTCACGTCGTCCTCGTCGACCTCCATGTAGGGATAGGTCGAGCTGCGCGCGGTGTCATCGAGCATGAGCGCGTCGCAGCGGACCGTGCTCTTGGAGCCCTTGCAGCCCGGGTAGATCTTCACCAGGCCGCGGTAGCTCTGGATGCCGGTCCCCTTACTGATGCCCTTGCTCGTGATGAGCGAGGTCGTGTGCGGTGCGGCGTGGATCATCTTCGCGCCGGCATCCTGGTGCTGACCGTCGCCGGCGAAGGCCACGGAGAGGACCTCACCGTGCGCGCGCTCGCCGACGAGGTAGACGCTCGGGTACTTCATGGTGACCTTCGAGCCGAGGTTGGCGTCGATCCACTCCATGGCGCCGCCCTCCTGGACCACCGCGCGCTTGGTCACGAGGTTGTAGACGTTATGGCTCCAGTTCTGGATCGTCGTGTAGCGGACCCGGGCGTCCTTCTTGACGATGATCTCGACGACGGCGCTGTGGAGCGTGTTCGTCGTGAACACCGGGGCGGTGCAGCCCTCGACGTAGTGCACGCTGGAGCCCTCTTCGGCGATGATGAGGGTCCGCTCGAACTGGCCCGCGTTCTCGCTGTTGATGCGGAAGTAGGCCTGGAGCGGGATCTCGACGTGGACGTTCTTCGGGACCCACACGAACGAGCCGCCCGACCACACCGCGGTGTTGAGTGCGGCGAGCTTGTTGTCGTTCGCCGGGATCACGGTGCCGAAATGCTCGCGGAAGATCTCGGGATGCTCCTTGAGCGCGGTGTCGGTGTCCATGAACACCACGCCCTGCGCCGCGAGGTCCTTGCGGATGTTGTGGTAGACGGACTCGCTGTCGTACTGCGCGCCGACACCGGCGAGGTACTTCTGCTCTGCCTGCGGGATGCCGAGCTGGTCGAACGTCCGCTTGATGTAGTCGGGGACGTCGTTCCAGTCCTTCATCGTCTTATCCGACGCGCGCAGGTAGTAATAGATGTCCTCGAAATCGATCGCGGAGAGATCGGCGCCCCACGTGGGCATCGGACGCGAGCGGTAGTGCTTCAGCGCCTTGAGCCGCCGGTTGAGCATCCACTCGGGCTCGCTCTTGTAGGTCTGGCTGATCTCGCGGACGACGTCCTCGGACAGGCCCTTCTTCTTGACGTTCCGGTAGACGGCGTCCTTGTCCTCCCAGCCGTACTTGTAGCTGTCGGGAAGCTGTTCGGTCGCCGGATTCACTGCCATAGGTCTAATCCTACTCCCGAAGTCGGAATTTCTCCGGTCCGATTCACGACGATTTCGCTTCTTCGCCGGGCCACTCGTGGAGGCCCCAGGCGCTGCCTTTGAGGGCTTTGAGGCTCAGCAGCGCGCACTTGAGGCGCGCCGGGGTGAGCGTGATGCCAAGGTTCGCGATCACGTGATCGCGGTCGAAGGCCTTGAGCTCAGCCAGGGTCTTCCCTCGTACTTCGTCGGTCAGGATCGACGCCGAGGCCTGCGAGATCGCGCAGCCCTTGCCGCTGAACGCGACGTCCTCGACCGTCTCGTTCGCGCCGATCTTGAGATACATCGTGATCTCGTCGCCGCACAGCGGATTCGTGTCGTGATAGCGATGCGTCGCATCGGCGAGCTCGCCGAAGTTGTGCGGGTTCTTGTAGTGATCGAGGATGAATTCACGGTAGAAGTCGTCCATTACGTCTCCTAGAGCTTGAACAGGCGCTTGGCCTCGCCGATCGCGGCGACGAGCGCGTCGATCTCGGCGAAGGTGTTGTACAGGTAGAAGCTCGCCCGGGTCGTCGCCGGCGTCCCGAGACGCGTCATGAGCGGCTGGTTGCAGTGGTGGCCCGCCCGCACGCAAATGGCCTCGCTGTCGAAGATCTGCGCCACGTCGTGCGGGTGGATGCCCGCGATGTCGAACGAGATGACCCCGACCCGGTCCTCGAGGGTCGTGGGGCCAAAGATGCGCAGGCCGTCGATCGCCTGCAGCTTCGGGAGCGCGTACGCGACCAGCGCGATCTCGTGCTCGTGGATCTTGTCCAGGCCGACCGCCTGGAGGTAATCGACCGCGGCGCCCAGTCCGATCGCGTCGACGTACGCCGACGTGCCGGCCTCGAACTTCCAGGGGAGCTCGTTCCAGGTCGAGCTCTCGATGCCGACCTGCATGATCATGTCGCCGCCGTACAGGAACGGCCGCATCTTCTCGAGGAGCGCTGCGCGGCCCCAGACGACGCCGGAGCCAGGTGGCGCGAGCATCTTGTGACCGCTGAACGCGAGGAAGTCCGGGTCAAGGTCGCGCACGTCGACCTTCGCGTGCGGGACGGACTGTGCGCCGTCGAGGACCGTGATCGCACCGGCGGCGTGGGCCTCGGCGATGAGCTCTTTCGCCGGGGTCACCGTCCCGAGGCCGTTGCTCGTGTGGGTGATCGCGACGAGCTTCGGGTGCTGGGCCATCGCGGCGCTGAACGCCTCCCGCCGGATCCGGCCCTCGTCGTCGACGTCGACGACCATGAGCCGGGCGCCGGTCTGCATCGCGAGCTGCTGCCAGGGCACGAAGTTCGAGTGGTGCTCGAGAACGCTCGTCACGATGAGGTCGCCGGCCGTGATGTTGTCGCGACCCCAGGTATTCATGACCAGGTTCAGGCCCTCGGTCGCGTTCCGGCAGAAGATCACCTCGCGCGTCTGCGGTGCGTTGATGAGCTTCGCGACCTTCTCGCGGGCACCCTCGAAGAGCGCTGTCGTGCGCTCACTGAACTCGTAGACGCCGCGGTGGATGTTCGCGTTGTGCTCCTCGTAGACCGCTGACATCGCGTCGATCACCGCTCGCGGCTTCTGGCTCGTCGCCGCGTTGTCGAGATAGACGATCTGCTTCCCGTGGACCGTCTGGGAGAGGATCGGGAAGTCGGCGCGAACGCGCTCAACGTCGAGCGCGGTCGTCGGGCGCGGCGCGCTGATGGCCACTAGCTCGTCGCTCCGGCTGTTTCCGTGGCAGGTTCCTTGTACAGCTCCTCGCGGACAAAGTCGTAGCCCTTGGTCTCGAGCTCGTTCGCGAGCTCGCGGCCGCCGGTCCGTACGATCCGGCCATCGACGAGGACGTGCACGAAGTCGGGCTGCACGTACCGGAGGATCCGCTCGTAGTGCGTGATGAGGAGGATGCCGATGTCCGGCCCGCGCAGCGAGTCGATGCCCTGCGCGATCGTGCGCAGCGCGTCGATGTCGAGGCCGGAGTCAGTCTCGTCGAGGATGGCGAACGTCGGCTGGAACATGTGCATCTGGAGCGTCTCGAGGCGCTTCTTCTCGCCGCCGGAGAACCCGTCGTTCACCGCGCGCTTGAGGAAGTCATCCGGCACCTCGAGCTGCTTCATCTTCTCGGCGAGCAGCTTGCGGAACTGCGGGATCGGCAGGTCATTCTTCTTCTCAACGCCCGGCGTCGAGCGCCGCGCGTTGATCGCGGTCCGGAGGAAGTTCGCGACCGAGACGCCCGGGATGGCCGAGGGGTACTGGAACGCGAGGAACAGGCCCTTGCGGGCGCGTTCGTCGACCGGCAGTGCCAGGATGTCGGCGCCGTCGAGGAGGACCGACCCCTTCGTCACCTTGTAGCGGGGGTGACCCATGATCGCGAGCGACAGCGTGCTCTTGCCCGAGCCGTTCGGCCCCATGATCGCGTGCACCTCGCCGCTCTGGACGACCAGGTCGATCCCCTTCAGGATCTCTTTGTCCCCCACGCTGACATGCAGGTCCTTGATCTCGATCGTCGACACGAAGGCTCTCCCCTTGCTGCGCGCCGCTAGGGCGCGACTGTGATTGTCGGTTGCGTCTGAGCGCTCAGCTCCGCGAGCGTCATCCCGTCGAGCGCGGTCGCGATCGTGGATTGAAGTTTGAGCCACACGAGCCGGGTACCGCACCCCTGCTCGCGCACACAGTTGATGACCGGGTCGCCCTCGGCGGTACAGACCTGGGGCTCGATCGGCCCCTCGAGCGCACGCACGACATCGCCCGCGGTGATCTCACCGGGGTCGCGCGCGAGCGTGTAGCCTCCACCGGCGCCGCGCTTGCCCGTCACGAGCCCTGCCTTGCGCAGGATCGCGACCAGCTGCTCGAGATACGCCTCGGGAAGCTGCTCCCGTAGGGCGACGGTGTGGAGCGACACGCTGCCGCGGCCGTGATTTCGGGCGAGGTCGACCATGACGCGCATGCCGTACTCGCCCCGGGTTGAGACGTGGAACGCGGCGGGGGCGGTCGAATTTCCGAGCACTGCAGTCGGAATTGTACCGCCGTGGGCGGCGCGGGGCTAGGGGTCCCTACGCTCGCCGAGTGACGCTCGCCTTTGCGCACGCGGCAGTTGGTTCCAGCAATCCGGCCAAGGTGCGCGCCGTCCGACAGGCGCTCGCCACGCTCGCCCCGGCGTGCACGGTGGACGGCCTGGCGGTGCCCTCGGGTGTCGGGGATCAGCCATTCGGCGACGCCGCGACCCGTGCCGGGGCGCTCGAGCGGGCGCAACAAGCCCTTTCCCAGAGCGGCGCGGAGATCGCGTTCGGACTTGAGGGGGGCGTCGAGCTCGACCGCGCTGATGTCTGGCTCCTTTCGTGGGTCGCGGCGATCGATCAGACGGGGCGCGAGGGCTACGCGAGCGGCCTGCGCATGCTGCTGCCGCCGTCGCTGGGGACGGGCCTGCGCGCCGGCGCCGAGCTGGGGCTGCTCATCGACGATCTCTTCGGTGTGAAGGACGCCAAGTCCGCGAGCGGCGCCATCGGCCTGCTCACCGCCGGCGCAGTGTCACGCACCGACGCGTTTGCGGATCTGGTCGCCATGAGCCTCGCGCCCTGGATCCATCCCGACCACTACCGGTAGCGCTGTTTCGGCGGGCTTCTCATCCTTGAAGGCGCGTGTGTAGAGGCGCCAGTACAGCGCCTCGCGGGACATGAGCTCGGTGTGCGTGCCGTCCTCGACGATGCGCCCGCGATCGAGCACGAGGATCCGGTCGGCACGCTCCACGGTCGTGAGGCGGTGGGCGATGACGATGGTGGTGCGACCGAGCATGAGCCGCGCGAGCGCCTCCTGCACGAGGTACTCACTCTCGTTGTCGAGCGACGATGTCGCCTCATCGAGGAGCAGCACCGGCGCATCACGCAGGAGCGCGCGCGCGATGGCGACCCGCTGCCGCTGACCGACCGAGAGCTTCACGCCACGTTCGCCGACGATCGTGTCGTACTTCTCGGGTAGCCGGTCGATGAACTCCGAGGCGTTGGCCGCATTGGTCGCAGCACGCAGGTCCGCGTCGCTCGCGTCGAGCCGGCCGTAGCGGATGTTCTCGGCGACGGTCGTGGCGAAGAGCACCGGCTCCTGTGGGACGACGGCGATGCGCTCCCGCAGCGAGTTCACCGTCACGTCGCGAAGGTCACGGCCGTCGATGGTGATGCGTCCCGACGTCGGGTCGTAGAAACGGGCGACGAGGCTGACGAGCGTCGTCTTGCCGGCACCCGACGGGCCGACGAGCGCGGTGGTCTTCCCCTCCTCGAAGCCCGTGGAGAGGTCGGTGAGCACGAGCGGGCCCTGCGCGTACCGGAAGCTGACGTCCTCGAAGGCGATGCGGCCGTCGGCACGTGGGAGCACGACCGCGCCCGCCTTGTCTTCGATCTCGGGTGCCGTGTCGAGCAGCGCAAAGATGCGGTCGGCCGCGCCGAATGCCTCCTGGACCTGGGTCCACTGCGACGCGAGCCCACCGACCGGACCCGCCACCATGCCCGCATACAAGAGGAACGCGACGAGCTCGCCGGTGGTGGCCTCGCCGTTGATGACCTGGTGGCCGCCGTACCAGAGCACGACGATCGAGGCGAAGAAGCCGAGAAAGCCGATGAGCGGGAAGAGCGTCGCCGACAGCCGCGCGCGCTCGAGGACCAAGCCGAGCGTGATCATGAGCTTCGCACGGAAGCGCTCGGACTCATAGCCCTCGCGGGTGAATGCCTGGACGGTGCGCACCTCCGCGATCGCTTCCTGGAGCACGCCGACGGCCTCACCCTGGGCGTCCTGCGCCTCGCGCGAGATCGAACGGATGCGGCGGCCGAGGTACTGGCCAAGCAGCCCGATCGGCGGCGCGACGACGAGCGTGAGCAGCGCGAGGCGCCAGTTCATGAGGAAGATCACGACCAGCCCGCCCACGAGCGTGAGCACCTGCCCGAGCACGGAGATGATCGTCTGGGTCACGACGCCGTGGACCAGGGTGGCATCGCTCGTGACGTGTGACATGAGCTCGCCGGTCTTGCGCTTCGTGAAGAACGAGAGCGACAGGGACTGCAGGTGCCGCACGATCTCCAGGCGCAGGTCGAAGATGACGCGCTCTCCGGTCCAGGCCATCACGTACTGGCGCACGCCGTCGATCGCCGCTCGGATCAGCAGGACGCCGATCAGGACGAGAACGAGCGCGTCGAGCACGGCGGCATCGCGGAGGCCGACATCCAGGACCCGCAGGACGACCTGTGGCCACACGAGACTGAGCACGGTCGAGAGGATCAGGAGCGCCGCCGCGAGCGCGAGGTTCAGCCGGTACGGGCGCACGAAGCGGAGCAGCCGGCGATACATGGCGATCGACGGACGCTTCTTCTCGCGTCCGCCGCCGCCCATGAACATCATGTGGACCCCGCCGCCGCCCATCATCCCCGTCTCAAGCCTACCGTCACTTCCCGATCGAGATCTCGGCGAAGAAGGTTCCCTTCGGATCGATGACCTTCCTGGTCGCTGCGGCGAGCGGCGCGCTCCAGACGAGCGGGATCCGCGGGATCTCGCGCTGCACGATCTTCGAGACCTGCTTGTAGAGCTCGCTGCGCTTGGACTCGTCCGGCTCCGTCCGAGCCTTGCGCAGCAGGCCCGCGACCTCAGGGTTCGACCATGACCCACCCTGCGTCGGCTGGTCCACGCCGTTCACCACGGGCGGGATGAACGCGCTGAACAGCTCGTCGGGATCGAACGATGCCGCTGTCGCAACGCCGAGCCAGGACGGGAACCGGTTTTCGCGGGCGGAAACGTCGAACGTGATCGGGTCGATGGTCTTCGTATCCACGCTGAAGCCGGCGGTGCCGAGGTCGCCCGCGATCGCCTCGGCGATCCGGCGCATATCCGGCTGCGTGACCGGACCGGCGAGCTGATACCAGACGTCGAGCTGGAAGAGCGTGTGGGCAGAGTCGGCCAGCAGCTTTTTCGCGCCGGCGGCGTCAGTCCGCGCGAACTCGGCGACCGAGGCGTCGTACCCTCGCATCGTTGGCGGCGGCAGCTGCGTCGCGGGCGTCGCCGCACCCCCGTACAGACGGTCGACGACCGAGCGTGCGTTGAGGCCCATCGCGATCGCCTGCCGCACCCGCAGATCGTCGATGCCTGGCGACGAGAGGTTGAGGCCGAGGTACACGACCGACGTCTCCGGCCGCATCACGAGCTGCAAGCTCGGATCGGTGCGGATCGTGCCGATATCGCCGATCGCGAGGTCGAGGATGAGGTCCTGGTTCCCCGCGCGGATCGATGCGAGCCGGGTGCCGGGGTCCGGGATCGACGTGATGGAAAGGCGGTCGAGGTATGGAAGCCTTTGGCCGGAGGCATCGGTGCGCCAGTAGCGATCGTTCCGCTCGAGCACGAGCGGCCGGGCCGTTTCGCCACCGGGCGGCACGCGGAAGGGACCGGTGCCGGCGAGCTTGGCTTGTGGCGAGACGACGGCGTATGGCGCGGTGGTGAGCGCGCTCAGGAACGGCCCGTACGGCGTGCGTGTCGTCAACACCACGGTCCGCGCGTCCGTCGAGGAGGCCTTCTCGATGATCGGGTCGTCGGCGCGAGCGAAGCTCTTCGCGACCGCGGGGCCATCCGCGACGGAGCCGTCATGGAAGACGACCGCATCGCGCAGCGTGAAGGTCCAGGTGCGGCCGTCCGCCGCGACGAGCCACTTCGTCGCGAGCGCCGGCGCCGGCCCGGTCGCGCCGCGCTGCACCAGCCCTTCGAACACCTGAGCGCTGACGAGCGGATCGGCGTCGCCTACCCGTGGATCGAGCGGGCCGATCTGCGTGGAGACCGCCACCCGCAGTGTGCCGCCGAACGCCTTCTGCGTCGGCGTCGCCGAGGCGGCCGGGGTCGGGCTTGCGGCCACGGCCTGCGTGGGGCTCGGCGACGGCTCCGGCGTGGCCTGGCACGCAGCCATGAAGATCGCGACGGAAGCGAGCAGCGCGACCGGTCTCATGTCCGATAGTCATACCACCGTCGGGCGCGGTGCCGTTCATAGACTTCGTTGCAGTGCGCGCGATCGTGTTCCCGCTCGTGGCCCTCCTGATGGCGTCGTGCGTGTCTGCCGCGGTGCCGGCGGCGACGCCAGCGCGCCGCGCCGCGGTGCGCGCCGCCCCTGACCTGGCCGGGATGACCGATCCCGGGTCGGACCGCATCTCGATGGGGCCATGCGAACCCAGGGCTGTCCCGCTGGGTGCGGTCCCGCCGGGCCCGCCCGCCTGGTGTTTCCCGCTCGTCGCGGGCGTCAGTACGGCGCGCTCGGGCGCTAACTCGTGGGTCGACGCGTTCGACAGTGGGCTCGACCACACGCGGTTTCCCGCGACCTACCGCGTCTTCGAGGCCGCGCGGCCGTCGACGGTGACGCTCACGCGGCACTTCATCCACAACGGCCATTGGATGGTCGACGTCGCTGGCTCGGGCGCGACCCCGGACGAGTACGAGGGGGATCGTCGGGACGCGCTGACCGCGACCAACTGGGGTGGCGGCCTCGTGCGGCCCGACCGCACGTTCCGCTTCGCCGACGGCAGGCTCACGGTCGAGTTCGACATGGCCGCGGGGATGCTCGCGTACCACGATGGCTGGCCGGAGATCGTTGTGACGACCGCTGCGGCGCCGACCGGCATCGACGCCGACCCGACACACGCGATCGGCGTCTTCGGCGGCGCACCGAGCGTCGGCCTGCGGCTCTACACCGACCGTACCGCGCTCAGCAGCGCGTACGACGCGATGGGCCGCGTCTTCGAGCTCTCGACCGAGCGCAGCGAGGGTGCGGCGACGAGCTTCGGCGGCTCTCCAAACACGCCGGCCCTCGCATCGGCCTTCCGGCTCTGCGCGCGTGCCGCGCCTGACACTGAGTGCCGCGATCACTTCCGCGTCGAGTTCACGAACGATTCTGTCCGGCTCTGGGCGAACGGCGTCCTGTACTTCGAGGAGTCGGGGTTACCGCCGGCGAAGCGGCTCCCCGCGGCCCTCACGGGCGGCGACGTCTACGTCTACTTCGCGAGCTGGGCGTACCTCGGGCAGGCCGCGACCGAGCGGTTCCACTGGGGCCGCATCGCCATCAACCCGTAGCGGCTACGCACCGGGGAAGTGGCAGGCGGCCCAGTGACGCGGCGCGTGCTCGATGAACTCCGGGTCGATCTCGCTGCAGATCTCCTGCGCCTTCCAGCACCGGGTGTGGAATCGGCAGCCGGTCGGCGGATTCACCGGTGACGGCACGTCGCCGGTGAGGATGATCCGCTTCCGCTTCTGCTCGATCTGCGGATCCGGGATCGGCACGGCCGAAAGCAGCGCCTGGGAGTACGGGTGCAGCGGGTGCTCGTACAGGTCGACCCGGTCGGCGAGCTCGACGATCTTGCCGAGGTACATGACCGCGACGCGGTCGCTGATGTGGCGCACGACCGAAAGGTCGTGGGCGATGAAGAGATAGGTCAGCTTGAACTTGTCCTGGAGCTCCTCGAGCAGGTTGATGACCTGCGCCTGGATGGACACGTCGAGGGCCGAGATCGGCTCGTCGGCGACGATGAACTCCGGCTCGACCGCAAGGGCCCGGGCGACGCCGATGCGCTGCCGCTGGCCGCCGGAGAATTCGTGCGGGTACCGGTTCGTGAAGTACGGGTTGAGGCCGACGATCTTGAGCAGCTCCTGGACCCGTTCGGTCTTCGCCTTTCCGCTCGCGAGCTTATGCACCTCGAGGGGCTCGCCGATGATGTTGCCCACGGTCATGCGCGGGTTCAGCGACGCGTAGGGGTCCTGGAAGATCATCTGCATCCGCCGGCGCATCTTGCGCATCTGCTCGCCGCCAAGCTTGGTGAGCTCGATGCCGTCGAAGGTCACCTCGCCGCTCGTCGGCTTGTAGAGCTGCAGGATCGCGCGGCCGGTCGTCGACTTGCCGCAACCGGACTCACCGACCAGGCCGAGCGTCTCGCCCTTCTCCACGAAGAAGTCGATGCCGTCTACCGCGCGCACGGCACCGACCTGGCGCTGGAAGATGATCCCCTGCGTGAGCGGGAAGTGCATCTTCAGCCCCTTCACGTTGAGGAGGTTGTTGCCGCTTTCGGCGGTGGCCGTCGAGCGGCTGCGCTGGATGAACTGTTCCGGCGGCGTGACGGCCATTACTTCTCCTCCTGAGCGGCTTCAGCTCGTTTGACCTCAGGTGGCAGATCCGCGACCTCGGCCTTGATCGCCTCGAGCTCGCGGGCGCTGCCGGTGTCCTTATGCCAGTCGGTATCGACGAGCCAGCCACCTTCCTGCGTGCCGAAGCAGCGGGCCTCGTGGTCCGGCTTGCTGTTCGGGATGTGCCTCAGCTCCGGGACCTGCTGCGAGCAGATCTCGCGGCGGTACTGGCAGCGCGGCTCGAAGCGGCAGCCCGGCGGCGGCGCGATGAGGTCCGGCGGGAGCCCCTCGATCGGGAGCAGCTTCGCCTTGCGCGACTCGTCCAGGCGCGGGATGGAGCGGAGCAGCCCCCACGTGTACGGCATCTTCGGGTTCGCGAACAGCTCGCCGGTGTCGGCCTTCTCGACGATCTGGCCGCCGTACATGACATGGATGCGCTGGGTCATGCCGGCGACGACGCCGAGGTCGTGGGTGATCAGGATGAAGGCCGTCCGGAACTCGCGCCCGAGGTTCTTCAGCAGATCGAGGATCTGGGCCTGGATCGTCACGTCGAGCGCGGTCGTCGGCTCGTCCGCGAGGATCAGCTTCGGGTTGCACGACAGGGCCATCGCGATCATCACGCGCTGGCGCATGCCTCCGGAGAATTGGTGGGGATAGTCGTCGGCGCGCTTCTTCGCGCTCGGGATGTTGACAAGCTCGAGGAGCTCGACGGTCCGCTTCCTGGCCTCGGCCCGATCCATCTTGAGGTGGAGCTCGAGGGCCTCGGAGATCTGGCGGCTGATGGTGAGCACCGGGTTCAGGCTGGTCATCGGGTCCTGGAAGATCATGGCGATGTTGTTGCCGCGGATCGCGCGAACGTCGTCCTCGTCCATCTTCAAGATGTCCTGGCCGTCGAACATGATCGAGCCTTCGACGATCTTGCCCGGCGGGTTCGGGATCAGCCGCATGAGCGAGAGCGCGGTGACGGATTTGCCGCATCCGGACTCACCCACGATGCCGAGCGTCTCGCCGGCGGCGAGCTCGAACGACACGCCGTCGACGGCGTGCACGACGCCGTCGCGGGTGAAGAACTGCGTTTTGAGGTCCTTGACCTCGAGCAGCTCAGGCACGTGCTGTCCCCTTCCCTATCGCCGCGGTGTGACTGTTGGTTCTGGCAAGACGCGGAGTCTACGCAACGCCGGTCAGTTCTTCATCCGCGGGTCGAGCGCGTCGCGCAGCCCGTCACCCAGGAACGTAAAGGCGAGCATCACGAGCGAAATGCAGAATCCCGGTAGCAGCACCGGCCACGGGCTCTGCGCGAAGACAATGAAGCCCTCGTTGATCATGACGCCCCACGTCGGTGTCGGCGGCTTGATCCCGATGCCGATGAACGACAGGGTCGCCTCGGCGAGCATCGCGCCGGGGATCGAGAAGGCGAGCGACACGATGACCGGCGCGAGCGCATTCGGGAACAGGTGCCGGACCATGATCCGCCGCGTCGGGACCCCGGTGGCCCGCGCCGCCTCGACGAATTCCTTCTCCTTGAGGGAGAGCACCTGGCCACGCACCAGGCGCGCGAGGCCGACCCAGCTGACGATGGCGAGCGCCGCGAACATCAGGATGAGGCCGCCCATCAGGTCCCCGAGGGCGGTGTTGCGCAGGGTCGCCATGATGATGATGAGGAACAGCAGGTCGGGGAACGCGTAGATGACGTCGGTGAAGCGCATCAGCAGGTTGTCGACCCAGCCGCCGTAGAAGGCCGCCGCCATGCCGAGCGAGGCGCCGATCACGAAGACGAGGGTCGTCGGCACGAGCCCGACGACCATCGAGATCCGCGACGACCAGATGAGCCGGCTCAGGATGTCGCGGCCGAGCTGGTCGCTGCCGAGCAGGTAATTACTGTCCACGTACTTCGTGCCGGCGAAGAACGGATCCGCGTTCGCCGCCTTGGTGTTCTGGATGATCGGGTCGTAGGGCGCGATGAGCGGTGCGAAGATGGCCAGCAGCGCGGCGGTGATAATGATGCCGAGCCCCAGCATCGCGGCCTTATTGCGGCGCAGGCGCCAGAACGCATCCCCCCACAGGGACCGCTGCTTGCGGGCCAGATTGTTCATCTCGATCGCCCGCTGCTGGGCGGGCGTGGTGATCGTCGCCACTAATTCGCCAGCTTGATACGGGGATCAAGGACCCCGTACACGATGTCGACGGTGATGTTCGCGACCATGATCAGGAACGCATAAAGCAGCGTCGTCGCCATGATCACCGGGTAATCCCGCTGATTGATGCTCACCAGGTACAGGCGGCCGACCCCCGGAACGCTGAAGATCTGCTCGATGATGAACGATCCGGTGATCAGGGCAGCCGTGACCGGACCGACGATCGTCGCGACCGGGATCATCGCGTTCTTCATGACATGCCCGACCACCACGACCTGCTCGCGCAGGCCCTTGCTCCGAGCCGTGCGCACGTAGTCCTGGCGGATCGCCTCGAGCATGCTCGCGCGCGTGATCCGGGTGAGCACCGCCGCGGGTCCGAGGGCCAGGACGACCGTCGGCAGGATCATGTGCCGAAGGTCACCCCAGCCGACGATGGGCAATAACTTGAGGTCCACGGCAAAGATGAAGATGAGGAAGATCGCGATGACGAAAGACGGGATGGTGTAGCCGATCGTCGCGAAGAACAGGCTGGCGTAATCCACGGCCGAGTTCTGCTTCAAGGCGCTGATCACGCCGAGCGGAAGTGAGATCGCGAGCGAGAGCAGGAGCGCCTGGACCCCGAGCTGGGCGGTCACCGGGAGGCCCCGGCCGATGATCTCGACGACCGGTGTGTCGCGGACCAGGCTCGATCCGAAGTCGAGCTTGACGGCATTGCCGATGAAGATCGCGAACTGCTCGGGGATCGGGCGATCGATGCCATAGAGGCGATTGAGGCGGTCGATCGCGGCCTGCGACAGCGGGCGGTTCTCATTGCGATCGAACGGTGAGCCTGGCGCCGCCCGCGAGAGTCCAAAGGTGATCGCCGCGACGAAGAACATCGTCGGAATGATCAGGAGCAGGCGCCGGATCGTGTATTTCAGCATCGGTGGTGTACTGCCGGCCTCCCCATCGAGAGCGTGGCCTTTTCGCGAGTGTATACCGCGAGACGTTGGATCCGCATCGAACACGATGCCGATAACGCTCGCCGGGCCGGCCTTTCGGCCGGCCCGGCGAGCTGCGTGGAGCGACGGTGGCTAGTGCTTCACGACCGAGATGTTCGTGATGTCGAAGATGCCGATCTCGAAGTCGAGAGCGGTGTCGGTGACACCCTTCACATACGG
Organism: Candidatus Limnocylindria bacterium; assembly: GCA_038324015.1. GTDB lineage: Bacteria > Chloroflexota > Limnocylindria > P2-11E > P2-11E > UBA4735. The sequence goes on along the minus strand of JBBQHN010000002.1, from coordinate 8,556 downwards.
CTTGAGCAGGTACTTGGTCGAGCTGTAGTAGAGGAACGCGACCGGGGCGTCCTTGCTCAGCTGGCGGGAGGCCTGCTGGTAGGTGTCGTCACGCTTCTTCGCGTCCGGCTCTTTGTCGCCGGCCTTGACCAGCCTGTCGAAGTCCGGGTTGTTGTAGCCGGTACGGGTGACCGTCGAGTTCGAGATGAACACGGTGGTCAGCCAGTCCTGCTGGTCCGGGTAGTCCGCGCACCAGCCGAGCGAGAAGAGGGCCGGAGTCGTCTCCGCCTTCTTCACGAGCTGGCTGAACGTGGTGCGATCGACCGGGTCCGGGGTCACGTCGATCCCGAGGTTGGTCTTCCACTGCTGCTGAGCCCACTCGATACGCGTCTTCGTACGCGCCGAGGCGCTGTAGGTGAACTTGATGCCGTTGAGCTCAGGCTTGCCGGCGAAGCTCGACGCAGCGAGGTTGGCCTTCGCCGCGGCGGCGTCGAACTTCTGGCTGTGGTCGTCTTTGTCGTAGCCGGGGAGTCCCGGCGGGATGAAGGACTCGGCGGGAGCGCCGACCTTCTGGACGTCGGTGATGTAGGCCGCGCGGTCGAAGGACTGCGAGAACGCGAGGCGGACCTTCGCATCGGTGAACGGCGCGCGCTTGGTGTTGAAGCCGTAGTAGAAGGTGCAGGAGCCCGGGACGTCCCGGAGCTGCGCCTTGAGGTCCGCGTCACTGTCGACGGTGCGGAGGTCTTCCGCGGCCACGCCGACCGCGTCGAGCTCGTTGTTCCGATACGCGGCGAAGGCGACGGCGCCCTCATTGATCATGACCTTGGTCCACGTCTTGATCTTCGCGGGAGCGCGGTAGTTGTCGTTGCGCTCGTAGACCATCTTCTCGTTGTGCTTCCACTCGGTGAGCTTGAACGGGCCATTGCCGATGAACGTCGCCGGCTCGGTCCACTTGTCGCCACCCTTGGTGACGTCGGACTCACGCGACGGAGCGCCGACCCACAAGGCGGCGATCGAGTTGAAGTACGGCGCCTGCTCGGTCAGCTTGAACGTGATCGAGGTTGCGTCGGTGGTGATACCGAGCTTGGCCTTCGCGGCCGCGAGCTCGGCCGGTGTCGCCTTCTTCGGGTCCAGGTTGTTGTAGTCCTCGCACCCGACGATGACGTAGCCGGTGAAGGCGTACTCACCCGCGGTGTTCGGGTCGCAGAGGCGCGCGAACGCGAACGCGAAGTCCTTGGGGGCCAACGCTGACCCGTCCGAGTACTTCAGGCCGTCGCGCAGCGTGTAGGTGTAGGACAGCCCGTCGGCAGAGATCTTGGGCTGGTCCTTCGCGGCGCCCGGGATCGGGCGAAGCGTCTTCGGGTCGAGGTTCATCAGAGCCTCGAACACCATCATGGTCTGTCCGACTTCGACGACGAACGACTCCTTCTGCGGGTCGATCGTGTCAGGCTCGCCACCCATGTTGGTGTTCAGCGCACCATTCGGGTCGGCGGCGACTGCGGTGTTCCCTGTTGTTGTGCTGTTGGACGACTGGCAGGCCGTGACGATCATCGAGATCGCAACGAGCATCGCCAGGATCGACCAAAGGCTTGAACGGCGCTGGATCATTCGCTCCCTCCAATTTGTTCGCGTTGTTCTGGCTTGCGACGACTGTTCACGGACGGACGAAGAACGGGGGTCGCCTACGCGACCGATGCGATCACCGGGCTTTGGGCTCCCTCCGCCTCCCTTCACCTGCCCATGCGCGGCCGTGCTGACAGCGGCCGTGCAGGGGACCTGAGCATTGTGTGGTTTGGCATCGCGCAGCGTCAATTACGCGACGTTTCTTCACTGTCGCCTTTCGGTACCCGTCTGGGTCCGGCTGGGTTCATCGATCCGACCCGATCGTGGGCTCAGGGGGTAACGAAGCGCCATTCACGGGCATTCCAGGTCAATGGGGCGCCGTCGGAGGCGGGGTCGATGCCGGTCAGACCACGCGGCGCAACGTCCACCTGGAGGCGCTGATAGAGCGGAAGCGCGGCACGGAACTCGGCCCAGACGCGAGCCAGCTCGCCGTAGAGGAGCCGTTTCTCGCCGCGGTCGACGCGTGTCGACGCCGCGAGCGCGAGCGTGTCGAACCAGGGGCCGCCCGCGCCGCGGTACCGGTCGCTGGCCCGCAGCGGGTCGCTCGCGTCCTCGGCCTGGATCGCAAGGTCAAATGCCCCACTCGCCACCGCGGTCTGGACCGCGTCGGCGGGCAGGACGCGCACGTCCGCCGCGATGCCGATGGTCGCGAGATCACCGGCTACCAGGCTCGCTGCCTGCGCCCGAGCGATGGAACCGGCCGCGACCTGGATCGTGACGGCGTACCGGTCAGGGCCGCGCTCGAGGATGCCGAAGGTCCCTCTGCGGTACCCCGCCCCCGCGAGGAGTGCGGCCGCCCGCTGGCGGTCGAGCGCCGGGATCGCGCCGACGTCCGCAGCCGCCCAGCCGGGGGGAACGAGATACGTGCGCGGGACGACCGCCCGGCCCTCGAAGAGCGTCGCGGTGAGCGTGCGGCGATCGACCGCGAGCTCGACGGCCTGCCGCAGCACCAGGTCGTCGAAACGCGGACCGTAGCGAAGGACCTCGACGACCTCGGACTGCTTGTAGAAGGTCTGGAGCTTCGTGCCGTCGGCGAACCGGTCGAGCGTGGCGGCGAGATCGGCTTCGAGCCCCGGCGACGGCACGACGTCGATGTCGCCGCGGCGTAGCGCATCCAGGAGCGCGCCCCGCTCGCGGTAGAAGTGGATCTCGAGGCGGCCGAGCGCCGGCGCGCCGAGGGCGTACCCCTTGAACGCCGACAGCGTGATGCCGATGCCGGGGAGCCAGGCGGCCATCGCGAACGGCCCGGCGTGCACGGGCTCACGGTCGTACTGCGCGCGCTGCGCCGCGGTCGCAGCTGCGAGGAGATGGACCGGGAGGACGTGTGCCGCGAGCGGGTACGCGTCCCAGTGCTCGTTCGCGCGGTACACGAAGCGCACGGTCAGGTCGTCGATGACATCGACGCGCTCGACGCGATCCGCCTGCCAGCGCGCCTCGGTGCCGAGCGGCGACGTCCGGTCCGCCTCCCACGCGAACCGCACGTCGGCGGTCGTCAGCGGCGCCCCGTCCTGCCAGATCAGATCCCTGCGCAGCTCGAAGGTCGCGATGAGGCGGCCGTCGGGTGCCGCGGGGTCGTCCGTCACCACAAGGAGCCCGCCGTTCTCGACGGTCGGCACGCGCGCCGCGAGGCGCGGCACGAAGTCATCGTGTGCATCGCGACGGACGAGCTGCTCCGTCACGGCGGCGGCGATGATCCGCGCGTTCGGGTCGTCGGCGAATACGGACGCGGGCTCACCGACGAGACCGATCACGACGTCGCGCCGCGCGGGCGCGGGTGCCTGGGCGCAGGACTGCGCCGCCAGGAGCAGCGACCCGAGGAGGAGGACGAGAAAACACGGCGCACGCATGCCTAACGAGGCTATTGGTTAAAGGAGGTCCGCTCCTGGCCGACGCCGGTCTGCCCGGAGGCGTGTCGGATCGTCGCGGCGTTCGCGGCGATGTCACCCGCCGTCGTCCGATAGTCCGTCGCTCGGGTGACCATCGGGCGCTGGAACGCGATCCGGCCGTTCGGCACCCAGGTACCGGTCACCGCCGGGTCTCGGCTCACGTCGGGCACGTCCGAGGCGGCCGACAGCGACGCAAGCGAGCTGCTGAACACGAGGGCCGAGATCACCGCGGCCATCGAGATCTCGCTGAGGCGGGCGAACAGCGCGGAGCGACCCATGTGCGCGGGTTCGGCCGTGGACCAGCGGACCACGGCGCGGACGCGCGCCGGACTAATGGTGGCCGTCCGGGCGCGAAGCGGCGCAAATGCGTCGTCGAGTGCGGCGTCCACCGGCAACCGGTCGGTGAGCGGGAGCGGCGCAGTGCGGAACATGCCGATCAGGCCTCTCCCGCGAGCGTATGCATCTGACTGTGGGTAGCGTCCAAGGCCTCGGCGGGTTCGAAATCGAGCCCCGGATGTGACGAAATTTGCGCCCGCAGCTTTCGCAATGCGTAGTGCAGCCGTGACTTCACCGTCCCGACCGGGGCTTCCACGATCTCCGCGATCTCCGCAAGGTTCAGGCCGTTCAGGTAGTGGAGGACGACGACGACCTTGTGTTTCGGCCCGAGGCGGTCAACGCATTCGAGAACGACCCGGCGGCGCTCGCTGCGCTCGGCCGCCTCGGTGGGCGATTCGCCCTCGGCGGGCAGGTCGATGACGCCGTCATCGAGGGAGCTGAACGTCACGCCCTTGCGCGGCTGGCGGTTGTAGGAAAGGTTGACCGCGACGCGGTAGAGCCACGGCCGGAGCGAGTCATCGGGCTCGAGGCGCTCGAGCGCGCGATATGCGCGAGCGAACGTGTCAACGACGATCTCGTCTGCGGCGGATGGATCCTTGGTGATGGAGATCGCGAGGCGGTAGATGCCGTCGCGGTAGCGGTAGAACAGATTGTCGAATGCCAAGACCTCGCCGGCGCGCGCCGCATGCACGAGCTCGCGGTCGCCGCGCGGCTCGGCCTCGAGGCCCCTGTCCTTGCGCGCTCGCGCGGTCACGGCAGGTACCGGCGCGTCGCGCGGAGCCGCGAGCGGTCAACGCTGAGCTCACCGCGCTGCACCGACTTTCCGGCCTGCGGCGCATGGATGAATGTCGTCGCGCCGGTCGCGATCGCCGTGTGCGTCACGCGCGTCTCGCCGAAGAAGAACAGGTCACCCGGCTGCGCGACATCCACCGGTCTGCCTCCAAGAGCCTGTTGGTCCGCGTCGCGGTCCAGTCCGACTCCATTGAGACGATAGACCTGCTGGGTGAGCCCAGAGCAATCGATCCCGTGTGCGCTCGTCCCACCCCACAGATACGGCACACCGAGGAACGACTCGGCCGTCGTCACGATGTCGTCCTGGGTCGGCGCTCGCCGCGGCAGCGTGGCCACGTCGACGGTGTCGTCGATCCGGACGTAGCGGTCGTGGCGGAGGCGCCACCACTCCCCTTCGCGCGCCTTGGACTCGAGCGGCGAACCCACGGGGAGCTCGTCCACGACGTCGGATCCTCGCACCGGCAGGCTGCGTACGGCCGCCAGGGGCACCGCGACGATCCACGACTCGCCGCCGCCGTACGGACCGACGGAGCGCGACGGGATCCAGCCGAAATAGAGGTCCGATCCCTGGACGTACAGCCAGTCGTCGCGCTCGCCGAGGGTCGTGACGACCTCGCCCCAGAGTGCCTGGTCGATCTGCTCGGCTGAGGCATTGGGCTCCGCCCGGACCGGCACGACACCAGCCTGTACGACGCCCCGCGGCGGCGCGACCATCGCCACGCGTACCGCCGGGACCGTGCTCATGCGGGCTTGTACCGGAGCACCGGCTTGCGCGCGGCGGCGACCTCGTCCAGCCGACGCAGCGGCGCCTTCAGCGGCGCGTCGTGCACCGCCTGCGGGTCGGTCTCGATCCGCTTGGCGATCCGCAAGAGCGCGTCCGCGAACGCGTCGAGGGTCTCCTTCGGCTCCGTCTCGGTGGGCTCGATCATCATCGACTCGGGGACGATGAGCGGGAAGTAGATCGTCGGTGGATGGAAGCCTTCATCGATGAGCGCTTTCGCGATGTCGAGGGCGTTCGCGCCCTGCCGCTTCTGCCTCGCGGCCGTGAGCACGAACTCGTGCATCGGGGTGCGGTCGTAGGCGACGTCGTACCGCTCGCGCACCAGCGCAAGCAGGTAGTTCGCCGCGAGGATCGCGTCCCGGCCGGTCTCCACAAGGCCCTCCTCGCCGAGGGTGCGGATGTACGTATAGGCGCGCACGAGGACCCCGAAGTTCCCGATGAACGATCGGACCCGCCCGATCGACAGCGGGTGCTCGGCGGCGGTCTCGCGGCGGAACTCCCCGGACGCGTCCTTCACGATCCGCGGCACCGGAAGGAACGGCTCGAGATGCTTCTTGACGCAGAGCGGCCCCGCACCGGGTCCGCCGGCACCGTGCGGCGTCGAGAACGTCTTGTGCACGTTGATGTGGACGCAGTCGAAGCCGAGGTCGCCCGGGCGCGCGACGCCGAGCAGCGCGTTCATGTTCGCGCCGTCGCCATAGACGAGACCGCCCGCGGCGTGCACGGCATCGCAGACCTCGCGCACCCGCTCCTCGAAGAGGCCAAGCGTGTTCGGGTTCGTCAGCATGAATCCGACGACGTCGTCGCCGAGCGCGGCCTTGAGCGCGTCGAGGTCGACGTTGCCGCGCGCGTCGCTCTTCACCGTCGTCACGTCGAAGCCGCACATCGCGGCGGAGGCCGGGTTCGTACCGTGCGCGGAATCGGGCACGATGACGCGGCGGCGCTTCGTGTCGCCGCGTGCCTCGTGGTAGGCCTTGAACATCAGGATCGCGGTGAACTCGGCGTGCGCGCCCGCCGCGGGCTGCAGCGTGACGCGATCCATCCCCGAGATGCCCGCGAGCAGCTCCTGCAGCTCCCAGAGCAGCTGGAGCGCGCCCTGCACGGTCTCGTCCGGCTGGTGCGGATGGATGTCCGCGAATCCCGGTAGCGACGCCGCGCGATCGTTGATCTTCGGGTTGTACTTCATCGTGCACGAGCCGAGCGGGTACATGCCCGCGTCGACGGAGTAGTTGAGCTGCGCGAGGTGCGTGTAGTGCCGGACCACCTGCGGCTCGGAGAGCTCGGGGAGCGGCAGCCGCACGGTGCGCCTGAATGCCGTGGGAATGAGGGCATCCGCCTCTTCGCCGCCCCGCACGTGCCGTCCCGCTCGTCCCTCGCGCTGCAGCTCGAAGAGCAGCGGCTCGAGCGCGGGCATCTCGGTCACGGTACCGGTCTCGAACAGCACCTTGCCGGTCATCGCGTCGCCACCTTTGCCTCGGGCTCACGCCGCGGCGGTGCAGCCGCGGCGGCGCGCACGCTGCGCCCGACCGCCTCTGTGAGCGCGTCCACGTCCGCTGGTGTGGTGAGCTCGGTGCACTGGATCGTGACCCCGTCGCCCACGCCGTTGTAGTGCCGGCCGATCCCCTCGCCCACGAGGATGCCCTCGGCCAAAAGGACGGTCCGCAGCTCACCGCCGAGGGGCGTGCGCAGCGCGAAGCGATCGAAGAACGGGGCGCCGGTGCCGGTGGTGACGCCGGGGAGCTTCGCGAGCTTGTCTGCGAGCTGGTGCGCGCGGAGCACGCCGAGCCGCGCCGCCGCGCGAAGTGACGCCGGTCCCATGAGCGACAGGTAGACCGATGCCATGATCGCGGCGATCGCTTCGTTCGTGCAGATGTTGGACGTCGCCTTCTCGCGTCGGATGTGCTGCTCGCGCGTTTGGAGCGTGTTCACGAACCCGCGGGTGCCATTCGCGTCCGCGGTCTGGCCGACGATGCGGCCGGGCATCTGGCGCACGAGCGGCTCACGGCAGGCGATGATCCCAAGGTGCGGGCCGCCGAACGACAGCGGGATCCCAAGCGGTTGCCCCTCACCCACCGCGATGTCGACGTCGAGCGCCCCCGGGGGCTCGAGGAGCGCGTTCGCATGCGGCTCGACGACCTGCACACAAAGGCCGCCCGCGGCGTGCGCGGCCTCGGCGATGGTGCGCACGTCGACGAGGGTGCCGAGCGCATCGGGGTGCTGGACGATGAGGCACGCGGCGTTCGCCGCGTGCGCCGCGAGCTCCGCGGTCGGGACCTCGACGATCTCCAGCTCAGGTCCCTTCGCGTACGTCGCGAGCGTCTCGCGATACTGCGAGAAGACCTCGTTGGCGATGACCACGCGCTTCCGTCCGGTGAGCCGCACCGCCATCAGCGCCGCCTCGGCGACCGCGGTCGAGCCGTCGTACATCGACGAGTTCACGACATCCATCGCGAGGAGCTCGGACATGAGCGACTGGTATTCCCAGATCGCCTGCAGCGTGCCCTGGCTCACCTCGGGCTGGTAGGGCGTGTACGCGGTGAGGAACTCGCCGCGTAACGCGAGGACCGGGACGGCCGCGGGGATGTAGCGGCGCTGCACCGGACCGCCGATGAAGAAGGGACCGGCGTGCGCGGGCCGGTCGAGCGCGGCAATACGCTCGAGGTGCGCCTGGACCTCCATCTCGGAGAGACCGGGCGGCACGCCCATCACCGGGCCGCGCGCGTCCGTTGGAACGGCGGTGAGAAGTTCGTCGACGCTCGCAATGCCGATACGCGCGAGCATCGCCGTGCGATCGGCCTCGGTGTGCGGGGAGTAGGGGTTCTCGCCCACGAGCCCTAGTCGCCTGCTGCGGCGGAGCCCTCGCCGATGTGGGAGCGGTATTCGTCGGGCGAGAGAAGCGACGAAAGCTCACCCTTGTCGGCGAGGCGGACCTTGACCATCCAGCCATCGCCATACGGCTGGCCGTTCACGAGCTCGGGACTCTCGATGACCTTCACGTTGCGCTCGAGGACCTCACCGGAGATCGGCGCGTAGACGTCGCTCGCCGCCTTCACCGACTCGACGACGCCGAGCGACGAGTGCTGGCGGACGCGCGCGCCCTTTTCGGGGAGCTCGACGAACACGACGTCACCGAGCTGCTCCTGCGCGAACGCCGTGATG
>JBBQHN010000001.1:0-59798 GCA_038324015.1 Candidatus Limnocylindria bacterium | reverse complement strand
CCTCGCGCGCATGCTCGCGGACGTGACGCCCGGCGACCTGACCCGGACGATCTTCACGACGGGCGGCACCGAGGCCAACGAGAACGCCATCAAGCTCGCTCGCCTCGCGACCGGCCGGCACAAGATCCTCACCCAGTGGCGGAGCTTCCATGGCCAGACCCAGGGCGCGATGACGCTCGGGGGCGACAACCGTCGTTGGGCCAATGAGCCCGGCATCACCGGCGTGGTCCATTTCTTGAATCCGGATCCCTACCGCTCGCTCTTCGGCGACGACGCGCAGAAGGCGCTCGCGCACGTCGAGGAGGTCATCTGGTACGAAGGTCCGCAGTACATCGCCGCCATCCTGCTCGAGCCGATCGTCGGCACATCCGGCCTGCTCGTGCCGCCGGACGGATTCCTCCAGGGCCTCCGGACCCTCTGCGACAAGCACGGCATCCTGCTCGTGTTCGACGAGGTCATGACCGGATTCGGACGGACCGGGAAGTGGTTCGCCGCGGAGCACTGGAACGTGGCGCCGGACATCATGACCTTCGCGAAGGGCATCACCTCGGGCTACGTGCCGCTCGGTGGCGCGATCGTGAACGAGCGCGTCGCGAAGCACTTCGACCAGAACGTCTACTGGGGCGGCCTGACCTACAGCGGTCACGCCCTCGCGTGCGCCGCCGGTATCGCGACGCTCGAGACGTATAAGAGCGAGGGATTGATCGGGAACTCGGCCACGATGGGCGACCTCCTCGGCCGTGAGCTCAAAGCGCTCGCCAGGAAGCATCCGTCGATCGGCGACGTGCGTGGGCGCGGACTCTTCTGGGGCATCGAGCTCGTGAAGGACCGCGGCACGAAGGAGATGCTCGAGCAGTGGAACGGTCCGTCGAGCGCGCTCGCGAACGCGCTCAAGTCCGCGCTGTTCAAGCGCGACGTGTATGTCTTCTGCCGCTGGAACATGCTGTTCGTAGCGCCTCCGCTCATCGTGACCGAGGAGGAGCTTCGCATCGGCATTCGCGCTATCGATGAGGTGCTCGAGATCGCCGACCGCTATGCCAGCACGGGGAAGCTCGAATAGCCGCCAGCGCTTCGCGGGTCCACTGGGGCATCAACCTGCCGGCACAGCACACCACCTGGCCCGAGCTCCGTGACACCGCGCTCCTCGTGGATCGCCTCGGGTTCGACTCGCTCTTCACCTGGGATCACTTCGTGCCGCTCGATGGAGATCCGAAAGGACCGATGTTCGAGGCCTGGGAGCTCCTGGCGGCGTGGGCGGCTATCACGAAGACGGTGCGCCTCGGGACCCTCGTCACCGGGAACACGTACCGGCATCCACCGGTACTGGCGAAGATGGCCGTCACGTTGGACCACGTGTCAGCGGGCCGCGCGATCCTCGGCCTTGGCGCCGCGTGGCACGAGGCCGAGCACGCGATGTATGGCATTCCGTTCCCGAGCACAGGTGGCCGCCTCGCGCGCATGGACGAGGCGGCCCGCGTGCTCCGGCTGCTGCTCGACCAGAGCTCTTCGTCCTTCGAGGGAAAGCACTACCGGTTGAAGGACGCGGTCGCCGAGCCGAAGCCGGTGCAGAGGCGTCTGCCGATCCTCATCGGCGGTGGCGGGGAGCAGAAGACACTACGCACGGTCGCTCGCTATGCCGACTACTGGCACGGCCACGGTGACCCCGCGGTCATCCGGCATAAGCTCGACGTGCTCGCGGCGCACTGCGCCGAGATCGGTCGCGACGTCGCGGAGATCACGCCGCTCACGACGGTCCGGCCGGACGTGATCCTTCGCGAGCGGACGCCCGACGTCGAGGCGCACCTCGAGCGTGTGCGCAGCCGCTCCCGCGCCACAGCGCCGCTCGCGATGAATGCGATCCACACGGTCGACGCGCTCGTGGAACGCTGCGCCGCGCTCTGGGCGGCGGGAGCACGCGGCTTCATCCTGTACGTCAAGGCACCGTTCGATCACGAGACGATCGAGCGCATTGCGACCGAGGTGCGGCCGCAACTGGAGGCGGCGATCGCATGACGACAGCCATTCGCGCGGCCACGCTCATCGACGGGACCGGCGCGGATCCGACGCGTGGACAGTTCATCGTCATCGAGGACGGCGCGATCACCAAGGTCGCGTCGGACGCGCCGAAGGGCGCCGAGATCATCGACACGGGTGACCTGACGATCTTGCCCGGGCTCATTGACTGCCACGTCCACCTTGCGGTCCCGCAGCAGAACATCCAGGAGCGGCTGCTCACACCGCTCAGCTTCAACACCGCGATGGCTCTGGCCGCCGCTCGTACGACGCTCGAGGCGGGTTTCACCACCGTTCGCGACGCCGGATTCACGACGCGCGGGGTGAAGCTGGCGGTGGAGCGCGGACTGTTCCCCGGTCCTCGCATGCGCATCGCCGTGACGCCGCTGTCGCAGACCGGCGGTCACGGCGATTCGATGACTCCGTCCGGCGTGGTCATCTGGCCCGGCGATCCGGAGCGGCCGAACGGCGTGGTCGATGGCATCGACGGCGTCCGGCGTGCGGCCCGCCTGGTCCTTCGCGCCGGCGCCGACCAGATCAAGATCATGACCTCCGGCGGAGTGCTCTCGCCGAACGACGAGCCCGGCGCGACCGGGTTTTCGCCCGAGGAGATCGCGGCGGTCGTCTACGAAGCTCACGCCTCCGGCAAGACCGTCATGTCCCATGCGCAGGCGAACCAGGGGATCAAGAACGCCGTCCTGGCCGGTGTCGAGTCGATCGAGCACGGCATTTACCTCGATGAGGAGGCCTGCGCGGAGATGAAGAGGCGTGGCACGTATCTCGTCGCGACGCTCATCGCGCCGATGTGGGTGCTGCGCCGCGCCGAGAAGGATCCTTCAGCGATGCCGCCGTACGCGGTCCGCAAGTCGAAGGAGGTCATCGAGGCCCACCGGCAGTCGTTCCGGATGGCCGTCGAGTCCGGGGTCAAGATCGCGATGGGCACCGACAGCGGGGTGGGGCCGCACGGCACGAACGCCGAGGAGATCGCGGTCATGGTCGAGAACGGGATGACCCCGATGCAGGCGATCGTGGCGACGACGAAGACCGCCGCGGAGTGCGCACGCGTCGGCGCGCTCGTCGGCACCATCGTCACGGGCAAGCGGGCCGACATCATCGGCGTGCGGGGCGATCCGCTCGCGAACATCGGGCTGTTCAAGGACCCGGCCTCCATCGCATTCGTCATGAAGGACGGCGTCGTACAGAAGCGCGCATGAAGCGATGGGAGCCGCCCTCCGGATGGCGCCGTATCGGCACCTTGGAGACGCATGCCGCGGGCGAGCCGCTCCGCATCATCACCGGCGGCGTCGATCCGATCCCGGGCAAGACGATCCTCGAGAAGCGCCGTTATGCGCGGGAGCATCTCGATGGCCTGCGCCGGTCGATCGTGTTCGAGCCTCGCGGCCACGCGGACATGTACGGTGCGATCCTCACCGAGCCCGTCACGCCTGACGGCGATCTTGGTGTCCTGTTCATGCACAACGAGGGCTGGAGCACGATGTGCGGCCACGGGATCATCGCGCTCACGACGGCGCTCCTCGAGACGGGTGCGCACACGGGCGATGTCATCCGCTACGACGCGCCGCCGGGTCGCGTGACCGCGACGGCGGTGCGTGACGGTGCCCGGGTCCGAGAGGTCGCTTTCGAGAACGTGCCGTCCTTCGCCGCTGCGCTGGATGAGACGGTGCGGGTCGAGGGCATCGGGGAGGTCCGCTACGACCTCGCGTTCGGGGGCGCCTTCTACGCCTTTGTCGACGCGGACGCGCTGGGCGTGCCGCTCGACCCGAGCGGCTTCCGCCAATGCATCGACGTGGGGATGCGGATCAAGCGCGCCGTGATGGCGAGCCGCGAGGTGCGGCACCCGGATTCGCCTGATTCCGCCGATCTTTCCTTTCTGTACGGCACGATCCTCACGGGTCGGGCGCACGAGCCGGGCGCCGACTCGCGGAATGTCTGCGTCTTCGCCGAGGGTGAGGTGGACCGCTCGCCGACGGGCACCGGCGTGAGCGCCCGGGTCGCGATCGAGCACGCGCGCGGACGGCTGCGCGACGGCGAGACGTTCACCGTCGAGAGCATCATCGGGACCCGCTTCCGAGGTCGCGTCCTTCGGGAGGCCAAGGTCGGCCCACACGCCGCGGTCGTGCCGGAGGTCGCGGGCTCGGCGTGGATCGTCGGGCGCTCTGAGCTCTGGATCGCGCCGGACGATCCGCTCCGCGAGGGCTTCGTCCTCCGCTAGACGGGGGTCAGGTGCCCGCTCTCCTTGAAGTAGGCCCAGCCGTCCATTTCGGGCGGCTCGATCCCGAGCTGGGTCAGGATCGCGGCGATCTGCGCGCGATGCTCGGTGCCGTGGTTGATCGCCTGCAGCATGAAGAGCGGCACGGGGATCGACCACGTCCCTGGCGGGTCGTTGCCCGTCACCTGGACGCTCCGATCCTGGTCGCCGCGCGTCGCAGATCGCTCGAGCTCCGCGTTGCCGCGGTCGAGTCGCGCTGCGAGGGCCTCGAAGCCGGGGAACGGATCCTCCAGAAGGCGCTCGGGCCGTTCTGTGTCCAGGAGCCGCGCCGTGTAGCTCACCTGGCCGTTCGCGAGATGGACGAGAGTGCGGCCGATGCTGCCGTAGGTACCCGTGGCCGTCGCGCCGAGCTGATCGGGCGTGAGCCTCCAGCAGGCCTCGAGCAGCCGCCGATTCATCATCGTGTTGTGCTTGAAGAACTCGACCAGCAGCTCCGGGGTGTTCACTTCGTCGCTCCCTTCAGCGCCTTGAGCTTGGGGATGATGTCCCTCCCGTAGGCCTCGAGCTGTTCCTCCTCATCGCCGCTCATCAGGTACATGTTGAACTGCGTCATGCCGGCCTCGGCGAGTGCGCGGAGCTTTTCGATCTGCTCGCTCACGTCGCCGGTCACGCAGAACCGATCTACCGATTCGTCGTCGACGAAGCCGGCGTTCGCTGATCCGGACTCGGCATGGTGCTTGTAGTCGTAGCCCGGACGGTCGCGAACGTAACGCGTGAGGTCCGCGGGCAGCCCCTGCTCGCCGTACCGGCGCACGAGGTCCACCACGTGGTTGCTCACGAGGGCGGGGAACCAGCGCACCCGTTCGCGGACGTCGGCCTTGGTGCCGACGTGCGCGGGCGCCGCGACCATCACCTGCACGTCCTTCGGATCGCGCGTGGCCGCGCGCGCCCCGTCGCGGAGCAGTCCCACGCACCACCCGACCAGGCTCGGGTCGGCGAGCTGGATGACGGCGCCGTCGGCGATGCGGCCGGTGATTGCGAGCGCCTTCGGGCCGTACCCGGCGATCCACACCGGCAGGTCATACGCCTCGGCCCAGTCGAGGACAAGATCGGTGCCGTCGTATGTCACTGTGCGGCCCTCGCAAAGATCACGGATCGCGACGGTCGCCGCCTCGAGATCGTCGAGCGTCGTCGGCTTCTTCCCAAGGACGCGGCGCGCCGAATCGCCTCGGCCGATGCCGAGGTCCATGCGGCCCTTCGAGAGGATCTGGAGCACCGCGAGCGCGCTCGCGGTCACCGAGGGCTCGCGGGTCGCGGGGTTCGTGACGCAGGTGCCGAGCCGGAGCTTCGTGCTGTTCTGTGCCATCAGGGTCAGGAGCACATAGGGCTCCTTCCAGAGGACGTGACTGTCGAAGACCCAGCCGTGCGTGAAGCCCGCGCGCTCGGCGAGCTTCGTCAACGAGACGACGCGCTCGAGCGAATGGTCCGGCTTGAGCGTGAACCCGAAGTCCATGAGGCGCTGAGTTTAGGGAGCCTTGTCGCCGGCGGGAGGCTCAGCGGCGCTCCACGCCACCGTTCGCTCCGCCGTGAGCTTGACGACGAGGTTATCGAACAGCGGGAGGTCGTCGTATTGCGGGTACTTGGCCGTCAGCAGGATGAGCGCCTCATCGCGCTCCTGGCCGTCCGCGAGGAGCTCGGCGGGCCCCTCGACCAGCAGGTACGCGAGTTGCCGCCAGTCTTCGCTCCACCGGTCCACGACGAACGCCGCGCGCCCGGTGTCGACGATGTTGCGCACCCGGCGCAACAGCATCGTGCGCTTGGGCTTCGCGTCGATCGCCGAATAGAGCACTGGCGGCACCCACGCGAAGCACACCGGGACGACATGCGGCCGGCCATCGCTGCTCGTGGTCGCCAGGTGCCCGACGCGCGCCGTCGCCAGGAGGTCCTGGTCGCTCACGCGCGTGTCACCGGAGGTGGCCGTCGAGCATTAAGCCACGCTATCAGCGAGACTTTTGCTGTGCCAAACGTCACCCTCATCCCCATCGATGGCCTTCCTGAGATCAAGCCCGGCGACGACCTCGTGGGGATGCTGCTCGCGGCGCTGAAGGCGTCCGGCGATCGCCTCCAGCCGGGCGACGTCCTCGCGCTCGCGCAGAAGATCGTGTCGAAGGCCGAGGGCCGGATCCGGAAGCTCGCGGACGTTGTGGCCGGCGCGGAGGCCGAGCGCATGGCCGCGGAGTCCGGCAAGGACGCGCGCGCGCTGCAGGCGGTGCTCGATGAGACTGCTCGCATCGTTCGCTGGCAGCGCGGGGTGCTCATCGTCGAGACGAAGCACGGATTCGTGTGTGCGAACGCAGGTGTGGACCACTCCAACGCAGGCGCGCCGGATACGTTGATCCTCCTACCGGTGGACCCCGATGGATCGGCGAGGCGCATCCGGGAGCGGATCAAGAATGATGCGGGCGTCGACGTGCCCGTTGTCATCACCGACACGTTCGGGCGGGCCTGGCGCGAAGGTCACGTGAACGTCGCGATCGGCATCAGCGGCCTGCCCGCCCTGCGCCGCTACATCGGCGAGTTCGATCCCGACGGCTACGAGATGCGCGTGACCGAGATCGCCATTGCGGACGAGATCGCGGCCGCGACCGAGCTCGTGATGGGGAAGCTCGACCGCCGGCCGGCTGCGATCGTCAGAGGCCTGCCGTTGCCTGCCGATCCGAGCGAGACGGCGCACACGTACGTGCGCCCACACGACAAGGACATGTTCCGGTAAGTGAAAGACCCCGGCCTGTGGGCCGGGGTCTTCATGGGACACGCCGAACGGCGGGCTAGTAGCGGGCTCCGCGCGAAGCTGATGGCCGGACCTGCTCGAAGCACGAGCTGCAGTAGACCGGCTTGTCTCCGCGAGGCTGGAACGGAACGCGTGCCTCACCGCCGCAGTTGCTGCAGGTCGCGGCGAAGAACTCGCGCGGGCCACCCATGCCACGGCCCCCACCGGCCCCAAAGCCACCACCCGCGCCGCCACCGGACGACCGACGCGCCGCGCGGCACGACGGGCAGCGGCCCGGCTCGTTCACGAGACCGCGGGACTGGTAGAACTCCTGCTCCCCGCCGGTCCAGATGAATTCCTGACCGCAGTCCTTGCAGGTCAGGGTCTTGTCAGAGAAGCTCACAGTGAAGCTTCCTCCCTTTCTGTGCTGGCCCTCGGAGCCTCGCTCGGTCTCGGGAGGACTGCCTCACTCGACGCTCGCGTTGGGGACTCTTGCAGCCGCTACCCCCCTTTGGAGGGCGGGGAGAAAGTAGCAGAGGGGCTGTCGGGCGAAAAGACCTCACCGAGCCAATCGTCGTACCACTGGCCGCTGCGGAACGTGTAGCGCTTCATCAGCCCCATCTGCCTGTAACCGGCCTTCTCGTTCCCGCGCCGACTTCCCCGGTTGCGTAACGAGATCCAGTTGTGGAGACGCCGCAGGCCGAGTTCCCGCCACGCGAACTCCGTCCGCAGGCGGATCGCCTCGCTCGCGATGCCCTTGCCGTAGAGGTCGTGGCGGCCGATGAAGATGCCGCTCTCGCCATCACGGGCGACCCAGTCGATGCCGAAGATCCCGGTGAAGCCGACGGTCTCGTCGCCATACGCGATCGACCACATGAAGCTCGTGGTCGAGTCGGCGTCCTTCTTGTGACGTTCCTCGAACGCCTCATCCCGGACGTCGGCGATGCGGCCGCCCCAGAAGCGCGACGTCTCCGGCTCGAGCATCCAGCGCACGAACCTCTTGTGATCCTCGAGCGTTGGCGTTCGCAGCGAGATGCCGTTCGCGCCGACGAGCCTGGGTCCGAACACCTCTTAGAGGGCCTTCTCGTCGCCGAGCGGCGGATACTCGCGCTCGTTCGGCCACCGCTCGTGCCATGCCGCGAGCTCCATCTGGTGGAGGTACTGGTCGACGTACGCACCATCGCGGTAGTAGACGGCGTGCCCGTGGCCGAAGCGCTCGTAGCCGAGCTTCTCGAGGATGCGCTGTCGACCGGTGTCGTCCGCGGCGATGCCGTCGACGACGGCCATGCGCAGGTTCATGAAGTCGAAGATCCAGCGGTGCAGCGCGAGCGCGGCGTCCCAGCCGTAGCCCCGGCGTTGCTGATCGGGATCGATGACGAACTGGTGAAGGATCACCTTGTCCGAATGCGGTGCACCCTCGAAGCTGAGACGGACATAGCCTGCCAGCGCGGCATTGGCGGTGCCTGCGCCGCCAGCATCGATGGACCACAGCACCGACGTCTTGTCCTTCGCCTGCTCGGCCCAGCGCTCTTTCCAGGTCTCCGTCGCGGCCGGCTCGTGCCACCGTCCGATCGGTCCGGCGCGACGGACGCGCATGTCGGCGGCCCAGCGCTTGTGCGCATCGAGGTCCGTGTCGTTTGGCGGGCGCAGCGTCGTCTTCGTGCCGCGCACCACCCCACCGAACATGCGGCGAAGTCTACGAAGTCGCGGCAGCGGGAAGATGGATCGCGAACTCGGCGCCCCCGCCCGGCGCGTTGCGCGCGTGGATCGAGCCACCATGGGCCTGCGCGATCGCCTGCGCGATCGCGAGCCCGAGACCCGCGCCGCTACGGGCCTGCGCGTTGTCGCCTCGCCAGAAGCGCGAGAACAGCCGCCGCTCGGTGCCCGGCAGCAGGCCGGTCCCCTGGTCGCGGACCCGTACGACGACCTCGCCCTGCCGCTGCTCGCCATCGACGCTGACCGTCGCGCCGCGCGGCGAGTGCTTCACCGCGTTGTCCAGGACATTGATGAAGAGCTGTGAAAGACGGTCGGGATCGCCGATGACCGGCAGCGCGTCAGCGTGGACGTCGAACGCGACGCCCGCCTCTTTCGCCTGGACGTCCAGCGCGGCGACGGCGCCACGGAGCAGCTCGGATGCGCCGACGGACTCGCGCGCGAGGAGCTGCACGCCTGCCTCGAGCTTCGCGACCTGCAGAAGTCCCTCGACCATCCGCACGAGGCGCCGCGACTCGCGCTGGATGATCTCCGCGGCGCGCGGGATGCCCTCGCCGCGCGCTTCGCCGTCGACGATCGCCTGCGCGAACCCGTGGATCGAGGTCAGCGGCGTCCGCAGCTCGTGCGAGATGTCGGCGAGGAAAGCTTGCTCGCTCGCGCGTGCCCGTTCGATCTCCACGGCCATCTCGTTGAACGCCGCACCAAGCTCGCGCACCTCGAACGGCCCGGCGACCGCGACGCGCGCGCGGTGGTCGGTCGCGAATGTGCGCACGCCGCCAACCAGCCGCCGCAGCGGGCGCGTGATGGTTTGCGACAGGAGACCGGCGACGACCAGCGCGAACCCGGCGGAGATCGCGCCGGCGATCAGGAGCGACGGCAGCAGGACACGGATGACGTCCGCGTATACGGCGCGTGGCCGGGCTACGACGATGAAGCCGAGACCGCCGGCACCCAGCGATGGTGTCCGCAGCTGCTGCTGCGCGAAGACCCAGACGACTCCGTTCGTGTCGGTGAACTGCCCGATCCCCGTCGCATCGGGCAGCGTGAGCCGGGTGTTCAGGAGCGTGCCCTCGGTGTCAATGAGCACCCGTCGTTGCGCGTTGTTCGTCTGCGGATTGCTGCCCGGGCTCACGATGAGGAGACGCGCGTTCGCGGCCAGGACCTGATCCTCGATCGACTGGAGCGCTTCGCGCGGTGCTTGCCCGTTCCGCACCGCCGTCTGGATCGCGGTCTGCAGCGGTGCCGCCATCTCCTGAAGGCGGATGTGGGTCACGTCGTTCTCGTACTTGAAGAGGAGGCCGCCGATCGCGAGTCCGGCCACGATCAGGCCGACCGAGACGACCGCGAGATAGGAGAGGAACAGGCGGCCGCCGACGCTGCGGAACGGTCTCACGCTCCCTCCGCCGGCCCCACCAGCTTGTACCCCACACCCCAGACGGTCTCGATCTTCGCGTTCATCCCGCTGAGCTTGTCGCGGAGCTGCTTCACGTGGACATCGACGGTGCGAGTCTCGCCGGGGTAGGCGAAGCCCCACACGTTCTCGAGGAGCTTGTCGCGCGTCAGCACGATGCCGGGCTGGCGACAGAACGCCTGAAGCAGCTCGAACTCCTTGGCCCGGAGCGAGACCGGCTGCCCGGCGACCACGACCTCGTGGCGCGCGGGATCGAGCGTGAGGTTGCCGATCTCGAGCGGCCGTGTGCCGCTACTGCCCGTCGCGCGCCGGATGACCGCATGGACGCGGGCAACGAGCTCGCGCGGGTTGAACGGCTTGGTGAGGTAGTCGTCGAGCCCCGCGTCGAGGCCCGCGATCTTCTGGACGTCCTCGGCACGCGCGGTCAGCGCGATGACCGGCGAGTCGTGGAGGCGCCGCAGCTCCGCGAAGAGGGCGAGACCGTCGGTGTCGGGGAGGCCGAGATCGAGGATCACACACGCCGGTGCACCCTGCGCGAACGCGACGCGCGCCGCAGCAGCGGTGGGGCACAGCTCCACGACGAAGCCGGCATTCTTCAGGTACAGGCTGACGAGCTCGGCGACCGAGCCATCATCCTCGACGACAACGACGCGCGTCCCGCTCATCCGTCGAATGCTAGTGTCCGCGCGTTGTCTGAACGCCCGCTCGTCCTCGCGACGATCCTCGCGCATCCGGATGACGAGACGTTCGGTGTCGGCGGCACTCTCATCAGATACACCGACGCCGGCGTCCTGTGTCACAGCCTCTCCCTGACCCGTGGCGAGGCCGGCCAGAGCGGGGTCGCCGGCGCCCCACCGATCGTGCCGGAGCGCCTCGGCGAGATCCGCGCGTCCGAGCTCGCGGAGTCCGGCCGGCGCATGGGTATCGCATCGACGACCGCATTCACGTATCCCGATGGCAGGCTCGCGGACGCGCCGGCCGATGCCGTGATCCGCGACATCGTGCGCTGGCTGCGATCAACGCGTCCCGACGTCGTCATCACCTGGGGGCCGGACGGCGGCTACGGGCACCCGGATCACATCGCGGCCGGCGAGCTGGCCCTCCGCGCGATCGAGCTCGCCGGCGTCGCACGCCACGAGCCTGAGGTGGGGGAGCACGTGCACGTGCGGCGCTGCTACCGGATGGTCGCGGCCGCCGAGCTCTTCGACCGTCTGCGCGAGTTCACCCCCGACTTCGCTTCGTACATGGACACGCTGCCGGTCAAGCCGATGCGCTGGGAGCGAGCGAGTCTTGGCGCGGCCATCGACATCCGTACCGTCGCCGATCGGAAATGGCACGCGATGCTCGCGCACGCGACACAGCAGCCGGACCTCGACCGTTTCGCGGGCCTACGCGATCAGATCGATTTCATCGGAAGCGAGGAGACGTTCATCCGCGCGTTCCCGGATCCCGGCGGTCCGCCGCTCGAGACCGACCTCTTCGCCGCGCTTCGAGGGCCGGTCACGCCGTAGCGACCGCCAGCGGGTGCATGAGCGCGTCGGCGACCGCGTTGACCTGATTCGCCGAAGCGACCCAGCGTGGCGAGCGATCCTTGATCTCGTGTGCCAGCGCGCCGGTGCCGCACACGACCGGTACGGTCGAGCTCGCGCAGTCGTCGCCCGTCCCGCGCTCGAGCAGCACGTACGCAGCGACGGTCGTCCGGATGTGCCCGCCGCCTGAGATATCGCTGCGCACGCGCGCAGCGTGATCACGTGCGCGGCGCGATGGCGAGACCGTGAGGTGGTGGATCCCCTGCGGCTCGATGCGATGCCAGCCGTCGCGGTAGCAACCGAAGCGCGATTCCTCGCCGAGCGGCTCGATCACGAAGATGCCGGACGGTCCGACGACGACGAGCGGAACGACATCGGACCCGTCGTGCGAGGTGTACTCGGTCAGTACGACGTACTCGGGCCCGAGCTCGTGCATCAGTCCGTCCGCGACCCGCTCAGCGAGCTGCCCGCCGATCCGCGCCCCGAACGCTCGCGCAGATTCGCGGATGGCGAGGACCAGCGGCGGGATCATGAGGACAGCGGCGAACGGTCCGGCCAGCTCGTTCGCCACGGCAGCGGTGCCGAGCGAGAGCGCCAGCCAGAAGCACGCGGCGCGCAGCTCGCGTCGCCAGCGCACGGGTCGTGTCGCCCTGGAAGCAAGGATCGCCACTCCCCTGGGAGCCCTCCTGCATTTCGCCGCCCGGCGAGTGCGGGCCGATGGTCGTCCGTTCCGGCAACGACCACAAGTAGGACAGAGGTCCTACCCGCCGCCCCGCTAGCCTCAGCGGCATGTCCCTCCGCTCCGAGATCGCCGAGCAGCCTGCCGTCATCCGGCGGCTCCTCGAGGCCGGCTGGCCCGAGGCCCGGACGCTCTCCCGGGCGCTCGCCGCGGCGGAGCACCTGACGATCGCCGCCCGCGGCTCCTCCGACAACGCGGCCACGTACGGGAAGTACCTGTTCGAGAGCCTTGCCGGCATCGTCACGGCGCTCGCCGCGCCGTCGCTCGTGACCCGCTACCGCACGCCGCCGAGCTTCGCCCGGGGCGCCGTGATCGGGATCTCGCAGTCTGGCGCGGCCCCCGACGTGGCTGCGGTCCTTGCAGAGGCGCGGGCGGTGCGCGCGCCCACGATCGCCATCACCAACAGCCCGCGAAGCCTCCTCGCGCGCACCGCGCAGGACACGTTCCTCCTGCGCGCGGGCGTCGAGCGTTCGATCGCCGCAACGAAGACGTACACAGCGACATGCGTCGCGCTCGCGCTCCTCGCGGCGAATGCCGCGGAGTCGCGCGGCCGCAGCGCGCTGTCGCTCGCGGGACTCGTTGACAGCGTGACCGAGGCCGAAGCGCTGGAGCGCGATGCCGACCGCATCGCGCGCAAGATCGGACGCGCCCGCACGATCGTCGTGCTCGGCCGGGGCTACGAGTACGCGACCGCGCTCGAAGCGGCGTTGAAGCTGAAGGAGCTCGCCGGTGTGTGGGCCGAGCCGTACTCGAGCGCGGACTTCGCGCACGGTCCGATCGCGCTGCTCGAGCCCGGGATCCCGGTCATCCTGTTCGCCGTGCGTGGCGCCGCGCAGCACGAGGCACGCGCGATGGCCCGGACGCTGAGCGGCAGGGGTGCGAAGGTCTACGCGGTGACGAACGATGCGGGGGCCGCGGAGCTGGCCGACGATGCCGTGCTGCTGCGCTCGCCGCTGTCCGAGGCGCTGACCCCGATCAGCTTCGCCGTCGTGGCGCAGCTCGTCGCGCTGTCGCTCGCGCGGCGGCGCGGGCGCGACGTGGAGCGCCCGCGCGGGCTTTCGAAGGTGACCCGGACGCGCTAGCGCGCGTCTTGGACGTGGCTTTCTTGGCGGCTGACGTCGCTTTCGCCGCCGTCTTCGCGGCGGCGGCGCCCTTCTGGAGGAAATCCACCCGGAGCTCGTAGCCGTAGACCGTCGCGAGACGCGCGAGGGAGCGGAGTGACGGCAGGTAGCGGGGATCCTCCATGCGGCGCAGCTGGGTCTGTGACGTCCCAAGCTTGCGCGCGGCGGCGCGCTCCGAGAGCCCGGCCGAGTGCCGCAGCTCGCTCACCGAACGCGCGACGGCGCTCGCGAGGGGATCGGACGGCACCTGTCCCGCCGTCTGGCCTGCATCCCGCTGGGTGTCCCGCACCCGTAGATGGTATCGGCCAGAGGATTCGCTGCGTACATAGGACGAACGTACTGTGGACGACCTTCGCAGTCGTTACCGATCCGCTTCCGCCGCAAAGGCGTCGATCACGTCGCGCTTGTCCGGGTCGTAGGCGAACAGAATGACCCCTGCACAGCCGGCGTCCCGCGCCACGCGGACCTGCTCGCGCACCAGCTCGCGTTTCCCGGCGTACGCCATCAACCCACCCCACATCGGGGTCGCCGGCGCGGCCGCGCGTGCGGCGCCGAGGAGCCGGCGCACCTCCGCGGTATCGGTCCGGTACGCCATCGGGCAGACGAGGTCGATCAGCCGTTCCGCCGCCCATTCCGGCCAGCGCTGGAGCACGCGGTCCCGGGCCACCAGCGGATCGGGGAAGACCGCGGCTGAGATCACGATGCCGGGCCGCGCGGCGCGCACCCGACGCGTCGTTTCGCGCACGAGCTCTGTGATCGCGGCGTGATCGCCGGGCGACGCCGCGTACGTCACCTGCGGGTAGCGGATGTAGTCGTGATGGAAGCCCTCGACCGGATAGCGCTTCACGATGTCCTCGAACACCAGGGTCGTGTGGTCCCGCGCCGCGGCGTTCGTTGGGTCGATGTAGATACCCTCCCAGTCCGAGCCGCCCGCGGGATCGAGGTACGTCACGCCGTCCGGCCGGAGCAGCCAGTCCGGATGCGCGTTCACGATGTGGCGACGAGAGCGTGGCAGCGCCTTGTCCGGACTCGACCAGACGAACGTGCCGTTCGCCCAGGCGTGGATCCGCACGCCCACGACCGCGCCGCCGCGCACGAGGTGCGCGAGCGGATCGAGCGTTGGATCGGCGAGGCCCTCGGCGCGTGGCTCGAGCTCGCTCGCGTAATAGGAGTCGCCGCGGCCGCGCACCTGCACGACGAGGTCGCGGATGTTCCAGCCGACGCTGTACGCGAGCAGGTCCTCGATCGCCTCGCGCGTCGTGATGCGGTCGCGCACCACCCAGAGGGCCTTCGTCAGCATCAGGCGAGATCCCGATACGTCGCGAGCCGGATGCCGTTCCGCTCGACGGCCGCGCGGACAGTCGGATCGGTGAGGGTCGCGAGCTCCGTCACGCGCAACGCCGCGTATGTGGACGTGCGCTCGAGCTCCGCGTCCAGCTCGCCGGGGTGACAACCGAGCTCGGTCACCCCGTCGCCGATGTCGGCCAGGATGCGCTCGAGCGTCGCGACGTCGACGTGCCCGTCATGCTGGAAATCGCGGCGGTACTGGTCGACGGTCTTCACGCCCGCCGCGCGAAGCCGATCGCGCTGCGCATCGTCGTGTGGCCGCACAGCGGCGCCGGTGTCGCGCGCGAGCGCCGCGATCGCCCACTCGAGGTCAGGCTCGTCGTGGAGCCAGTGATGCGTGTCGAGATGCGTCGGCGCGTGACCGGTCAACTCGATTGCGCGGGTGTGTTGGGCGCGGTATTCGATGAGCGCCTCGTCGCGCTTCGCGCGGCCCGTCCCAAGGAACGCGGCGGGCAGTCGTGGGAACGAGCCATCGGGCTCAACGAGGGAGGGGATGCGCTTCGGGTCGGTGACCGGTCGCGCGTAGGTCAGGGTCAGGTGGACGCCGACATCGAGCGAAGGGGTCGCACGCGCGATGCGTGCAGCATCCTCGGCCGCGGGCGCGCCGACCATGAGCGTCGTCGCGGTGACGATGCCGTCGCGGTGGGCGCGCAGGATGCCGGCGTTGATACCCGGTGCGCGACCGAAGTCATCGGCGTTGACGATGAGCAGTGCCCGCTTCATCCGCGCGAGCGCGGGCGTTCGATCGCGCGCCTGACGCTCCACTGAGCCGCCTTGAGCTTCGCGGTCGCGGCGTGCTCGTCGACTCCGAGCTCGTCCTGGACCATGCGGACCGCGCGTGCGCGGAGCTTCGCGTTCGTCGGCCGAAGGTCGATCATCAGATCGCCCTTCGTGCGGCCGGACCGGATCATCGCCGCGGTCGACAGCATGTTGAGCACCAGCTTGGTCGCGGTGCCGGCCTTGAGCCGGCTCGATCCGGCGAGCACCTCGGGACCGACATCGACGACGATCGGGATCAGGGCGACGGTCACGAGCGGCGATCCGGCGACGCACGTGATACCCGCGGTCGTCGCGCCAAGGGCAGCCGCGGCGCGCACCGCCGCGACCACGTAGCGCGCCGATCCGCCGGCGGAGATGCCGACGACGACGTCACCTGGTCTGGTCACACGGACGGTGTCGCGCTCGCCGGACAGTGGATCGTCCTCCGCGCCCTCGACGGCGGTGCGCAGCGCTCCGTCGCCGCCCGCGATGATCCCTTGGACGAGCTCGGGCTCGACCCCGAACGTCGGTGGGGCCTCGCTCGCGTCGAGCACGCCGAGCCGGCCGCTGGTCCCGGCGCCGACGTAGCGCAGCCGGCCGCCACGCGCGAATGCGGCGGCGATCGCGTCGGTCGCGCGCTCGATCGCGGGGAGCGCCGCCCGGACCGCGGCCGCGACCGTCGCATCCTCGTCGTTCATGAGCTCAAGGATCTGGCGGCTCGACATCGTCGCGAGCGTCGAGGCCTTCGGGTTGCGCGTCTCGGTGCGCGGCACGCCGGTCACTTGTCTCCCCAGGCGAGCTTCATCGCGAGGCGCGCGGCACCCATCGCCGGCTCCTCGCCGACAGGCTCGACCGCGGCGCGCGGGAGGACGCCGAGGAGCTCGAGCCGCACCGCCTTCTCGAGCGGACGGACGTTCTCGAATGCGCCGCCGGCGAGGTACACCGGCCCGTTCTCGAGCAGCAGCGCGTGGGCGACGGTGGCGGCCATCTCCGCGAGGTGCCGCGCACCGCGCTGGACGATGTTCACCGCGATCGCGTCGTCCTCGGCGTAGGCGCGGGCGACCGCGCGCGTGGCGGCCTGGATCGCAGGTGGCGGGTGCGGCTTTCCGTAGAGCAGCGGCAGCACGCCATTGAAGTCCGCGGCGCCCAGATCCAGGAACAGGTGGCGGGTGATGCGCGTCGGCGAGCCCCGGCCGTCGTGGTCGTACGAGGCGGCGCGAAGGCCCTCGGCACCGAGCCAGAACGCGGAGCCCTCGTCACCGACGAGGTAGCCCCACCCACCGCAGCGGTCTTCCAGGCCCTGGTCGTTGCGTCCGTAGGCGATGGACCCGGTGCCGGAGATGAGCACCACGCCGCATCCGGCCGGGTTGCCTGCGTAGAGCGCGGCGAGCGCGTCGTGGGTGACGTCCACCGCGACCTCTGGCCCAACGAGCCCGGCGAGGATCGAGCGGCCCTTCGCGCGGTCCGCCTCTCGTTCGCCACCGGAGCAGGACAGGACGATCGCGTCGGGCTCGCGTCCCGCGAGCGCTTCCTGGAGCGCCGCGGCGATCGAACCCTGCGGGTCCGGGCTCGACAACAGGTTGCCGCCGCCGCCCGCGCCGCGACCGACGATCTCGCCGGTCCGCGTCACGGCGAAGGCGCGCGTCTTCGTGCCGCCTGCGTCGATGCCGACGACGAGATCCTTCATGCCGCGAAGTATGGACGGCTAGGGGGCGTGGACGGCTCCGGCGGAGACCGCGCGCGACGCACCAGTGCACCGCGGCAGGGTGTTCGGCTCGCCGCGGAGGCGGTAGGCGCCGAGGATCGCGAACGCGACTGCCTCGCGTGCCTCGGCCGGGATCCCGAGCTCGTCGGTCAAGCGGATGCGGAGCTTCGTGCGGGCGGCGAGGCGCTCGACGAGCGTCACATTGCGTGCGCCGCCACCGGCGATCACGAGTTCGCGCCACGGCCCTCCGTCGAGCGCGCGCGCGATGGATTCGACCGTGAGCGCGGTCGCCGTGGCGATCGCGTCGTCGAGCGATCCGCCCGCGGCCTTCACGTCGGCGTGGAGCTGCTGCGCGAATGGCGCGCCGAACTCCTCGCGCCCTGTCGACTTTGGACCGGTCCGCGCGAAGTACGGATGACCCAGCGCGCTCGCGAGCACCGCGGCGTTCGGCGTGCCGCGCCTCGCGGCCGCGCCGTCGCGATCGAGCTCGTTACCGCCTTTGCGCGCGAGCTGGTCGATGACCATGTTCCCGGGCCCCGTGTCGAACGCGACGACGTCCGAGGCTGCGGCCGTCGGCAGCAGCGTGACATTCGCGATGCCGCCGATGTTGAGGATCGCGCGCGGCGTGCCGTCGGCGAAGAGGAGGTGGTCGGCGAACGGGACGAGCGGCGCTCCCTGGCCGCCGAGCGCGACGTCGGCGCTGCGGAAATCATTGATCGCCGGCACGCCTGTCTCCAGGGCGACGCGCGAGGCGTCGCCGATCTGCAGCGTCGCATGCTCGGCAGGGAAGTGCGCGATGGTCTGGCCGTGGACCGCGATGGCAGCCGGCGCACGCCCGATCACGGCGATGAGCTCACGCGCGATGGAGGCGTATACCTCGCCGAGCGCGGCGTGGAGCGTCGCGATGTCATGCGCCGGTAGCGGAGCGCCGGAGGCCGCGGCGATGATCCGGTAGCGCAGCGCGTCGGGATGATCGCGCGCGACATGCGCGAGCAGCCGGATCGCCGGCCGGGGCCGCTGGTCACCGATCTCGATCGCCGCGGCGTCCATGCCGTCGGCGGAGGTGCCGGACATGATGCCGATCGCGATCACGAAGCGGCCGCCTGGTGGATCGCGATGCGGAACCGGTACATCGCGTCGTCGTTCGCGCGGCCGAAGTACACCCGGTTCGTCAGGAGCGCGACGGTGAGGTCCCTGGTCGGATCGATCCACAGCGACGTGCCCGTGAAACCGGTGTGACCGTAGCTATCGAGGCTCCAGACGTCGCTCGTCATCGGTCCGTTCGGCGCGCGCAGTGCCAGCCCGAGTCCGCGCCGAACGTTGTCGCCGCGCACGTGCTCCGCGCGCGCGAGCGCGGCGAGCTCGTTCCCGATGCCCGCACCGTCGCGGTACACGCGCGCGATCGCCGCGACGTCGGACGCCGTGCCGAAGAGACCGGCGTGGCCGGCGATCCCGCCCATCGCGTGGGCATTCTCATCGTGCACGCTCCCGCGGATGCGTCCGCGGCCGAGCTTCACGTCGAGCTCCGTGGCGACGCAGGCGAGCGGGTCGCGCGGAAGGTAGGTGAGCGTTTCCGCCTCGAGCGGGCCGGTCACGCGCTCCTTCACGAGCGCGTCGAACGAGGCGCCGCCGGCCAGGGCGAGTCCGGCGGTCAGCATGATGAAGCCAAGGTCGCTGTACGTGTACGTGCCGAGGTCCTGGGCGAGCGGCTCCTGTGCCGCGCGCCACGCGGCCTCCTCGATCGAGCGGACCTCTTCGTAGAGGGGGAGCCACCAGCTCAGACCTGCGGTGTGGGTCAGGACGTGGAAGAGCGTGACGTCGTCCTTGCGCCCGCCGTGGAAATCGGGGACGAGCTCGCGGAGCGGTGTTTCGAGCTTGAGCGCGCGCTCGCGAACCAGCGATAGCAGCAGCGCCGTCGTCGAAAGCTTCGTCAGCGAGGCGAGATCGAAGATCGCGGCCGGCGTGCACGGCGCGTCGGGACCAGCGGTCTGATCCGGGCAGAGGGTCCCGGCGGCGTACGTATCCGCCGCGCCGTTCCGCTCGACGCGTACGACGCACGCGGTGAAGAGCGTGCCCGCGGCCGCGTCGACGACCGCCCTGACCGTGTCGAGGCTCAGAGGTTCTTCATCCCGTCGCCGATACGGTAGACACCCGGCACCTCGACCGGCAGCGTGCCCGACGGCGCCCGCGCTCCAGAGAGGACATCAGCGACCGCGCGAAGGGTCGGCTCGCGGCCCGTGTACGCGCAGACGTAGCCGCTGACGCCCGGCGCGCTCAGGATGTCGTACGGCGAGCGAAGCGACACGAGCACTGTCGGTCTCACGGCCTGGAGCGCCTTGGCGAGCGCGGCCTGCTGCGGGTACGAGAAGAGGTCCGCCGACCCGAGCACGACGACGTCGGCGGCGCGCGCGCTCGCGACGGCGCGGTCGATGTCCGCCTGCGTCGGCGCGAGCGTGATCGTCTGCGTGGTGACGTTCGGCAGGCGCTGCGCGAGCACCGCACCGAGCGTCGGCTGCTCGGTCACCAGCGCGATGTCGGGGTTCTGCGGCGACGCGACGAAGACGCGGCCGCGAAGGGGCAGGCCGCCGGCGCGGAGCACCGTGATCGAGAGGCGCGCGAGCTCGTCGGCCGTCGCGCGGTCCGCGTCGCTGCCCGCGGTGCCCGACGGTCCGGCTGTGTCGAGGATGCCGAACCGCTCCTTGAGCGTGACGATGCGCGCGACCGACTCGCCCGACCGCGCGAGCAGCGCGGCGTCGGCCGTTATGCCCCGGGTCAGCCGATCGTGCGCGTCGGTCTGCGCCGACTCGTCGAAGCGGAACAGCAGGAAGTCCGCGCCCGCGACGAACGCGTCGTAGCCAGCCTGGGCCTCGCTGCGCGTCTGGGTCAGCGCGCCCATCTCGAGGTCGTCGGTCACGAGCAGACCGGTGAAGCCGAGCTCGGTACGGACGAGATCGGTCATCACGCGCCGTGACAGCGTCACCGGCAGGTCCGGCGCCGGGTCGAGTGCCCCGATCCGGATGTGTGCGCTCATGATCGCGGGCGTCCCCGCGGCGATCGCCGCTTTGAATGGAACGAGCTCCACGGCATCGAGTCTCGCGCGCGTCACGTCGAGAAGCGGCAAGCCGGTGTGCGAGTCGGTCGTCGTCGCACCGTGACCGGGGAAGTGCTTGACGCACGAGAGCAGCTTGGCGCCGGTGAACGTCTGCGTCGCGATGCCGACGAGCGCGGCGACGCGTTGTGGATCCGACCCGAACGAGCGGTTGAGGATGATCGGATTGCGCGGCTCGTTGTTCACGTCGGCGTCAGGTGCGAGCTCGAAGTTCACGCCGAGCGCGCGGAGATCCCGCGCTGTGATCGCCGCGGCCTTCCGCACACTGTCCGCCGGATCCGGCGTAGCGGCGAGGGCCATGTTGCCCGGCAGCATCGTGGCGCCCCTGCTGATGCGCACGACTGCGCCGCCCTCCTGGTCGATGGAGAAGAAGAGCGGTACGGACTTCGCTGCGGCCGCGATACGCGAGAGGTCGGAGACGAGCGTCTTGAGCTTGGCGGCGTCGCCGTCGAAGTTCTCCGAATACAGAATGACCCCGCCGACACCGCGGCCTCGGATCATCGCCTCGAGCGCAGGCGTGATCTTGGTTCCGTGGAATGCGACGCTCATCATCTGGCCGGCCCGCGCGGCAGGCGACATCGATGCGACGAGGGTGTCGACCCGCGAGGCGTTGAGGGTGCGGAGCGGCGCGGTACGGTCCGGTGCGCACGCCGCAAGCGCGGTCCCGGCTGCCGACAGGAGAAGCCGGCGCCGGTTCACGCGAGGCGGACCGGTAGCCTGCCCCGGGCCTCGGCGCGCCCACAGAGGACATCGGCGAGCGCCTCGAGCGATACCGGGACGTCGCCGTACGTGAGGAGCGCCGGCACGGAGGGCACGAGCATCGCGTCGTATGGGCTGCGCAGCGCACATAGGACGCCGCCCTCGCGCAGGAGGGATCGCGCGCGGTCGGCCTGGGCCGCATCGAAGGAGGCGCTGGAGGTGCACACGACGAGCGGCCCGTCGCCCTGCGGCGCGGAGCCGTCGGCCGAGAACGCGACACGCGGGCCGAGCCGCTCGCGGAGCAGGCGTTCGAGGCGGGCCTCCGGGTCCGCGAGCTCCTCCACCGGCGAGAGCCGTTGGGCCGCGAAGGTCACGACCCGCAGCGGTCCGCCCAGTGGCGGCAGCGCCGGTCCGGCGGCGGTGATCGAGGCGCGCGCGATCTGGAGCGCCAGCGCGCGACCCGGCCCGTCGTCGAACTCATCCTCCGGGACCGCGACGCCGTAGCGATCCCGGAACGCGGCCGCGCGGCCGATCGCTTCGGAGAGGCGCGCCGGCGGGACGCCGAGGGCGAGCTGCTCCTGCGCATCGAGCTGTCGCTCCAGGCCCGTCGTCAGCATGACCGCATCGATGCCGGCATTCACCGCGCGCGCAAGGACGCGCTCGGGTGTCTCGACCTGCGTGAGCCCGGACATGTCGAGCGCATCGGTGATGGCGAGCCCGCTGAATCCGAGCTCGCCGCGCAGGAGGTCGCGGACGATCCGCGGCGAGAGCGTCGCGATGCTGTCCAGGTCGAGAGCCGGGTAGCGGATGTGCGCTGACATGACGCTCGCCGCGCCGGCTCCAATTGCCGCACGGAACGGGACAAGCTCGCGCGCGTCCAGTGCGCGGCGATCGGCGCCCACGTCCACGGTCGTGTGGTGGGTGTCATACGACGTGGCACCGTGTCCAGGGAAGTGCTTCGCCGAAGTCGCGACGCCGGCACCTTCCGACCCGCGGACCCACGCGGCCACGAAGAGCGCGACCTGCTGCGGGTCGTCGCCGAAGGATCGTGTCCCGATGACCGGATTGCGCGGCTCGACGTTGATGTCGCAGACCGGCGCGTGATTCACCCCGATGCCGTCCGCGCGCAATCCATGCGCGACCGCGCGCGCGGCGCGCTCGGCGTTGGCCGGATCTCCGGTCGCGCCGATGGCCATCGCGCTCGGGAACACCGCGCCGTAGCCGATCCGGACGACGCTGCCGCCCTCCTGGTCCACGCCGACCGGGACCGGCGGACGCCCGCCGCGCCGCGCCGCATCCGCGCAGTCACGGAGCATCGCGCGGACCTGCTGGCGTGAGCTGACGTTGCCGCGGTAGGCGAAGAGCACGAGCCCACCGATCTGGCCGCGCCCGATCGCGTCGAGAAGCTCCCCGGGGACCGCGGGACCATCGAATCCTGCCCAGACCAGTGCGCCCGAGGACAGCCTCGCTCCCACCCGTCGAGCCTAGGTGGTCATCGCCTCGGCCGCCGTCGCGATGCGATCGCACGCGATGCGGAGCGCGTCGATCTCCTGGTCGTTGAACTTCTCACCGAGGATGGTGCCGATGGCGCGGACGACGTTGGGCGTCGCGCGCTTGAACGCGTGGCGTCCCTCGGGGGTCAGCACGATCAGCTGGCCGCGCCGGTCCGTCTCGCAGGCGTGCCGCTCGATGTAGCCCCGCTCGACGAGCCGGTCGATCAGGCGGGTGAGGCCGCTCTTCGTGAGGAGGACGCGTTCGGCAAGGTCGGTCGGCCGGATGCCGTCGCGGGGCCCGCGGGCGACGTTCACCAGGACGTCGTACTCGGAGTGGGAGACCCCCGTCGCGGCCAGGGCTGCCTCCATTGCGGCCGCCGACGCCGAGCCGGCGCGCAGGAACGCGCGCCAGGCCCCGAGCTCCCGATCGGAGGCCCGACGGCCCCGGTCTTGCTTCTCCGAGAGGGAGGAATAAGTTGTATCAGCAACATGTTCCCGCACAACAAGAGCATACGCCGGTCCCAAGGGGCCGAGCAAGCGGGAGGCGCTTCA
The DNA here is from genome assembly GCA_038324015.1 of Candidatus Limnocylindria bacterium. Taxonomy (GTDB): domain Bacteria; phylum Chloroflexota; class Limnocylindria; order P2-11E; family P2-11E; genus UBA4735. The sequence continues at coordinate 36,608 of JBBQHN010000001.1, read as the reverse complement.
TGAAGTGGCAGATCGACCCGTCGCACACGAGCATCAGTGCGAAGGTCAAGCACATGGTGATTTCCACCGTCCGCGGCAGCTTCGCCGGAGCGACGGGGACCATCGATTATGACCCGGCGTCGCCGCAGACCGGCAGCGTCGAGCTGCGGATCCCCACGGCGTCGATCGACACCGGTGACGAGAAGCGCGACGGGCACCTCCGCTCCGCCGACTTCCTCGACGCGGGGAAGTTCCCTGAGATCGTGTTCAAGAGCACGAAGGTCAGGCTCTCGGGCAAGGACCAGTTCACCGTCGAGGGTGATCTCACCATCCGAGGCACCACCAAGCCCGCGACCGTGAGCGTCGAGCTCGCCGGCGTCACCGAGGATCCCCGCGCCGGTCAGCGCGCCGCGTTCGATGCGACCGCGTCGTTCGACCGCACGCAGTGGGGCCTTGTCTGGAACATGCCGGTCCCCGGTGGCCTGCTCGTCAGCGAGAAGATCACGCTCGAGGCCAGCATCGCTGCCACCCCGGTGGCCGTACCCGCAGCCGCGGCCGCCTAACCCCCCAACGGGCGCTAGACCGACCGGCGGCGCGCGCGGAAGCGGGAGATCGCAAGCTCCCCGAGCGCGCGCCGCCGGGCACGGCGTGGCTCCTTCTCGAGGACGATGCGCCGGATCTGCTCCGACGACGGCACGATCGGCGCGATGCGCCGGCGGCTTCGCGGACCGGCGATGCGCCCTTCGAGCGCATCGATCACATCTTTCACCCGCTCATCGATCTCGTGGATGTCGAGCGCCCGATCACCGAGGGCGAGCGAGATCCTGATCTCAAGGAGATCGCCGTCCCGATACCCAACGCCCCGCCGGGTCTGCACGTCCAGCACCGCCCCATGCACCCGCCGCCGCCACTCATTGCGCGGTCGCGCGTAGGCGGGGAGCGGGACCGTGATCGAGAACCGTCGGGCCACGCGGGCAGCCTAACCCCGGGTGACGAGGACCTCGACCGAGTCCCATCCGGTGGCGCCGCTCGGGAATGGCGGGCGCCGGATCTGGGTCTCGAGCTCGCCGGTCTTGTCCGTCGTGCGCGCGAAGATCTGGTACTTGTTCGGCCCCGGCGGCACCCAGTTCAGCTTCCAGCGGACCCAGCTCAGCGGGCCGAGCGCCGGCTCGAGCTCCGCGGCCGTGAACGTCTGCCCGCCGTCCGTCGACACCTCGACCTTCGCGACGCCGCGCGCGCCCGCGAACGCGATGCCGGCGATCTCGATCGGCCCGTTGCCCATCTTGGCGGTGCGGTCTGGCGTGTCGATGCGGGTGTTCGTGTTCACGACCGCGATGTCCGACCAGCCGCGCTCCATCCAATAACCGAGGAAGTCGAACGTGACGCACTCGATCGAGCGGAGCCACTTCACGTTCTTCATGCCGTAGATGTTCGGCACGAGCAGCCGAGCGGGATAGCCATGGTCGAGCGGGATCGTCACGCCGTTCATGAGGTACGCGACGATCGTGTCGGCGTCCATGGCCTTCTCGATGCGGATCGAGTCGGTATACCCGTCGATCGAGGTGAGCTTCACGTCGTACGTCTCGGGCTTCGGTTGCGCGCGCGCGAGCAGGTCACGCAGCGGCACCCCGGTCCACAGCGCCGTCGAGATGAGCTCGCCGCCCACCTCGTTGCTGATGCACTCGAGCGTTTTCAGCTGCTCGACGGCTTCGAGGTCGAGCAGCTCGTCGTACGTGAGCGAGAACGGCGTCCCGACGGACCCTCCGATGTCGAGCTGCCAGCGGGTGATGTCGGCACTCGGTTTGATGAGGGTCGTATCCACCGTGTAGTGATCGGCGTTGGCGGTCACGCGTGGCGTGAGCGCGGCTATCGACTCGAATGTCGGGAGCGCCGAAGGTGGGCTGACCGTCGAGCGCAGCCGCCGCGCGATGAACGGGATGCCCTCCGCGCGCTTCGCGACCGCGCGGATCGCGGCACCACCACCCAGCGAGCCGAGGGCGGCTACGGCGGCCACCGCCGCCGCGCTGTAGAGGACGCGACGGCGCGACGGCGAGCGCACCTCTGTCGATCGCGCCGGCTGGTAGGTCGCCACGCCGGACAGGAGCTGGAGCGCGACGAAGTACGTTGCCGCGCCGATACCGCTCGTCAGCAGGACGGAGCTGAGATCTATCGAGGTCGGCGCGAAGAGCCGCCCGAGCACGATCGTCGCGACCCAGGGAAGCGCGCCGAAGAGCAGGACGGTCCGGTCGCGCCGCTTCGGGTCCACGGCCATCGCGCCGGTGGCGGCACCGGAAGCGAGGAAAAGCAGGATGACCCCCCCGACGAGGAGCCGCTTGGCCCAGTGCTGGAGCAGCCCGATGAGCGGGACAACGATCGCGCCGGGGAGGACCTCGATGAACGCCTGCCCGAGCGCGTCGGGAGCGAATGCGAAGCCCGCGACGCTCGCGAGGAAGGCGATATCGAGCGCGAAGAACATCGCGAGCGAACCAACGAGGAGCCCGGTCCGCGCGCGATGATCGAGCCGTCTCACGGCGACCATCGGATCCTCATCTATGGCACGATACGCCGCCGTGCCCCGAACGCCTCGTCCTCTGACCGCCGACGACCTCGCCGCGTTCGCGTTCGTGAGCGAGGCGTCCATCTCGCCGGACGGGACGCTCGTCGCGTTCGCGGTGCGGCGGATGGATCTCGACGCGAACCGCTACCGTGCCGCGATCTTCGTCGGCGCCGCGGACGGCGGCGTACCGGCCGCCCAGTGGACCGACGGATCCGCCGACGATGCGTCGCCGCGCTGGTCGCCGGATGGCACGAGCGTCGCATTCCTGAGCGATCGCGGCGAGGTGCCCCCGGGCAAGAAGCGCGTGCCGAAGAACGTCTTCGTCGCCGAGTCCGCGATCGCGGCGCCGCGCGCTCTCTCGACGTTCGCCGACGATTGCGCCGACCTTGCGTGGCTGCCCGATGGCTCCGGTGTCGTGGTATCGGTGAAGGACGCAGGCGAGGCGCAGCCCGACGATGCGCCGAAGGTCTACGACCGGCTTCGCTACAAGTCAGACGACGCAGGCTTGCTCGATCTGCGGCGCAAGCACCTGTGGCTCGTGCCAGCGCGGTCCGGTGCGGCGCGCAAGCTGACCAGCGGCGACTGGGACGACACGCAGCCCGCGATCGCACCCGATGGCTCGGCGGTCGCCTTCACCTCGGATCGCAGCGTGGACCGTGACCGAAACACCGTTAGCGACATCTGGGTCGTGCCCGTCGCGGGCGGCGACGCCTGGCGGGTCACCACGGAGCGGGGGCAATACACGAACGCATCGTGGTCCCCGGACGGGAAGACGCTGACCTGCCTCGGGACGGCCGAGGCGATCGGCGCGGGCGCGCGGAACACGCGCGTCTGGCGCTTCCCGCTCCGGCCGGAGGCGGGCGGTGCGGGGGACGACCTCCTCGGCTCGTGGGATCGGACGACGGGCTCGCGTGTCATGAGCGACGTCCGTGGCGAGCCACCCGCGCTCGCGCCGGTCTGGACGCCGGACGGGTCGCGCGTCCTCTTCATCGGCTCTGACCAGGGCACCGCGAACCTCTACTCGGTCAAGGCGATCGGTGGCGACGTCCGCGCCGAGACGGGCGGCGAGCATCAGCTCGTCTCGGCCTCGCTGGATCGTACCGGCCGCTGCTTCGCCGGCGTCATCGCGACCGCGACCTCACCGGGCGAGGTCGTGACCGGCGCGCCCGGCGGGCCGGTCAAGGTCATCACGAGCCTGAACGCCACGCTGCTGGGCTCGCGCTACCTCGCGGCCCCCGAGCGGGTCGAGTACACCGGAGCGGATGGCTGGACCATCGAAGGCTGGATCCTCAAGCCGGCGGGATTCGATCCAAAGATGCGATGGCCGCTGGTCCTGGAGATCCATGGCGGTCCGCACGGCGCCTATGGCCACTCCTTTTTCCATGAGTTCCAGCTCCTCGCCGGCCGCGGCTATGCCGTCCTCTACACGAACCCGCGCGGCAGTCACGCGTACGGCGATGCGTTCGTGCGCGCGTGTGTCGGTGACTGGGGCGGGAAGGACTACCAGGACCTCATGGCCGGGGTCGACCACGCGCTCGGCCTCGGCTGGGTCGATCCGGACCGGCTCTACGTGACCGGCGGGAGCTACGGCGGCTTCATGACCAACTGGATCGTCGGCCACACCGACCGTTTCGCGGCCGCCGTCACGCAGCGCAGCATCAGCAACAACGTGAGCGCGTTCGGGACGAGCGACATCGGCTGGCACTTCTGGGAGTACGAGATGGGCGGGGCGACGCCGTGGCGCGATGGCCACAAGCTCGTCGACCGGTCGCCGCTGACGTACATCACCAACGTGGACACGCCTCTCCTGATCCTGCACGCCGAGCAGGACTACCGCTGCCCGATCGAGCAGGCCGAGCAGCTCTTCGTGGGCCTGAAGGTGCTCGGCAAGGAAGCGGTGTTCGTCCGCTTCCAGGAGGACACCCACGAGCTGACGCGCGGCGGCAAGCCGAAGAACCGCATCGATCACGCCAGGCGCATCGCCGACTGGTTCGATGCCCACCCCTGACCTACGGATCCGGCGCGGCGTGATCGACGATGCTCCCGAGGCGTCCCGGTTGCATGCCGCGACGTGGCGCACCTCCTATCGCGGGCTGGTTCCCGACGCGCTCCTCGACGGCCTCGCTCCCACACGGTGGGAGATCCCCTGGCGCCGCAGCTTCGAGTCGATGGATCCGACGCGTGCGGTGCACATCGCCGAGATCGCTGGGCGCATCGTGGGCTTCGCCGGAGCGGGCCGGTCACGCGCCGGCGCGCCGCCCGGTCACGTCGGCGAGGTCTACTCCCTCTATGTGCACCCGGCCTGCCAAAGGCGGGGGATCGGTCGCATCCTGTTGAAGGCGGCAGCCACCGGGCTCGTCGAACGCGGCCTCGTCCCGATCGCCATCTGGACGCTGTTCGACAACCCCGGCTCACGCGGCTTCTACGCGTCACGCGGCGGTGTGGTCGTGGGCGCAAAGCGCGAGTCGTTCGACGGCTACGAGTTGCACGAGGTCGCGTTCGGCTGGACGGATCCCGTGGCCCTGCTGACCGACCCCGCGGACTAAGGCTGCTGCGGCCCCAGGTCCAGGTCCTTCGGCGCCTCGTCCGGCAGGATCCATCTGATGTACCCGTAGCCGGTCTCGGCGTGCTGCACATTCGCGGCAGCGGTCGCGGCCGTGAACGCGCGCTCGAAGCCGGAGCGATCCTTGGTCTCGATCGCAGCGAAGATCGGTACCAGCATCTCGGTCTCGTAACGCGCGAGCCGCTCTTTGTATTTTGGGCGGATGACGCCGAGACGGTGTTGCAGCGAGCGCACCCGCCGCGCGTAGAACGCCGCGAGCAGCCAGTTGCCACCCCGGGCCGCGTACGCGCACTTCCACCACGAGTTCCCGACGAGCACCATGAGATCCGACGTGCCCGGCAGGCCGGTCGCGATCTGCTCGGGCGAAAGCTCGTCGGGCACGGCACTATTGAACCCGATGGCGCACGAACACGGAGATCCGGTGACCGCATGGCGTCTGTTCTGGTCGAGCGAGCTTCCATTCCACCGGCGGCTCGCTGCCGTGGCCCGCAACATGGGGCGCCGGATCGTCACGCCGCCGCACGACTGCTGCGGCCGGCCGGGCGAGCCGGGCTGCTGACGCCCTGCTCCGGCGGACGGTCGTCCGCCTGACGCGCGTCCCCATTACCATCGACCCCAGTGAAAGAGTTCCTCGAAGGCCGCCGTTTCGGCTTCGCCGTGCGCCCGCAGCTCGGGCATGTCGCCGTCGGCCTCGGCATCGCCGTCGCCCTGCTCGACCTGATGGCCTGGTTCGGCTGGGGCGTGCGCGACACGAATGGCTACGTAGTTGCCGCGTATTGGGTCGCCGTCGCGACGGCGATCGTCGCGCTGCTCGCGACCATCACCGCCTTCGTCGAAGCACGTGACGCTGCGGACGATGACCGAACGCTCGCGCGGCTCGACCTGCTCGCGGTGTTCGTCGCCGTGTTGCTGTACGCGGTCTCCGCAATGTTCCGTATCGCCGATCAGAGCTCTCCGGCGGCCGGCCCGGCCGCGGTCGTCTCCGCGCTCGCCGGGCTCATCGTCCTACTGGTCGACGGCGTCATCGCCTCGACGCTGTACGCAAGCCGCGAGTGGGAAGTGCTGGATGACGTGGACTACGAGCCCCACCGGCACCAGAAGCGGCGCCGCGTCAGCTAAACAGCCGCTCCGGTCAGGAAGAACAACACTCGCGCGCTGACCTCACCCGAGAGCACGCAGCCGAGACCCACATACAGGAGCCCGGTCGACGCCTGCGTGTTCATGCGCGCCGTCCACCATGCCGCCAGCGCGACGGCGAGGGTCATGAAGATGCCGACGCCGATGCGCAGGCCAGCCGCGACCACGAATGCGATCTCCGTGTTGAGTGTCAGCTCGCCACGCGCGATCGACACCAGCACCAGGCCGAGCTGCAGCAGGACCGCGGCTACGAGCACCAGCGATGCACGCTGCAACGGCTCAGTCGATAGCTTCGGCGTGACGAGATACCAGTGGCCCAGCAGCATCGCCGCATCCGCCCCGCCGAGGGCGAGCGCGCCGAGCGGCAGCGCGAGCAGCGCGAACAGGTCGAACGGCGATGCCGACGGCCGCGCGACCGCGGCGATCACGAGATCGAACACGCCCACGAGCACCGTGATGATCCCGACCGCTTCGCGAACGGCGCGCCACGGGAGGAACGAAACGACCAGCTGGGCGATGACGAGCACGATCACGACAACGAGGACCTGCGTAAAGGTGCTCAGTGCCGCGACATCGAGACCGACCCGTGGATCGCGCGGGATCGTGGGGATGAGCACGCCCGCGAACGCGATCGCGCCCGCGTTCACGAATGCCGTCAGCTTGAGGAAGCCGGTCGGGGCACTGCCGGTGCGATCGAGGAACCACATCAGGAAGGCGCCGCCGATCGCGAGCTCGATCATCAGCACGCAAAGGACCAGCGGGAGCGTCGCGAGCGTGTTGGGCATCTCCTAGCCGAACAGCTCGCCGGATCGCGGCGCGGACCGGGTGCGGTCGATCGCGAGATGGAAGTACTCCTTGCCCTGACGCCGCTTGAGCAGCTCGTAAAAGAAGTCGCGGTCCTTGTGCTGCGTCTTATGGCACTCGAACGCCGCGGCCTTGCGCGCCTCGGACGCCGAGACGTCGATCACGTGCGTGGGCGTGACCGCTCCGAACGCCGCTGGCGCATCGGCGCTGTAGGGCGTCGCGCTGAAGAAGAGCCGGCTTGCGATATGGGGATCCCCGCGCTCGGGGTACTGGTCGGCGAGCGCAGCCCGGGCGAAGCCACGTGTGGCGAAGTACGACGCCGAGCGATGATCGTCGTGTTCGCTGCCGGCGCCCTCGGGGCCGAACGTGCACACGATGTCGGGCCGCAGCTCGCGGATCGCGCCGACGATATCGGCCGTGATGACGTCGGCGGGCGCGTCCTTCAGCCCACCGTCGGGATAGCGCAGGAGCCGCGACCACTGGAAGCCGACGCACTCGACGGCCGCCGCCCATTCCTTCGCGCGCTCGTTGCCCAGCTCGAGCTTCGACCACGAGCCGAACTCCTTTCCGAGCCAGAGCCCGGCGTCGCCGCGGGTGAGGGTGAGCAGCGCGATCGTGTGGCCGGCTGCCGCGAGCTTCATGGGCGTGCCGGACACGAACGATTCGTCGTCGGGGTGCGCGTAGATGAAGAGTGCGGTGCCGATGTGGGACAGCGTACCGTTCTGGGCATGGCGAGCGAGGTGCATGACCGCGAGATAGCGGCGATGTTCGATCGCATCGCGGCCCGCTATGACTTCCTCAACCGGGTCCTGTCGTTCGGTACCGACATCGGCTGGCGCAAGCGGGCCATCCGGCGCGCCGGCATCCAGCGCGGCCATGCGGTCCTCGATATCGGGGCCGGCACCGGAGACCTCTCGTTCGCCGCCGCCGACCAGGGTGCCGGTGTGCTCGCCGTCGACCTCTCGGCCGGGATGCTCGCGGTGCTCGCCCGCCGCGCCACGTCGGAGCAGCGCGCGCGGATCCGGGCGCTGGTCGGCAACGCCGAAGCGCTCCCGCTGCCCGATCGCAGCATCGACCGCGTCGTCACGGGCTTCACCGTCCGCAACGTCCACGATCTGCCACGGGCGTTCGCCGAGTTCAGGCGCGTGCTCCGGCCCGGTGGCCGGGCGGTCATCCTCGAGCTGTCGCACCCACGGAGCGCGGCATTCGCCGGCCTCTACTCCTTCTATTTCGATCAGATCGCACCCGCGATCGCGGCCCTGTTCGGCGGCGACCGCGAGGCCTACCGCTACCTGCCGCGCTCGCTCCGGCCGTTCCCCAGGCCCGAGCGTCTCGCCGACCTGTTGCGGGAGGCCGGGTTCAGCGACGTGCGCTTTGAACGTCTGACCTTTGGGATCGCTGCCATCCACGTTGCCGAGGTCTAGGCTGCCCGCGTGAACGCCGACGTGCCGGAAGAGCTCCTCCTCCTCAAGCGCACCGTCCGCGAGTTCGTCGAAGGCCGGCTTCAGCCGATCGAGGAGCAGGTCGAGCGCGAGGACAAGATCCCGGACGCCGTCATGAAAGAGATGGGCGCACTCGGCTTCTTCGGCCTGCCGTTCCCCGAGCAGTACGGCGGCGTCGGAGCCGGCGACCTCGGCTACTGCCTGGCTCTCGAGGAGTTCGGCCGGACGAGCGCTGCGTTCTCGAACCTCATCGGCGCGCACACCTCGATCGGCTCGATGTCGATCTATTTGGGCGGCACCGAGGACCAGAAGCAGCGCTACCTGCCGGACCTCACGGCCGGCCGCAAGATCGCGGCGTTCTCGCTCACCGAGCCCTCGAGCGGCTCGGACGCGGCGTCGATCCAAACGAGCGCCGTGAAGAAGGGCGACCGCTGGATCTTGAACGGCACGAAGATCTGGGTGACCAACGGACCGATCGCGGACGTCGTCGTCGTGTACGCGGCGAACGACCGGGCGCTCGGGGCGCGCGGGGGGATCACCGCGTTCATCGTCGAGAAGGGCTTCAGCGGATTCCGCGTGGGCCGCGTCGACGAGAAGATGGGCCTTCACGGCAGCTACACCGGCGAGCTCGTGTTCGAGGACTGCCTGGTCCCCGAGGAGAATGTGCTCGGTGGCCTGCCGGGCACCGGGTTCAAGACGGCGCTCGGCGCGCTGGATATCGGCCGGGTCTCGCTCTCGGCGGGTGCCGTCGGCTCGAGCCAATACCTCCTTGAGCTCGCGATCGCGCACGCCAAGCGCCGGGTCCAGTTCGGGAAGCCGATCGCGGTGAATCAGGCGATCCAGTGGATGATCGCGGACTCCGCGGTGGAGATCCACGCCGCGCGGCTCATGGTCTACGACGCAGCGATGAAGCTCGACGCCGGCAAGCGCGCCTCGACGGAGGCCGCGATGGTGAAGGTCTACGCCTCGGAGCTGGCGGGGCGGGTCGTCGACCGCGTGCTCCAGATCTTCGGCGGAATGGGCTACATGAAGGGTTCCCCGGTCGAACGGGCGTACCGGGACGCCCGGATCCTTCGCATCTACGAAGGCACGAGCGAGGTCCAGCGGATGATCATCGCGGAGGAATTGCTCAAAGCGTAGCCAGCGGGGGAGGTCGGGAATGGCGCAGCGGATCGCGGTCACGCCACGCACAGGGACCCTGTCGCCGAAGCACGCGAGGAACTACGACAAGGACGTGCCGGCCTCGCTCGAGTATCCACGGGTGCCGCTCCACGCGTTCCTCGATCAGGCGGCCGAGCTGTACCCCGCCTCGACGGCGACGATCTTCTTCAACGCGAAGAAGTCGTATTCGACGCTGCTCAAGGACGCGAAACGCTTCTCGGCGGGATTGCGCTCCCTCGGCGTGAAGCAGGGCGACCGGGTCGCGATCGATCTGCCGAACACCCCGCAGTTCCTCATCGCGTTCTTTGGCGCGCTGCGCATCGGCGCGATCGTCGTGCCGTGCAATCCGCTGTATACGCCCCCCGAGCTACGGCACCAGCTCGCTGATTCAGGCGCGGAGACGATCGTGGTCCTCTCGAAGGGCTACCCGGTCGTGAAGGCCGCCCGAGAGGGCACGAAGATCCGCAACGTCATCGTGACGAGCATCAAGGAGGAGATGCCGCCGGTCCTGCGGACGCTCTTCACGCTCGCCAAAGAGAAGAAGGACGGTCATCGTGTCCGGTTCGACGGTGACCCGGGCGCGATCGCGTTCCAGAAGGTGCTGTCGCGGGGCGGCGATGATTCCGCGGCGAGCGTCGGCGCCGATGCGGTCGCCGTCCTCCAGTACACCGGCGGCACGACCGGCACGTCCAAGGGCGCGATGCTTTCGCACCGCGCCCTCGTCGCGAACGCGCTGCAGTGCGCAGCCTGGTTCGGTCAGGCGATGCGGCCCGGCAGGGACTCCGTCATGGGCGTCATGCCGCTCTTCCACGTGTATGGCCTCACGACGGTCATGAACTTCGCCGTGCTGACGGGGGGCGCGATCATCTTGGAGCCGCAGCTCGATCTCGAGCACGTGTTCAAGGACATCCAGCGTCACAAGCCGAAGCTCTTTCACGGCGCTCCCCGCATTTACAACGCGATCAACAACTCGCCGCTGGCGATCAAGTACGACCTGCGCTCGATCATCGCCTGCATCTCGGGCTCGGCGCCGCTGCTCATGGAGACTTCGCGGAAGTTCCGCGAGCTGACGGGCGCGAACCTCGTCGAAGGCTATGGCCTGACCGAGGCCTCCCCGGTCACGCACTGCAATCCGGTGTTCGATGCCACGAAGAACCGCTTCGGGACCATCGGGCTCACGTTCCCGGACACCGAGACCAGGCTCGTCGACATCGAGACCGGCGAGAAGGACGTTGCGCCCGGCGAGGCAGGGGAGCTCCTCATCCGCGGCCCGCAGCTGATGGACGGCTACTACGACCGGCCGGAGGAGACCGCGGTCACCCTCAAGGACGGGTGGCTCCACACCGGCGATATCGCGACGATCGACGACGATGGCTATGTCGCGATCGTCGACCGCAAGAAGGAGATGATCATCGTCTCCGGCTTCAACGTGTATCCGCGCGAGGTCGAAGAGGCACTCGCGAAGCACCCCGCCGTGCTCGAAGCGGCGGCCATCGGCGTGCCGCACGCGATCAAGGGTGAAGAGGTCAAGGCATTCGTCGTGCTCAAGCCGGGGCAGGCCGCGACCGCCGAGGAGCTCATGAACTTCTGCCGCGATCAGCTCGCGCCATTCAAGGTCCCGCGGGCCGTCGAGTTCCGCGACACACTGCCCAAGACGCTCATCGGCAAGGTCCTCAGGCGGCAGCTCGCCGAGGAGGACAAAAAGAAGCGCTCGACCCCGGCGTGATCACCTACCGCGAGCGCGCGACCCTCGTGACGGTCTGCGGCACCTTCGTGCCCGAAGGCAGCCCGGGCGTCATCGCCGACGAGATCCTTGCCGAGCTCGCGGCCATCGGACGGCCGAAGCTCCTCGCCGACCTGCGGCTCTTCCTGACGCTGATCGACTCGCGCCTCGCGAACCTCGCCCTCGTCGGCCGGCCGGTCCGCTTCAGCGACCTCGACCGGCCCGCGCGTGAGACGTACCTCCGCCGGTGGGCCGACTCGCGCATCCCGCTGCTTCGCAGCGGGTTCCAGGCGGTCAAGCGTCTCGCGCTCTATATCGCGTACTCGCACCCCGACGCAGGTGCGACGGCGCTGCTTCCCGAGACCGGGTACGTCACGCCCGATCCGCTCCCACTGCCAGTCGTGCCGCTCGCGATCCGGTCGCTCGTGGTGCGCGACCAGGACACGCTGGAGTGCGATGTGTGCGTCGTCGGCTCGGGCGCAGGTGGCGCGGTCGCCGCATTCGAGGCGGCGACGGCCGGCCGCTCGGTCATCGTCCTCGAGCGCGGACCGGCGTGGACCGAGGCCGACCTCGTCCCGCGCGAGGCCGAGGGCACCGCACGGCTCTTCTGGGATCGCGGCCTCGCTGCGACCGAGGACCTGGGGGTCGTCCTCTTCGCCGGAAGCGCCCTCGGGGGTGGCACCGTCGTCAACTGGATGACGTCGCTGCGGATCCCCGACGACGTTCGTGAGGAGTGGGAAGCCCTCGGAGCGGACGGCATGGGAAGCGAGCTCGATGGGCACTACGACGCCGTCGCGCAGCGGAGCGACGTCAACACCGCTGAGAGCCTGCGCAACGCGCAGAACAGCGCGCTCGCGCGTGGGCTCGATGCGCTCGGCAAGACCTGGTCGGTCATTCCGCGCAACGCTCGCGGCTGCGGCGACTGCGGGCATTGCGGCTACGGCTGCCGCGCCGGCGCGAAGCGCTCGACCGCGCGGACCGTCCTCCCGGATGCGGTCGCGCAGGGCGCGCGGGTCGTCACCGACTGCGACGCGCGGACGATCACGACGGCGAACGGTACGGTCAGCGGTGTGACGGCGCTCGCCGGCGGGCGCGCGATCACGGTGCGCGCACCGCTCGTCGTGCTCGCCGGCGGGGCGATCGGCACGCCGGCGCTGCTCCTCCGGTCCGGGCTCGGCGGCCCGCTCGCCGGCCGGCGCCTCTTTCTGCACCCGGTGCCGGCGGTCTTCGCGCTGTACGCGGACCCGATCCGGATGTGGTCCGGCGTGCCCCAAAGCGTGGTGTCCGACGCGTTCGCGCGTCTCGATGGCGCCTACGGCTTCCGGCTCGAGGTGCCACCGGTCCTGCCCGGCGTTGCGGCCGCCGGCGTCGTCTGGCGTACCGCCGAGCAGCATCGCGCAACGATGCGCTCGATCGACCGGTTCGCTGCGTTCATTCCGATCGTGCGCGATCGCGAGCCCGGTCGCGTGCACGTCGATCGGGACGGCGCGGCGCTCGTGTCGTACCAGGTCAGCGGTGTCGATCGTGCGATGTGCGTGCGAGCGATCGTCGAGACGGCGAAGGTGCACCTTGCGGCCGGTGCGCGCGAGGTGCAGACGCTCCACACCCGGCCGCTCCTGCTCGAGCCCGGGGGCGACGTCGCGGCCTTCGCGGCGGCGGTGGAACGACGTGGCGTGGCCGCGAACACGGTGGGGATGTTCAGCGCGCACCAGATGGGTACAGCGGGGATGGGGGGCACGCGGGAGTCCGTCGCGGATCCCGACGGCGCCGTGCGTGGGGTGCGCGGTCTGCACGTGGCGGACGCGAGCGCGTTCCCGAACGCGTCAGGGGTGAATCCGATGCTCACGGTCATGGCCCTCGCGCGCCGGAATGCGCGGCGCATGCTCGCGGGCTAGGTCGGCTCTCTCAGCATCGCGGCCATCCGGTCGTCGTACGCGCCGAAGAACTTCTTCGCCATCTGCGACGCGGCGATGCTGCGGACCTTCCCGCCCAGGCCCTTCGGCTCGTCCCAGTAGATCGCGCTGTCCACTCGTGTGCCGGCGCCCTCGTGCACCACGCGGTCGGTCCGGTACATCCGGCCGACGAACGGGAAACCGAAGGTGAGCGTCAGCTCGGATGGCTTCTCGGCGGTGAGGACGCGGAAGACGGTCGAACGGTCACCGCCGTGCTCGCAGTGGTACTGGGCACCGACGAGCGAGCCGCGCGCGCCCTCCTCGAAGCTGATCTTCGGGACCTGCATGATCCGTCGCCGCGCGACCGGATCGGTCATCAGCTGCCACACCGCCTCTGGCGCCGCGTCGTACCGGCGCGACCGGCGCATCTTCGCCTCGGCGACGGTCACGTGCAGGCGGTCCTCGCGCAGCGCGTCCTCGCGCACCGGCGCCAGATCGAGATAGCCGGCGGGCACGCACCCCTGGTCGTACTGCTGCGGCGCCGCGATGTATCCGTCGCGCGCGCTCGCTGGCCACGAGGCCGATGCTGCGTCCGTCACGAGCACGTACTCGCGCAGCGGCACCGAGTTCTTCAGCAGCCGGTGCACGAGGTTCACGTCGGTGCCGTGCAGCTGGACCACACCGGCTACGGTCTGCCGCGAATACGTCCCGCGATGGACGATGAACTTGAGTCCGAGGCCGCCGATCATCTGACACGCCTGACAGGGACACGACGTCGCGGCGCGCATGTCGCGCAGCCTGCGGTGGAACGTCGCGAACGTCTCGCGGAGCCAGTCCGTGACCTCGACACCGGTCCGCTCCGTCGTGCAACAGAGCGCATCGCCCTCGACCTGATCGACGCTGAGCTTTCCGCCGAAGCTCTTCGCGATGTTCTCGATGAGCTCGGCCAGGATCTCGCCGGAGTGCTCGTGCTCCGTACCGGAGACGAACGCGGTGTACCCCGAGATATCGGCCATGACGAGGAGACCCTCAGTTGGCGGCACTGCACGATTATCGGTCGAAGCCCTACGGTACGGCCATGCCCCGGGTGACGCCGACGATCATCTCGAGCGGAAACGGGCGCGGCGCGCTCCCGACCGGGATCGGGATCCTCAAGAGGGGCGGCAGCGCGCTCGACGCGGTCGAGGCCTGCGCGCGGATCGTCGAGGCCGATCCGGCCGACAACACCGTCGGCCTTGGCGGTCTGCCCAACGTGCTCGGCGATGTTGAGCTCGATGCATCCATCGTCGACGGCACCACCCACCAGGCCGGATCCGTCGCCGCGCTCAGCGGGTTCCTCCATCCGATCACCGTCGCGCGCGCGGTGATGGAGCAGCTCCCGCACGTGATGCTCGTCGGTGCCGGCGCCGCGCGCTTCGCGCGCGAGATCGGGGCCGAGGAGGCGGAGCTCCTCACGCCCGAGGCTCGCGCGGAGTGGGTCGCGGCGCTCAGGGACGCGAAGCACACGCCGGCTTCCATCGCGAAGGCGCTGGCGCTCGCTCCGGTCGTATGGACGACGGTGGCCGAGCGTGGCACGGTGAACTTCATTGCCATCGACACGAACGGCAACGTCGCCTCTGCGGTCTCGACCAGCGGGTGGGGGTTCAAGTACCCGGGTCGGGTCGGCGACTCACCGGTCATCGGCGCCGGCCACTACTCCGATTCGCGCTACGGCGGCGCGGCCTGCACGGGATTCGGTGAGCTCGCGCTCCGCAACGTCACGACGAAGACCGCTGTGGACCGGCTCGCGCGTGGCGCGACCGCTGCCCTGGTCGCCGCGGATGCGATCGCGGACGCGAACGCGCTCGATAGCCCGGGCCTGCGCCTGAACATCGTCGTCCTCGCCGCGAACGGCGAGCACGCCGCGGCCACGACGAAGCGGAACGTGCAGTACGCCTACCAGACGACCGGCATGACGCGGCCGGCGGTGAAGCCACGGACGATCATCCGCCGGCGATCGACGTGAGCCGTCGGTGGATCGCGTTCTCCGCCTACGCGAACGCGGTGTGCGCGCTCGCGCAGATCATGACCTCGGGCGGCGACCCTGCGGCGAACGGCGTCGTCGGCCTCCTGAACAACGCGTTCGGCGTGCTGTGGGCAGGGAGCTTCGTCCCGCTGGCCTGGGCCTTCTACCGCGCGTGCCGCGGGCACGCGGACATCGTCAGCGCCGCCGTCTTCATCTTCGGCCTCGCCGGATTCGGCGCTGCCGCGTTCCTCGAGATCGCGAAGGCGGTCGGCAACATCTCCTTCGAGCAATACACGGTCGCGTACTACCCGGCGCTCGGCGCGATCGGCGTCTGGCTCGTCATGGCCGAGGTCATCGCGCTGCTCGAGACCGACCTGCCGCGTGGCCCGCTCGTGTACGGCGCGGTCAGCGGCGCGCTGTGGTTCTTCGCGAATGTGCTCTTCGGCGCCGGCGGGCTTCCGTCGCCCGCCACCGCCACCGGGCCGACCAACGACGCGACCGATGGCGGGATCCTCCTGCTGGAGACCGCGCTGCTCATGCAGCCGTTCTGGGGCCTCTGGCTCGGGCGCGCGCTCCTCACGCCGCGGCCCACCCCCGCGACCGGCCGCCCGGGTGGCGACCGCACCGGTCCCTAAGGGCCGAAGCTCCGCCAGAGCAGGTTCGCGACGCTCAGCACCAGCAGCACGACGATGAGCTGCCGGAACCGCTGCTGGTCGAGGCGTCCGCGGAAAGAGATACCCACCATCAGCGCGAGCAGCGTCGGTACGAGTCCGAGCAGACCGATGGCGATGATGTCCGGCGTGTAGAGGCCCAGCAGCGAGTAGCCGGCGAGCTGGATCAGCGCATTGAGCTCGAAGATCGCAGCCAGCACGACGACGTACTCGTGGCGCTCCATCTTCCGCGCATGGAAGAACGAGCCGATGAGCGGGCTCGCGATCGAAGTCGTTCCCTGGAGCACACCGCCGACAAAGCCGACCGCCGGCCCGAGCACGCGTGCCCGCGTCGCGCCGGGATCGTTGCCGATCAGGCGATCACCCCGCGCGAGGAAGATCACGACCATGATCGAGATGAGGATCGCGAAGGTCTTCTGATCGAGGAGCGCGAGGAGATTGACCCCGATCACCGTCCCGACCGCGCTCGCGACGATGATCGGTGCGATGCCGCGCAGGACGTCGAGCCGCTTCCACCCCTGCAGCAGGAGCACCGAATTCGCGGCGAAGATCGGGATGGTCACGATCACCACCGCGGCCTTCGGACCGAACACGCCGGCGAGGATCGGTGTCGCCACGAGCGGCAGCCCCATGCCGGTGATGCCCTTCGCGAAGCCCGCAAAGGCCAGGCCGACGATGAGGATCAGGAGATCGCCTGTGCCCATAGACGCTCTCCGACGAGCGCCCTCCAATCCACATCGTGCAGGCGCGAGCTGTCGCGCAGCTCGCGGCCGACCTTCGCGACCGGGCGTCCTTCGGCGCGCACGATATCGGCGGTGTGATCGAAGCCGGCGCCGTGGACGAGCGCCGATCCGACGCCGTACACGTCGACCGGCACGCCGAGCTGCTCGAAGCGCGCGATCTTGTTCCGGTCGAAGCCGCCCGACGCGACGATCCGCACGTGTCGGTAACCGGCGGCGTCGAGTGCCTGGCGGAGGATCTGGATGAGGCGGGGAGTGACCCCGCGGATCTCGTCCTTGCCCGCGACGCCGTCGTGCGACTCGATCTCGCGCACGATCGACATATCGATCAGCGACTCGCTCGTGTCGACACGCACGCCCCACAGCCGCTGCCCGAGCGCGTGCGCCACGCCGAGCGACGTGTTCACCACGTCGTTCTGGAAGTCGACGAGGCTCGTCACGTTCACATGGCCTTCGGGCGTACCCGGTGCGGTGAGGTGACCGATCGACTCGCTCGTTCGATTGATGTACTCGTCGAACTTCAGCGTGGCGACCGTCGTATCGCCGCCGTACACGGCGATGAGCGCGTGCGGAACGGTGCCGAGGCCCGTCGAGCCCCACCACTCACCCTGCTCGTCCGTCGACACGCCGGTCGCGCCGCCGACATAGGCCGCGTAGCCCGCTCCGGCCTGCGCCTCGTGTGCCTGATGGCGTGCGCCGAACATGATCACGGGCTTCCCGTTCGCGGCCGTGACGACGTCGCGCGTATTCGTCGCGACGCGCGTGCCCTCCGCGAGCGCGCCGAGGTACAGCGTCTCGAGATGCGCGAACGAGCCGTACTCGCCGTCGATGACCATCACCGGCTCGTCTGGCCGCGCGATCTCACCGTCGTGCAACGAGCGCACCTCCAGGTCGCGCCATCCGGGCTCCCACAGCGACGCGAGCTCGAGCGACAGCTCGAAGACCTCGCGCGCGAGCGGCGCGTACGCATCCCAACCGCCGCTCGCGGGCAGCGCGGACCAGTGCGCGTACGAGCGCCGCTCCGCGTCGAGATAGCGCGCGAACAGCGCGTCGCTCTTCTGCCGGTCGCGATACCGTCCCGTGCCGGTGTGAAGGATCGCGAGCGTGTGGTCGGTACCGACGATGACGGCCGCCGGGTGCTTCTGGAAGATCTGCATCGTGACGCGATCGCGGCGGCCGTCCTTCTCGAGGATGAGCTTCGTGCGGGCGAAGTAGATGTCGCTCTTGTAGCCGGCCCGGATCTTCTCGACCGGCAGCCGGAAGGTCTCCGGTCGAAGCCGGTCCGCCACGATCACCACATGCTCGTGAGCATGCCGCCGTCGACCTGCAGGCTGACCCCGGTGATGTACGACGCACGCGGCGAGGCGAGGAAGACCGCCGCCGCGGCGAACTCGTCCGGGCGACCGTAACGCCCGAGCGGGATGCCGCCCTTCTCGAAGCGCTCTCTCACCTTGTCGATAGAGATGCCCTCGCGCGTGGCGGTGTCGGTGTCGAGCTCGGTGATCCGCTCGGTCGAGATCCGTCCCGGCTGGATCGCGTTCACGCGGATCCCGTCCGCCGCGAGCTCCGTGGAGAGCGTCTTGAGCAGCCCGTGGACCGCGGCCCGCAGCCCGTTCGAGAGCATGAGGGTCCCATAGGCCGGCGCGCCCGGCTGCCGCACGGAGGTCGAGGTGGAGAACACGATCGAGCCCTTCGACTTCCGGAGTTCGGGCAGCGCGAGCCGGGTGAGCCGCACCGCGGAAAGGAGCGTGAGCTCGAAGGCCTTCTGCCATGCCGCGTCGTCGAGGTCCGCGAACTTCCCGGGCTTCGGGCCGCCCGCGTTCACGATGAGGATGTCGATGCCGCCGAGCGTCTGGACCGCACCCTCGACGAACGCCCTGCAGCCGGCCTCGGTGCTCACGTCCGCCGCGATGCCTTTCTCTGCGCCGATCTGTTTCGCGACCTGTTCGATGCGCTCGCGCTCGCGCGAGCAGATCGCGACGCGGGCCCCCTCGGTGACGAATTCGGCTGCGATCGCCCGGCCGAGCCCCTTGCTCGCCGCCGCGACGAGGACGCGCTTGCCCGCAAGCCCGAGGTCCATCTAGTGGAGCACTCCCATCGCGACCGCGACCAGGATGGCGAGCGCGAGGACAACACGGTACGCGACGAAGATGTTGAGCGAATGACTGCGCAGGTATCGGACCATGAATGCGACCGCCGCGAGGCCGGAGAGGAATGACACGATGAAGCCGATCGCGACGACGTCGAGCTGCGCGGTCAGTCCCGAGAGCTTCCGTGCGTCGAGCAGCGTCTTCGCTCCCGCGCCGAGGATCACTGGTGTCGCGAGCAGGAACGCATATCGGGTCGCGTCCGCGCGCTCGACACCGCGGAACAAGCCGGCGGAGATCGTGATGCCGGAGCGGGAGATGCCGGGGATGAGCGCGATCGCCTGGGCCACGCCGATGATGGCAGCGTCCACGAGCGTCAGCCGATCAAGCGTCCGGCGTTGCCTCGCGGCCCGATCGGCGAGCGCGAAGATCGCGGATCCGACGAGGAGGCCGATCGCGATGATCGTGGCGCCGCGAAGGCTCGTGGAGACTGCCGACTCGAAGAGCACGCCGGCGATGGCCGCGGGGATGGTGCCGACGATCACGACGAGTGGCAGTCGCCAGCGTCCGCGGAGCACATCCATGAGGAGGCCGATCCACGTTCCGGCGAAATAGAGGAGCACGGCGAGCGCCGTCCCGATGTGGAGCGCGACGTCGAACGTCAGGCCGAACTTCTCGGGGTCGAGCTTGAGGACGTCGGAGACGAGGATGAGGTGCGCGGTCGAGCTGACCGGTAGGAACTCCGTCAGCCCCTGGACGAGACCCAGGATCAGGGCCGCAAGCTGGTCACTCATTATCTGATGGTCGCACGGGCGGCA
Organism: Candidatus Limnocylindria bacterium; assembly: GCA_038324015.1. Taxonomy (GTDB): domain Bacteria; phylum Chloroflexota; class Limnocylindria; order P2-11E; family P2-11E; genus UBA4735. The sequence goes on along the minus strand of JBBQHN010000001.1, from coordinate 17,029 downwards.
CGGAGCGCGTCGTGGGCCTCTCGTTCGTGACCGAGCACCGCGTCGAGCGCCTTCGCGATGCCGCGCCGGTGGCCCGGGTCGATGAAGCGCATCGCGACCGACGGGTCAAATGGCTTCGTACCGAGCTTGTCGAGGGCATCGACCACATAGCCATACGACTCGGCCGCGCGCAGCAGGTCGCCGCCGGGCGTCGAGAAGAGCGATCGGAGGCCACGGAGGAAGCGGCCCGCGGCGCGTCGCTTGTCGGTGAGCACGATTCGCATCGCATGGTCCGCGAACGCTGCGGCCCCCGCGTGCTTCGCATCCGCCCAGCGTGCGTCATCGCGGATGGCTGCGGCCCAACCGGTCAGCGCGGCGTCCGACGCGGCTGCGCGTCCGAGGCCGGCGTCGAGCCCGGCCTTCGCCACCGTCGACCGCTCAGCGCTGCCCGAACGGTCCCGTTGCCCCAGCTGTTCGAGATCCAGAAAGATCGGCCCGCCGTGTTCGGCGTCGACGAAGTCCGGCCAGCCGATCTCGCTCGGCTTGTCGCTCCTGTCGAAGAATGTCCGCACGAGGAACCGGTCCGGATCGGTATAGCCGACGATGAGGCCGAACTCGGGTGGTCCCACCGCGCCGCGGATGAGCGGCGGCAGCTTGCCGTCGATGGCCTCGCGGATCCTGGAGCCAACAAGCTCGCGCATGTCGTCGTCGTATGGCGGCGGGACATCGTCGAGCCGCACGCCTGCGGCATGCGCCGCCATCGCGAGCGTCCCGGGATCGCGCGGCGTCGCCGCGAGCGGATCGAAGCCCGCGAGGTCGATCGTGACATCGAAGGCGGCGCCCGAGCAGCCCATCAGCCAGTCGTACTCCGTCTTCGTCGCGACGGAGAGCGCCGCGGGAAAGCTGCACTCGTGGCCTTCGCCGAAGCGGAGCGGTCCGATGTCGCGCAGTAGCTTGGTCAGGGCACCGGCCTACGCCCCACCGATGGACAGCTCGGAGATGACGAACGTCGGGCTGCCGATACCCGATGAGCCGAACACCAGGTCGTTCGCGACACCGGTGATCGATGACAGGAGGGTCGTGAGGTTCCCGGCGATCGTGATGCCCTGGACCGGATAGAGCCGCTCGCCCCGCTCGAGATAATCGCCCGTCGCGCCGAGCGAGAACTCGCCCGAGATCGGGTCGATGGTGTGGAGGTTCAGCAGCGAGGTGATCCGCAGCGACCGGTCGAGGCCGTGCACCAGCTCGTCCGGTCCCATCGCGCCGGCCGCCAGGTGGAAGTTCGCCGCGCCGATGCGGCTCGGAGCGGCATACGAGCCGCGCCGTGCGTTGCCCGTCGGCGCTTGCCCCATCTTCTTCGAGGTCTTGAGCGACGAGAGGTAGCCGCGCAGCACACCACCGTCGACGAGCGTCTGCGTCGTCGTCGTGACACCCTCGCCGTCGAACGGCGCGGTACGCAGCGCGCCAGGCGTTCGCGCGTCGTCGACGATCGTCACCTGATCGCTCGCGATGACCGTACCGGTCTTCCCGGCGAACAGGCTCTTGCCCTTGATCACCGCGTCCGCGGAGAAGAGCGGGATGATCGCGCCCAGGAGCGACATGCCCATGAACGGATCGAGCACGATCGGGAGCTTCTGGGTCTTGAACGGCTTCGCGCCGAGCTTTCCGACCGCGCGCAGAGCGGCGACGCGGCCGACAGCGTCCGGATCCACGAGCCTGAACTGCCGCTTCGCCTCGCCGTGATAGCCGATCTGGCGCTCGTCGCCGTCGGTCGCGACGGCCGACGTACCGACGCTGAAATACGTCTCGCGGTACGAGCCGCGCACGTCGGCTGTCGTCGCGACGGTCGTGGTGAGCGACCCGTCGCTGTACGTCGTCTTCCGGAATCCGCTGATCCGCTTGTCCACGCCCTTCGCCGCGAGCTCGACCGCGAGCGCGACGACGGTCCGTTGCGCGACGGATCGGTCGTCGATGCCTGCTTCGTAGAGCTCGAGGTCGGGGCTATCGATCTTCTTCGTCGCGATAGAGACGTCAGGATCGGGTTCGGTGACCGATGCGATGTCCCGGGCCGACGTCACGCACTCTTCGATGCCGGCCGCGGAGAGGTCGCTCGTGTAGGCGAACCCGACGTGTCCGCCGCGGAGGACGCGGACGCCGATGCCACGCTCGCCTCGCGTGATGGCGTTCTCGACGGCGCCGTCGCGGACCTCGACCGACGTGGACTGGCCGTCCCGCAGGAAGACCTCGCCACCATCGACGCGCAGGCCCTTGATCGACGCGATCGCCCGATCGACGATGGCGTCGTTCGTGAGCTTTTCGCTCATGAAGGTTGTGCGACCTTGCCGCCCACGACGACGCTCGGGATGCGGAGTGTGGGCTGCGCATCGGCGACCGGCGCGCCTTGGCCGTCCTTGCCGCAGGTGCCGACGGAGTAGCCGAGGTCCCAGCCGACCATGTCGATCTCGCTCATGAGCTTCGGCCCCTGCCCGACGAGCGTCGCGCCGCGGAGCGGCTCGGCCTGCCTGCCGTCGCGGATCCGGTAGCACTCGGTGATCTCGAAGGCGAAGTTGCCACTCACCACGTCCACCTGGCCGCCGCCCATGCCCTTCACGAAGATCCCATCCGTGACCGACGCGAGGATCTCCGCCGGATCGGACGTCCCGCGCGCGATCATCGTGGTCGTCATCCGGCAGATCGGCAGGTGGCGGAACGACTCGCGCCGCCCGTTCCCGCTCTCCGCGATCCCGAGCTTCTTCGCGTGCTTCTTGTCGCTGAGGTACGTCTTCAGGATCCCCTTGTCGATGAGCACCGTGCGATGCGTCTGGGTGCCCTCGTCATCCATCGCCGCGGTGCCCCGCTTGCCGGGGTCGGTCCCATCGTCGAGCACCGTGATGAGCTCGCTCGCGACCTTCTCCCCGAGGCGTCCTGAGTACACCGACATCCCCTTGAGATTCAGGTCCGCTTCGAGCCCGTGGCCGACCGACTCGTGGATCAGCGTCCCGCCGGCGTCGCTCGAGAGCACGACCGTGTACGTGCCTGCCGGCGCGGGCTCGGCGGCGACATTTTGGACCGCGAGCCGCGCAGCGGTGCGCGCGGTCTCGAGGACCGCCTCTTCGGTGAGCATTTCGAAACCCTCGGTGCCGGCCTCGGCCTTGTACCCGGATTCGAGGACCTCGCCCTGCTTGGCCGTAACGAGCACACCGAACACGAGACGGGTGCGCGTGTCCGTCCGGAAGCGGCCCTCGCTGTTCGCGACGACCACGTCCTGCGCGCTCTCCCGGTACAGCACCGTGACCTGATGGACGCGGGGGTCGAAGGCCCGTGCCTCCCGGTTGGCGAGCTTCATGAGCTCGACCTTGCGCTCGATCGCCACGGTCCGCGGATCGATCGTGACGATCGAAGGGCGCGGTAGCGTGTCGGCGGAGATCGCAGTGACCTCGCGCGTGCCGCCGTCGTCGGCGATGGCGGCGGCGGCGCGGCCGGCGATCGCGAGCAGGTCGTCGCCGTCGTTCACGTTCCCGTTGGCGTAGACGCCCCGATCACCTGCGGTCACGCGGATCCCGGCGCCCTGATCGACGCCGGTGATGGCGTCCTCGAGCTTGTTGTCGTCGAGCGTCAGCGTCACCACGTTGTGGCGCTCCCAGAAGAGCTCGGCCCACTCGCCGCCGCGCGAGAGCGCGGTGCGAAGTGCGCGGTCGGCCGCCTTCTCGGTGATGGTCATGGTGCGAGGCAGCGTGAGAATAGAGATGTCGCTCCTCCCCTAGAAGACGCCGAGTTTAGTCCGCCGCGCCGCTTACGCGAGCCTGGCCTTCTGGGTGTGCTCGGCGATGATCCGCGAGAGCACCGCGGGCGACGCGTTGCCGCCACTGACAACGAGCACCGTTCGTCCGCGCGGCGTCACCACGCCGGAGCACACGGCGGCGAGCGTGGCCGCCCCTGACGGCTCGACGAGGAGCGACAGGTGCTCGAGGTAGTCGTACGTGGCCGACTCGATGGCTGCATCGGTCACGGTGACCACGTCGTCCACGTACTTCCTGATGAGATCGACGTTGAGCTGGCTCGTGCTCTTGGCGACAAGCTTGTCGGCGACGCTGTGCGGGTGGTCGAGCACGACGGGCCGTCCCGCCTCGCGGGAACGGCGGACGGCATCGGCGCCTTCCGGTTCGACGCCGATCATCCGGACCGACGGCAGACGCTCCTTCAACGCGAGCGCGGCGCCCGCGAGGAGACCGCCGCCGCCGACGCCCACCAGGACCGTGTCGACGTCGGGCACCTCGTCGAAGATCTCGAGCCCGATCGTGCCCTGACCGGCCACGATGAGCGGGTCGGCGTACGGGTGTACGAACGTCTTGCCCTGCATGCGCTCGATCTCGTGCGCGAGCGCGAGCGTGTCGTCGTAAAGCTCACCCGACAGGAGCACCAAAGCGCCGTACGCGCGGCACACCTCGACGGTCGTCTCGGACACGCCGTTGGGCATGACGACGGTCGCCGGCGCGCCGAGCCGCCACGCCGCGTACGACACGCCCCGCGCGTGGCTTCCCGCCGATGCTGCGACGACCCCACGGGCACGGGCGTCGTCGTCGAGCGACGCGATCTTATTGAGCGCGCCGCGCACCTTGAACGTGCGCGTGGGCTTGAAGGTCTCGATCTTGAGGAGGATCTCGGCGCCGAGCAGCTGCGATAGATAGGGGGAGCGCTCGATGGGCGCCCGGGGGAGGTAACGATCGACGACAGCGCGCGCGGCAATGACATCGTCGAGGTCGACCATCGCCGCGACGATACTTCCAACATGACAAGCCGCGGCGAGGCCCGATCGCGCGCGACGGAGCGCCTGCGCTCCGCGGGCGCTTCCGCGCCCGCCCTCGATGCGGATGTGCTGCTTGCGGACGTGCTCAAGGTGTCGAAGGAGACGCTCGTCGCGCATCCGGAGGTCGAGCTCACCGCCATGGAGTCGGAGCGGATCGAAGCGCTCGTGGAGCGGCGTTCGGCCGGCATCCCGGTCGCCTATCTACGCGGCTTCAAAGAGTTCTACGGCTTGCGCTTCGCCGTCGACGAGCGCGTGCTGGTGCCGCGACCGGAGACCGAGATCCTGGTCGATGCCGTCCGCGAGCACGTCGCCGGCCGCGCGCTGACCGTCGTGGACGTCGGCACCGGGTGCGGCGCGATCGCGATCGCGCTCGCGGTGCGCGAGCCGCAGCTGCGGCTCATCGCGACCGATGTATCGCGCGACGCGCTCGCCGTTGCGCAGACGAATGCGACCGCGAACGGCGCTTTGGTCGAGCTTCGCATCGGCGACCTGCTCGCGCCGATCGCCGAGACGGTCGATGTCGTCGCGGCCAACCTTCCCTACCTGCGGGACGACGATCTCGAGGACCTGACCGGCGATCGCGCGTCGCTTGCCCACGAGCCCCGACTCGCGACGGTGGCCGGTCCCGACGGCCTCGCACTCGTGCGCCGCGCGATCGCGGATCTGGCGCGGGTGCTGTCGCCCGACGGTGCGGCGTTCTTCGAGTGCGATCCGCCTCAGGTCGGCGCGATGCGGGCGCTCCTCGAACCGCTCGGTATGGTGGACGTGCTGCGCGATCTCGCCGGGCTGGAGCGGGTCGTCCGGCTGCGACGGTAGCGGGACTCGTCGCGGTCGCACGACTGCGCATTGCACTGATCGCGCATGACGGGCGGAAGCAGGACCTGGTCGAGTGGGCGGCGTGGAACAAGGCGCTTCTCCGCGACGCCGATCTCTGTGGCACACGGGACACCGCGTCGCTCGCGAAGCGGGAGCTCGATCTCGTCGTCTTCTTCTGGGACCCGCTCGTCTCGCACGCGCACGAAGCGGACGCCCGGGCCCTGCTCCGCCTCGCGGTGCTCCATGACACCCCGATCGCGTGCAACCGCCGCTCCGCGGATCTCAGCGTGACGTCGAGGCTCTGGAAGCCGTTCGAGCCGCCCGTGACGGTGTCCGCCTGGCCCCGCCTATCATCGACGGATGAAGACCCGCCTCCTACCGGCCGATGCGCCAGGGGCGGTGGAAGAGGCCGCGACCGCGCTCGAGAACGGGGAGCTCGTCGCATTCCCCACGGACACCGTGTATGGCCTCGCCGCCGGTCATGACCATCTCCGCAAGCTCTATGTGGCCAAGGACCGGCCGAAGGACAAGCGCATCCCGATCCTTCTCTCCGACGCGACCAACCTCGAGGCGAGCGCGATGGTCACGCCCGCCGCACGGGCGCTCGCCGCGCGGTTCTGGCCGGGCCCGCTCACGATCGTGCTCGTCGCGCCGCGCCGTGGGAAGATCGCGTTCCGCGTCCCGGCGAACGACGTCGCGCGCCGGTTGATCGCTGCGAGCGGCGGTGGCCTCCCGGTGACGAGCGCGAACCGCTCGGGCCAGCCGGACTCAACGACCGCGCAGCGCGTGATCGAGCAGCTCGACGGTCGCGTCGCGATCGTCCTCGATGGGGGAACGACCGCAGGGACCATCCCCTCCACGATCGTCGACTGCACGACGGATCAGATCACCATCCTGCGCGAGGGCTCGATCACGCGGGCGCAGCTCGAAGAGGCACTGCTCGGCGTCGAGACGTATTCGTGAGGATCGGCATCGCGGCCGATCACGCCGGCGTGGACCTGCGGGATCAGCTCGCGCATCACCTCCGGCTCAAAGGTCATGAGGTGGACGACCTGTCGCCCGAGAACGACCCGGAGGACGACTACCCGCTCATCGTCGAGCCGCTGGCGCGCGCGGTCGCGGCCGGTCGCTACACCCGTGCCATCTTCTGCTGCGGCTCGGGCATCGGGCCCGCTGTCGCGGCGAACAAGATCCCCGGAGTTCGCGCCGCGGTCGTCGATCACGAGTGGTCCGCGCGGGACGCGGTCGAGCACATCGACCTCAACCTGCTCACGTTGGGGGAGCGGGTCATCGGCATCGAGATCGCGAAGGCCATCGTCGACGCGTACCTCGCCGCCGAAGTGCAGGGCGGACGTCACGAGCGCAGACGGAAGCAGATCGAGAAGCTGGAGAAGAGCAGATGAGCGAGCTCGAGCGCGTCGACCCCGAGGTGTATGCGGCGATCGAGGGTGAGCGGCGCCGTCAGGTGGACAAGATCGAGCTCATCGCTTCGGAGAACTACACGAGTCAGGCGGTCATGGACGCCGTCGGCAGCGTCTTGACCAACAAGTACGCCGAGGGGTACCCGGGACACCGTTACTACGGCGGCTGCGAATGGGTGGACGTCGCCGAGTCGCTCGCGATCGAGCGCGCGAAAGCGCTGTTCGGGGCGCAGCACGCGAACGTGCAGCCGCATGCGGGCGCGCAGGCGAACATGGCCGCCTACGCGGCGATCATCAAGCCGGGCGACACCGTGCTCGGCATGGCGCTCGACCAGGGCGGTCACCTCACGCACGGCTCGCCGGTCAACTTCTCGGCGCAGCTCTACAACTTCGTCGCGTACGGCGTGAAGCGCGACGACGAGCTCATCGACTATGACCAGATCGAGGCGCTCTCGAAGGAGCACCACCCCAAGCTCATCGTCGCGGGGGCGACCGCGTATCCGCGGTTCTTCGACTTCAAGCGGCTGCGGGCGATCGCCGACAGCGTCGGCGCGCTCCTCATGGTGGACATGGCGCACTTCGCCGGCCTCGTCGCCGCTGGCGAGCACCCGAACCCGGTCGAGCACGCGCAGATCGTGACGACCACGACCCACAAGACCCTGCGCGGACCGCGCGGCGGCATGATCCTCTGCACCGAGGAGTACGCGAAGGCCGTGAACAAGGCCGTGTTCCCGTATGCCCAGGGCGGACCGCTGATGCACGTGATCGCCGGCAAGGCCGTCGCCTTCAAGGAGGCCGCGACGCCGGAGTTCAAGGTCTACGCGAAGCAGATCCGCACGAACGCGGTCGCGCTCGCGAACGCGCTGACGAAGGCGGGCCTGCGTGTTGTCTCAGGCGGCACCGACAACCACCTGATGCTCGTCGACGTGCGCCCCGTCGAGCTGACCGGCAAGGCGGCCGAGAAGCTGCTCGACGCGGTCGGGATCACCGTCAACAAGAACACCATCCCGTACGACCCCCAGAAGGCCGGTACCGCATCGGGTATCCGCATCGGCACGCCGGCGATCACGACGCGCGGCATGAAGGAAGCGGAGATGGAGCGCATCGGCGCGCTCATCGCCCGGGCGCTCCGTGAAGCGAAGGACGAGACCATCGCCAAGCAGATCGCCGACGAGGTCTTGGAGCTGACCCATCGCTTCCCGGTACCCGGTATCACCCGGACCACCCGGGAGACGGCCCGAGCCTGACCGACCAGCTCCACGTCTCGACCCACCCGCTCGTGCGGGAGAAGGTGACACGCCTTCGGGATGAGCGCACGCCCCCGCCCGAATTCCGGCGTCTGGTCCATGAGCTCGCGATGCTCGTCCTCTATGAAGCCACCGAGGATCTCGAGACCTCGCCGGCGGATGTCCGGACTCCACTCGCGCCCCATACGGGCGTGCGGCTTGCCGAAAAGATCGGGTTGGTTCCCGTCTTGCGAGCCGGCATTGGGATGGTCGAGGCCGCGCTCCAGCTGATCCCCGAGGCGCAGGTCTGGCACATCGGTCTGTTCCGTGACGAACGCACCTTGCGACCCATCGAGTACTACAACAAGCTCCCGTCGGCGGCGACCGCGCAGGTCTGCCTCGTGCTCGATCCGATGCTCGCGACGGGCGGCTCGTCGGTCGCGACGATCGACATCCTCAAGAAGTGGGGAGCGCGGCGTGTGAAGTACGTCGGCCTCATCGCGGCACCGGAGGGCGTGAAGGCACTCAACGAAGCGCACCCCGACGTGCCGATCCACGTCGCCGCGCTCGACGAGCGCCTGAATGAGAAGGGCTACATCGTTCCCGGTCTCGGCGACGCGGGCGACCGCCAGTTCGGTACGAGCTGATGTCGTCGTTCCTCTCCGCCGCGGGCACGTCGATCGTGCTGCTGTTCGCCGGCTCCGCGTTGCTCGCGTTCCTTCTGGCGCTGCTCCTCACGCCGCTTTCGGGCGTGCTCGCGCGGCGTCTCGGTCTGATGGACGTGCCCGGTGGGAGGCGGCAGCATCCCGAGCCGATACCGCGCATCGGCGGACTCGGTGTCGCGAGCGCGTTCGGCCTCGCGATCCTCACCTTCTGGTTGATCGACCGCTTCAACGGGCACGCGTTCCTCATTCCCGAAGAGGTGCGCACGCCGCGGTTCACCCTGACCGCGCTTGCTGCGGTCCTCGGTCTCGCCGTGGGGCTGCTCGATGATGCGTTCGACCTCCGCGCGCGCTGGCAGATGCTGGGCTACCTGCTGATCGCGGGAGTCATCGTCGCTGCGGGTATCCGCATCGAATTCGTCAACGACCCGCGCGGCGACGGCGTCATCACGCTCGCACTGCCGCTCGCTGTCGGCTTCACGGTCTTCTGGATCGTCGGGATGAACAATGCCCTCAACTTCATCGACGGTCTCGATGGCCTTGCCGCGGGCGTTGCCGGTATCGCCGCCGTCGCGCTCGGCGCGACCGCCCTCCTCCCCGCGGTCAATGAGCCGTTCGTCGCGTGGATGAATTTCACGCTCGCGGGCGCGATCTTCGGGTTCCTCGTCTTCAACTTCCACCCGGCCAAGGTGTACCTAGGTACGACCGGCGTGGCGTTCATCGGCACGATGCTGGCGGTGCTCTCGATCTTTGCCACGGCCAAGGTCGCCGCCGCGCTGCTCGTGCTTGGCGTGCCGATCATCGACACCTTCTACGTGATCATTCGCCGCATGGTCACCGGCCAGGCGCCGTTCGCGCCCGACCGTGGCCACTTCCATCACAAGCTGCTTGACGTCGGGCTGTCGCACCGCCAGGCAGTGCTCCTCATCTACGCCATCACGCTCGGACTCGGCGCGCTCGCGTTCGTCTCGAGCGGACGGGCCCAGGCCTACTCGTTCGTCGGCTTCCTCGCGGTGTTCGGTATCGCGGTGCTCGCGCTGTCACAGCGGAGCGCGAAGGCCTCGGAGCTCGACCCGAACCTCTATCCCGACCGCGCGGAATAGCGCCGGCGGTCAAATGGGAAAGATCAAGGTCGGCACCTGCTCGTGGACCGACCCCACATTGATCGCATCGGGCTGGTATCCCGAGAAGATCGCGAAGAAGGCAGACGAGCGGCTGCGCTTCTACGCCGCGCGGTTCTCGGTCGTCGAGAACGACGCCGCGTACTACGCGCTTCCGGATCCGAAGCAGGCCCAGCTCTGGACCGAGCGGACGCCGGACGGATTCACCATGGATTTCAAGGCGTTCGGCACGATCACGACGCATCCGATCGATCCGAAGCGGCTGCCAAGGACGATCCGCGAGACCCTGCCCGCCGAGCTGCAGGCGAAGCAGCGCCTCTACCCAAAGGACCTTCCGCCTGAGATCAGTGCTGAGATCCACGCGCGGTTCTGGATCTCGCTCGATCCGCTGCGTAAGGCGGGGAAGCTCGGGGCGATCCTCCTCCAATATCCGGATTGGTTCGTGATCTCGCACGAGAACAAGGACGCGATCCTGCATGCGCGCGAACGCCTGCCCGATGACCGTCTCGCCGTCGAGTTCCGCAACGAGACCTGGATGAGCGAGCGCAACCGCGCCGAGACGCTGAAATTCCTCGCCGACCACGACCTCACGTACGTCGCGGTCGACGAGCCGCAGGGCTTCCCTTCAAGCGTCCCGCCGGTCGCCGCGGTGACGTCTGGCCGCCTGGCGATCGTCCGCTTCCACGGACGGAACGCTGAGAACTGGAAGAAGAAGGGGATCAGCGCCGCCGAGCGCTTCGACTATCAGTACACCAAGGAAGAGCTCGCGGAGTGGCTTGGCAAGATCGAGCACCTTGCCGACGACGCCGACGAGGTGCACGTGCTGATGAACAACTGCTACGCCGACAAGGCTGTGACCAACGCCGCCGAGATCGCCAGGATGCTGAGCTAGCGGCCGTTCGACCTCGTCCGAGCCGTGCGCTCCGCGATGGCCGCTGTGTTGGCGGCGACGGCTGAGCGGATGAGAGCTTTGAACGCGGTCTCGTTGATCTTTTCACCTTCGCGGATGTCGACGGCCCGGCGGACCTTGCCCTCGAGGCTGGAGGTGAAGAGCTTCTTGGGGTCCTTCAATGACGCCCCCCGGAAGAACGTGAGCTTCACCGCCTCCTGGTATGACTCGCCTGTGCACACGCCCCCATCATGGGACCAGACCGGAATTCCCGGCGAGCTCGGCTTCTCCCATTTCCACTCTTCCTGGATCTTGGGGTCCGCGTCGTGAATGAGCGTCCTGACGCGGGCAAGGGCCTCGCCGCGCCAATCACCCAAGTCCTTGATCCGTGTCGTGATCTTCTTGGATGCGGCCGCGGTAGCTGTTGCCTTCATGTTCCCTCAGGCCAGTTCTCGTCCCGTTCAGGACGATAACCCTCGCGCTGGCCCCCGCGCCTCGCGCTCGTCCGTCGCTTGCCAGCGCACCAGGTAGGCCCGAGGAGGGTCGGTGATGCCCTTCAGCGTGACCGGCCGTTCCTCCATGGGCGGCACGTTGGATGTACGGACGAGGCCTCGCACGATGTCGCTGACGAGCAGCTCGTCCGCCGCCGCGTTCTGGGCCAACCGGGCGGCGACGTTGACCGCGCTGCCGACGAATTGCCCGTCGTGCGGGACCGGTTCGCCGGCGTGGATACCGATGCCGACGCGAATGGGGCGCTCGGCGGTCGGTGCGCGCTGCGCGGCGTGCTGGATCGCAACGCCGCACGCGAGGGCCTGCCTTGCGCTGTCGAACACCACGTAGAAGCTGTCGCCCTCCGTTTTGACTTCGCCGCCGCCGGACCGGGCGATCTCGCTTCGCACGAGCGACCGATATGTCCGGATCAGCTCGGACGCGGCAGCATCGCCGTTGCGCTCAACGAAGCTCGTGAAGTCGCGCAGATCCGAGAACAGGAACGTCCGTGTGTCGAGCGCGGTCGCGAGGAGCCGCTGGGACCGCGAGCTCATGACCGCACCGATGATCCCGGTCAGCAGGAGCGCCGCAACGACGATCGCGGTCCGGCTCACCCCGACCTGCCCCGGACCGGGCTCGCCAAAGGTGATGCTCGCTGGCGCGCCGATCGCGGCGATGGCGAAGAGCCCGACGTAGCACATCGCGCTAACGACGCCGGCGGTGAGGGCGAGCCGTCTCGATTGGCGGAGGGCCGCGAGCGCGACGAGCGGGAAGTAGAGATAGATGTGGACCACATTCGGCCCAAAGCTCGGGTCGTTCCGGACGATCACGATCGACACGACGACCGCGGTCAGGAACAGCGCGTCGATCAGCGTGGCGGCCAGACCGAGCCAGGCGGAATATCGGCCCCCGGCTAACCCGCGGTCGAGTCCGACCGCCGCGGCGAGCCAGGCGAGCCCGATGACGGACGAGGCCATCGCGGCCTGCAGTCCTGTCGCGTACGCGTAGATCGCGAGCGGCACTCCGACGACGAGGATCATTTGGATACGCAGCCGGGCGATGCGTTTCTCGACATACGCGGCTTCGTCACGCAGGTAGCGACCGACGGTGTCGTTGGCGTGGGTCATACCGGCCAGCGTACTTGGCTAGGATTCAGCCGATGTCGCGTCCGATCGCCGACTTCGAGCCACGCGAGCGCATCGTGCCGATCCCGCACACGACGCGGCGCTTCTCCTGCCGATCGGCGCTCGCGATCTCACCGGATGCCCGCGCGCTCGCGTTCCTCGGCGATCTCGGCGCGGGCACGTACTCGGCCTGGACGCTCCCGCTCAACAAAGCCGGCAAGCCAACACCCGCTCTCGGCGTCGAGGGCGCAGCGCTGCGGTCGCTCGCGTGGTCCACGCGCGGCGATCTCATCGGCGCGGCCGACCGCGGCGGCACCGAGCTCCATCAGCTCTACGTTGCCCGAAGCGACGAGCGGGTCGAGAAGCTCTCGTGGTCCGAGGGCGAGCGCGTCCAGCGGCTCCTCTCCTGGAATGCGGTGTCCCCGGACGGCTCGCGCGTCGCGTTCTCCTCGAACGCGCGCCAGGCTACCGATATGGACATCGTCATCGAGGACGTCGAGCAGGCGACGGAGCGCGTCCTCGTGGCAGGGCCGGCCTGGCACGTCGTCGGCGGGTGGTCGCCGGATGGACGGTCGCTGCTCGTGATGCGCGTGGCAGCGAACACCGATCAGGATCTGTTCATCGTCGATCCGGAGACCGGAGCGGCGACCCACATCACGGCGCACGACGGTGACGTCTCCAACGTCCCGGCCGGGTGGCTGGCCGACGGCCGCCCGCTCGGCCTGACCGATCACGGACAGGAGCACCTCTACCTCGCCGCGTATGACCGGAAGACCGGCGAGCGCGAGGTGATCGATGCACCGGACTGGGACATCGAGCTCGCTGCGTCATCGGCCGACGGACGGACACAGATCTGGTCCGTCAACGCGGACGGCTACTCGACGCTCCGCTGGCAGCGTGACCGCACGCGGATGGGGGAGCGTGACCTGCAGGGGGTCTGCGAGGACCTCGTCATCTCGGCCGACGGCTCGCTCGCAGCGTTCCACCGGACCTCGGCCACCGAGGCGCCGCAGCTCTGGGTCCTCGATACCGCCACCGGTGACGCTCGCATGGTGTTCGAGACCGCACGCATCGTGACCGCCCGCGATCTCGTGGAGCCCGAGCTCATCCGCATTACGGCCCAGGACGGCGACATCCCCGCGTTCGTCTTCCGGCCCAGGAACGCGAAAGGCAGGACGCCGGCGGTCCTCTATCCCCACGGCGGACCCGAGGGTCAGTCGCGGCCGGGCTTCCCCGACCGGATGGCCTATCTCCAGGCGCTCGTCGATCGCGGCATGACGCTCGTCGTGCCGAACATTCATGGCTCGACCGGCTACGGCCTCTCGTGGCAGAAAGCGATCCACCGCGACTGGGGCGGCATCGACGCCCGCGACCTGCGCGCCGTGGCCGACTGGATGGCGAACGACCCGCGCATCGACGCGCAGCGGCTCGCGGTGTACGGCGGCTCCTACGGCGGTTTCGCCACGCTCGTCTGTGTCACGACGATGCCCGACCGCTGGAAGTGCGCGGTCGACGTGTTCGGTGTCGCGAACCTCGTGACGATGATCGAGCACGCGCAGCCGAACTGGCGGCGCTTCCTCAAGCTCTGGATCGGCGATCTCGAGACGGACCGCGCCAAGCTCGTCGAGCGTTCACCGATCACGCACCTGGACAAGGTTCGCTGCCCGATGCTCGTGGTGCAGGGTACGAACGACCCGCGGGTCCCGAAGGAAGAGTCCGACCAGGTCGTCGAGCGGCTCCGCGCGCGTGGCATTCCGGTCGAGTACATGGTCTTCGAGGACGAGGGCCACGGATTCACGAAGCGCGCCAACTCCGACAAGGCCCATGCGCGGATCGTCGATTTCTTGGCGGAGCAACTCGCTCCCTAGCGAAGCGCCGCGCGCGTGTCGCGCAGGACCTCGTCGATCGTCGCGCCTTCGTACGAGCGGACGAGTTCCGCGAAGGCGAAGAACGGACCACTCACCCTGCCCGCGGCAGATCGGAACTGCCCCTGCGGCCCGCCAGCCGAAAAGTAATGTTGGCCGCCGCCGGCCGGTCCATGGGAGTTGTCCCACCGCGTGGCGAATAGCAGCCACTCATCGCCCGATCGCACATCGAGGTTCGGGCAGACGTCCTCGAGCAGGCGGATCTCGGGGGTCGCCGCGCCCTTCAGCGTTTCGACGACGCGGAACGTCGTGCGGCGCGCATCACGTGTGGGTCGAGGTCCGAACCCCGGCGTGAGCTGCACCGTGTCCTGTGCGATCGCGACCGCGCGGACGATCACATCCGCCTTCCTGGCCATGTCCGAGAGTGCTGTGAAGTGATCGACCCAGCTGACCGTGCAATCGACGGTCGTCGCGGTGGTGACCCGTGGGGTCGACGACGCTCCGGACGATGCGGTCGCGGAAGCGCTCGCTTGAACGGTCACGGGATGGCCCGCGGTCGTTCCGCAGGCCGCCAACACGAATCCCAGGGCGATCGCTCCGCTGCGCACACTCGATAGACGCGCGGGCACCTCGGTTAGTTGCGCAGTGCCTTCCGCAGCACGTAACGGGTGCCGTACACCTCGTCGCCGAAGCTCAAGATCTTGTTGTCGACCCAGCCCGTCGGCAGCATCGCGGCCTGCACGTCGTCCCAGGAGAGGAGACCGGGCCGCAGGAATGGCTTCTTCCAGACGACGACCCAGATCGTTCCCTCGGTGCTCATGATCCGGGTGAGCTCGGCCGCCAGCGCGTTCGCGCCGACCGGCTCGAGCGCGAAGCAGAGGCACAGGCCACAGCGCGACGCCCGGTAGCGGAGCGGGAGCTCGAGCTCCGCGCGGTCGAGCTGCCCTGCCAGGTGCTCGAGGGGCTTGTCGTAGGCGGCCACCTCGCCGATCCGAACGGCTGGCTGACCGCTTGGGACGCCAAGCTTCGGGACGACCTCAGCGGCCGGCCGGAGACCTTTCGGACGTGTCATGACCGGAAGTATCGGCGGGAACGGGGCTTGCATGGCTGGTCACATGGCACTGACCGAACGGCGTGCGCGGCCGATCCTGATCGTCGACGACGATCAGGACATCCTCGCCGTCGAACGGGCGTTGCTGGCGGAGCACGGCTTCGCCGTGCGCGAGGCGCATAACGGAGCCGAGGCGCTGATCGCGATGGACGAGGATCCGCCCGCGCTGATCGTCCTCGACGTCCAGATGCCCGGCATCGACGGGCCGACCTTCGCGCGCGAGCTTCGCCTGCGGTTGAAGCACGTGCCCCTGGTCATCGTTACCGGCGTCGCCGATCCGAAGCGCGAGGCCGACCGCTGCAACGCCGAGGCCTTCCTGCGCAAGCCGTTCCACGCCGATGACCTGCTCCGTCTCGTACGCCGATTCTCGTCCTGACTAGCATCCGGGCGTGACCGCCCGGCTTCTGGTCAAGCACCCCGACGGCGTGCGCGAGGCGCCGCCGGCGGATCTCTCCGAGCTGCGCGGCACGCCGACGTGGCTCGACATCCTGGATCCCAGCGACGCCGAGCTGTCGCTCATCGCAGAGGAGCTCGGCCTGCATCCCCTTGCGGTCGAGGACGCCCGGGCGCGCCATGATCGCCCGAAGGCGGATTCCTACGACGGCTACTACTTCATCGCATTCACGGCGATCCAGTCGGCAAGCCCCGGCTCGATCACGACGGATCTCTTTTCGATCTTCGCCTTCGCCGACGTTCTCGTGACGGTGCGCCACTCCGAGTGGCGCCCGCGCGAAGACGTCGAGCGCCGCTGGCGCGAGGGCCGGCTGCCGAACATCGGAATGCTCCTGCACGCGCTCCTCGACGCGACGGTCGACGGGTACTTCCCGATCGTCGACGACTACGGCGAGCGCGCCGACGTGCTCGAGGCGCTGATCCTCCAGGACACCGACGGGAACGCTCTGCGCACGTCACTGTCCGAGCTCTTTCTGCTGAAGCGCGACTTGCTCCGGTTACGGAAGCTCATCGCGCCTGAGCGCGAGGTCCTCCAGGTCCTGAGCCGCGGCGACGTCGGCTGCTTCGGGTCGGAGGAACGCCGTTACTTCCAGGACCTGTACGACCACGTTGTGCGGGTGACCGATGAGATCGACACGTTGCGGGATCTGGTGAGCAACGTGGTGGACGCCAACCTCGCCGCCGTCTCGAACCGGCTGAACGAGGTCATGAAGGTCCTGACGGCCGTCGCGACGATCCTCCTCGTCATGACGGTCGTTACCAGCTTCTTCGGCCAGAACTTCGTGGCATTCATCCCATACGACTCACCGGAGCTGTTCTGGGGCTCGATCGTGTTCACGGTCCTGGCGGCCGGCTCGCTCGCCGTGTACTTCCGACGCAAGCATTGGCTCTAGCGCTGCACCGCGCGGTCCCCACGTGCGCGGCGTGCGGTTTGCCCATAAACTGACGTTGCCTTGGCCGCTCTCCGCACCCCGGGTGGAGCGCGTTGAACGCGGCGATCCTGGGCCAGGTCGGACTCATCATCGCGGTCCCTATCGCGTTAGGCGCCTGGCTCGGTCTCAAGCTC